>URQD01000105.1:0-2070 GCA_900549905.1 uncultured Collinsella sp. | reverse complement strand
CCAGTTGATGGGAGGCAGCCATGGGCTTCTTTGACAAGATGTTCGAGAAGAAAGAATGCGCGATTTGCGGTACCGAGCTGGGTCTTTTGGGAAAGACCAAGATCAGCGAAGGCTACTTGTGCAAAGAGTGCGCCGGCAAGCTCTCCCCCTTCTTTAGCGGCTGGCGTTCCAGCACCGCAGACGACATCCGCGAGCAGCTCGCCTACCGCGAGGCCAATGCCGAACGCCTGGCGTCGTTCAACCCCACGCGCACGCTTTCTGCCGGGCGCACTAACATCATGCTCGACGAAGACGCGGGGCTGCTGATCATTACCTCGCAGAGCCGCTGGCGCGACGCCAATCCCGACATTATAGAGTTCTCGCAGGTACTCGGCTGCGACATGGACATCGACGAGCATCGGACCGAGGTCTATCGCGAAACCGAGGACGGCGAGCGCGAGAGCTACGACCCGCCGCGCTACGACCTGGATTACGACTTTA
Organism: uncultured Collinsella sp.; assembly: GCA_900549905.1. Lineage (GTDB taxonomy): Bacteria > Actinomycetota > Coriobacteriia > Coriobacteriales > Coriobacteriaceae > Collinsella. The sequence continues at coordinate 1,590 of URQD01000105.1, read as the reverse complement.
ACCTGACCATCCACGTCAATACGCCGTACTTTACCGAGATTGGCCTGCGCGTGAACGACTCCACCATCGAGCAACGCGGGTCCATTGAGTACCGCGAGGCCAAGCGCCAGGCAACTGAAGTCCGTGATGCGCTGGTGCAGCTGCGCCAGGAGACGCGCGACAGCGTCGCGGCCGCCAAGGCCCCTAAGACTGCAGTCACCTGTCCCTTCTGCGGTGCAACCACCATTCCCGATGCCAGCGGGCGCTGTGAATACTGCGGCGGAGCCATCGGCGCATAGTCCCCGGCATAGAAAGGACCGATGATGGCCTTCGAGAGCGTCAACTATCAGTGTCCTGCGTGCGGCGGCCCCCTTCACTTTGCCAGCGCCGAGCAAAAGCTCGTCTGTGACTACTGCGATTCTCGTTTTGAAGTCGAAGAGGTCGAGGCCCTCTATCGCGAGCGCCAGGGCAAGGCGGATGCCAAAGCCGATGCCGCGGCCGTGGCGCCCAAACCCGATGTCGACGACGCGGTGCAGGAACTTGCCCAAAACGCCGGCTATATCTGCTCGTCGTGCGGCGCCGAGCTCGTGTCCGACGGCACCGTCGCCGTCACCACCTGCCCGTACTGCGGCAACTCCGCCGTGGCGCCCGGCCAGCTCTCTGGCGACTTCTCGCCCGACCTGGTGATTCCGTTTAAGCTCGGGCGCGACGACGTCACGGCCGCACTCAAGGAACACTACAAGGGCAAGATCTTGCTGCCCAAGAGCTTTGTCACCGGCAACCACATCGACGAGGTCCAAGGTGTCTACGTGCCGTTTTGGCTCTACGGCGCCCGCGTGGACGGCGAAGTGCGCTTTGACGCGACCAATGAGACCGTGCGCGAGGAATCCGACCGCACGGTGACGACCATCGACCACTACAACGCGTACCGCAAGGGCAATATCTCGTTTGAGCGCGTGCCCGTCGACGGATCGTCCAAGATGCCCGACGGCCACATGGACGCCATCGAGCCGTTTGACTACGAAGCGCTGCGTCCATTCTCGGTCGCCTACATGCCCGGCTACATCGCCAACCGCTACGACGAGGATTGCGAGACCTGCAAGGCGCGCGCCGAGCGTCGCATGGAAGAAAGTACGATCTCGGCCCTGCGCGAGACCGTCGTCGACGAATATGACAATGCCACGGTCGAAAGCAAGCAGCTCGACTACACCTGGGAAGACAGCAACTATGCCCTGTTTCCCGTCTGGATGCTTTCCACCTCGTGGAACGGCAAGAGCTACCTGTTTGCCATGAACGGCCAAACCGGCCGCATGGTCGGCGAGCTTCCCTGCTCCAAGCCCAAACTCGCGATTGCCTCGGTGCTGTTCTTTGTAATCGGATTTGTCCTCTCCCAAATCCTCTTCATGGGCGAGAACGCCTTCGATCCGAACTACCTCACCTTTGATGTCGAGGGCATCCTCATCAACATCGTTGCACCGCTGATCATCGTGATCATCGCAGACGTGCTGCTGGTGAGCCAGCTCAAAACCGCAAACGAAGCAACCAACGCCGACTGCTACTGCGGCGAGCTCGACCTGACCGAGAAGCACGACACCTTCAACCACACCGAGA
>URQD01000104.1:0-2136 GCA_900549905.1 uncultured Collinsella sp. | reverse complement strand
CCACCGCCGCCTGCGTCGCCGCGGTATAGGCGCGCACCAAACCACCAGGCCCCAACAGCGTGCCACCAAAATAGCGCGTTACTACGCAGCAAACATTTTTGAGCCCCGCACCGCGCAGCACCTCGAGCGTCGGCATACCACTCGTGCGGCTCGGTTCACCATCATCGCTCTGGCGCTCGCGTCCATCGACCAAAATCCACGCGGGAACATTGTGTCGAGCGTCATAATGACGCTTGCGAACCATCTCGATAAAGGCATTCGCCTCGTCCTCGGACTCAATATGGACCAGCTGGGCAATAAACCGGCTCTTGCGGTCCACAAACTCGCCCGAAACCTCAATATTCGATTGCAGAGTAAAATAGCTGTCCAACAAAGCCCCTCAACAAAATAAAGCGCAGCAACAAACAGCCTCAATAATACGATAACCCTAGTAAAAAGAATGGCAACGCCGATGATTCCGTCAACGAAAGCGAGAACCCGTCAGCGCGAGCAAGGTACCTTGAAAGCCGAGGGCATTGACCTTATGGTCATGCCCGAAGGTTTGAAAGGCAGATTGCCGCGCTGACGGGTTCGCAGCGTCAACAAAGTGCCGAGTGGGCCGATAAGCCGGGTTCTGTCGTGAACGGTCATTTATCTTGTCTGCACGTTACCGTGCAGCTCCACGCACGCTACCCGAACGCGGACCGGGCCGGCCCATAGCGTTCCTATTCGCGCTTGCTCCGGATGGGGCTTGCCAAGCCGCCGTGTTGCCACGACGCTGGTGGTCTCTTACACCACCGTTTCAGCTTTTCCCTTTACGCCTTGCGGCGCAGGTGGGAGTCTTCTTTTCTGCGGCGCTTTCCGTCGGATCACTCCGCCCGGCCGTTAGCCGGCATCCCGCCCTCTGGAGCCCGGACTTTCCTCACGCGTACTGCAAGCAGCACATCGCGCGACCGTCTGGCCCACTCAGCAGTGCAAGAGTGTAACACACCGTTACCGCAGGCAATGGCACAACGCAAACGCTCGACACGATAAACCAAGAACCGCCATGCGTTACAATGGTCCTGTCGATGGGCAACGTCGTCAGTCGAGACGCGACCGCGCTCCGCACCCCTCCGTCTACTCGGTGTGTTCCCGCCTCCTCCCCGAGGCGGGATGTCGGCTTTTTTCATGCACCGACAATCCAATAGCCTGTGGACAGCCCGGCAGCATTGCGCATCTCGGTGCCAAATGCAAAAAGGGACCCGTCCATTACGGACGGATCCCTTAAAACAAGTGATCGTCAAACCGATTTACTCGGCGTCGGTCTCCTCGTCCTTCTTCTCGGAAGGCAGCGGGGTAACCTCGATCTCGACGCCCAGAGTCTCAGCAGCAGACTTCATGGACAGGGAGATACGACGACGGTCGAGGTCGATCTCCATGACCTTGACCTGAACCTTGTCGCCAACGTGGGTGACCTGAGAAGGCTGATCCACGTGCTTGTTGGCCATCTCGGAGATGTGCACCAGGCCCTCGATGCCCTCGCCCAGGTCGACGAAAGCGCCGAACGGGACAAGCTTGGTCACAGTGCCCTCGACGATAGCGCCGACGGGGTACTTCTTGACCAGTGCGCGCCACGGATCCTCGGTGGTCTGCTTGAGACCCAGGGAGATGCGCTCGCGGTTGAGGTCGACGTCGAGAACCTCGACCTCGACCTCCTGGCCGACCTTGACAACCTCGGAAGGATGGTTGACGTGGTTCCAGGAGAGCTCGGAGATGTGGATGAGGCCGTCGATACCGCCGAGGTCGACGAAGGCGCCGAAGTCGACGATGGAGGAAACGGTGCCCTGGAGACGCATGCCAGACTTGAGCTTGGACAGGATCTCGGAGCGCTCGGCCTTACGGGACTCCTCGAGCACGACGCGACGGGAGAGGACAACGTTGTTGCGGTTGCGGTCCATCTCGATGACGCGGGCCTCGATGCGGGTGCCCATGTAGGAGGTGAGGTCCTTGACGCGACGGAGGTCGACGAGGGAAGCGGGCAGGAAGCCACGCAGGCCGATGTCGAGGATCAGGCCGCCCTTGACAACCTCGATAACCTCGCCCTCGACGTTCTCGCCGGAGTTGAACTTCTCCTCGATGCGGTTCCAAGCACGCTCGTACTCGGCACGCTTCTTG
>URQD01000103.1:0-2161 GCA_900549905.1 uncultured Collinsella sp. | reverse complement strand
GAGCACAACCTTGCCAAGGTTGGGGTCGCGGGTTCGAGCCCCGTTGTCCGCTCCAAACGCAGCAGCCCGACTACTACGGTAGCCGGGCTTTTTCGTACCCGTCGTCTGGGCTCGAGCCCGTGAGGGAGCGAGCGTTTGGGGCGTGGCTGTGGCGTTGTTTGCCGCGAATGTCCGCTTTGGGCGTATCATCGTGGGCATCTCGCAAAACCTCGTTGCAAGGGAGACTCATCCCATGGCTACAGAAAAGTCCTCGTCGCGCCCATGGATGTCCGATGCCGCGATCTATCAGATCTACCCGCGCTCGTTTAAGGATTCGACTGGTTCGGGTCTGGGCGATATCGCGGGCATTACCCAGCAGATGGACTATCTTGAGCGGCTGGGTATCGAGGCCATCTGGCTGAGCCCGTTTTACCCATCGCCTCTTGTTGATGGCGGCTATGATGTGGCGGACTACTGCGATGTCGACCCACGTCTCGGCTCGCTTGATGACTTCGATGACATGATCGCTGCGGCTCATACGCACGGCATCAAGGTCATCGTCGACATCGTGCCCAACCATTCATCCAACCAGCACCCTTGGTTCAAAGCCGCTCTTGCCGCCGGCCCCGGATCGCCCGAGCGCGCCCGTTATATCTTCCGCGATGGCCGCGGCGAGCATGGCGAGCTGCCTCCCACCAATTGGAATGCCAACTTTGGCGGCCCCGCCTGGACGCGTGTTGCGGACGGTCAGTGGTATCTGCACATGTTTACGCCCGAGCAGCCGGACTTTGACTGGTCATGCCCCGAGGTTCGCGCGTTCTTTTGCGACGTTCTAGCGTTTTGGAGCGATCGAGGCGTTGATGGCTTTCGCATTGATGTGGCACACGGTCTCGCCAAGGATCTCGACCGCGATGATCTCGACCAGTGGCATCTCGCCGAGGGCGATGACATGGTTGACGACGGCACCCATCCGCTGTGGGATCGCAACGAGGTTCACGAGATCTATCGCGAGTGGCGCCGCGTGTTCGACCGCTATAATCCGCCGCGCAGCGCTGTTGCCGAGGCGTGGGTGCTGCCCGAGCGCCAGTATCTCTACGCGCGCCCCAGCGAGCTTGGCCAGACATTTAACTTTGAGTTCGCCAAGGCCACTTGGACCTATGATGACATGCACGCTGCAATCGAGGAGGGCTTGAAGGCAGCCATCGAATCCGATTCCGCCTCGACCTGGGTACTTTCCAACCACGACGTGCCTCGTGTGGCGACGCGCTTCGCCCTGCCGCAGATCAAGGCGACGCGCTACCACCAGATTGCGCTTGACTGGCTCTTACGCGACGGGTCGTCTTATGACGAGGACCGTGAACTCGGCGAGCGCCGCGCGCGGGCGGCCCTTTTGCTTGAGCTGGCGCTTCCGGGCTCGGCATACGTGTATCAGGGTGAGGAGCTCGGCCTTTTTGAGGTGGCCGATATCCCGTGGGCCGCACTCGAAGATCCTACTGCGACCAATACGCACGGACCGAAGCGCGAGAAGGGGCGCGACGGCTGCCGTGTGCCCCTGCCGTGGGTGGCAGCGGACGATCCCACGCAGGGCGGATCGTTTGGGTTTTCACCGGCGGACGCCGATGCGGCGCCCCATCTGCCGCAGCCTGCATGGTTTTCCGATTACGCTGCCGATAGGGAAGAAGCGGACCCGACATCGATGCTTGCGCTCTATCGTGACGCCCTCTGGCTGCGGCGCAAGCTGCGCGGGTGCGCCAACGATCTTGCGTGGCTCGATCTTGACGGGCGTACCGGCCTTGCGGATGGTGCCGAGGGCGCTGAGGGCGGCGTCATCGCCTATCGCCGCGACAACGGCTGGGCGTGTGTGACGAACTTCGGTGCAGCACCCGTGGAGCTGCCGGCGGGCAAGGTCCTGCTCACCTCATCACCGCTTGCAGACGGCAGGCTTGCGCAGGACAGCTCTGCCTGGATCATGCTCGCTGAGTTGTAGGGGGCCTCTTGCGGCGAGTTTGCGTTTGCCCGCGCTTTCCATGGTGGCTGATGTCTTCGCGAGGTTCGAGAGGGCGTCGCAAAACTTTTCAAAAAAAGTTCTTGCATAGGATGCGGGTATCACGTAAGATTAATCCTCGTAAGCGGACATGGCTCAGTTGGTAGAGCACAACCTTGCCAAGGTTGGGGTCGCGGG
>URQD01000102.1:0-2202 GCA_900549905.1 uncultured Collinsella sp. | reverse complement strand
GGACACCATGAAGACAACGTTCAAAAAGTCCGTACTCGCATTTCTGACATGCGTCTTGGCGCTCGCTCTTGGCGCTCGCCTTTGCCCTGACGGGCTGCAGCGGCGGCAAAGACTACAAGGCCAACTTTGTCGGCAGCTGGAAGCTCTCGGGCGGAACCCTGGAGGGCGAAGAGCTGACCGATGAGTACATGGAGATGTTCGAGGAATGGGGCTTAAGCTGCATTTTGGTCCTGGATGAAGACGGCACCGGCAGCCTCGATTTGTTCTCCGAAGTCTCCGACGTAAAGTGGGAAGCCAAGGACGCCACCACCGCGACCATCACCGCCGACGGCGATTCGCAGGACATGAAGCTCAAGGACGGCAAGCTCGTCCTCGAGGCTGACGGGGACAAACTCGTCTTTACGAAGTCCGACAAGAATCTGTCCGGTACGGTGAAGAAGGATCGCGAGAACGCCGAGAAGGAAGAGGAGATCGATGAGGCCGTCGAAGACGACGATGTCCAGAGCGTCGAAATCTCCCCCGCCGTCACCGTCGCCGATGACGATCTGTGCACCATCACCATCACCGAGAAGTTCAAGGACGACTGGGGCGACATCGGCTTTGTCGTTAACATCACCAACAAGAGCGACAAGGACCTGACCTTCTACGCTCCCTCTGGCAAGACCAACGTCAACGGCACCATGAAGGAACCCTGGTTCTCGGCTCACCTGATGCCCGGCACCAACGCCACTGAGGAATTCACGTTCTCGAACGGCACGCTCGATAGCCTTGACGACCTGGTCAACACGACCATCGGCATCGACGCCTACCTGACCGATTCCTACGAGGACGTCGCCTCCTACAGCGCAACCATCGCGTAGCGGTAGACCACGACAGCCGCGGATTGGCGGACACATCCGCGCACACCAGACGGGGCCGCAGGAGATGATCCTGCGGCCCCGTCGCTTTTATGCCGATGCGCAACGAGCGCTAGCGCTCTATGTTGGGAACGATGCTGCCCTCGGTCACCGCATGTACGGCCAGACGCATGATGTTGTCGTAGCCGGTCTTGCTCAGGATCTCCGAGATGCGGCGCTTGATGGTGCCCTCGCTCATAAACAGCTCGGCCGCAATCTCGCGGCGGCTTTTACCCTCGCAGGCAAGGCGCAAGATCGACAGCTCGACATCGTCGAGGGCCGCCGCGCCCGAGAAGATGCTCTCGGGCGGCTTGGGAAACGTGCAGTAACCCGCCAGCGTGGAGCGCATCACGGCGAACAGCTCGTCGATACCGACGTTCTTGTACACAAAGCTATCGACGCCCGCCTCGCGGGCCTGATCGACAAAGGTGATCTCGGGCATACCCGTCATAATGATGACACGGCACTCGGGCAGTTCCTCTTTAATACGCGCTGCCGCCACGATGCCATTGGAATCGTGCTCGGTGCACACGTCCATCAGTATCATGTCCGGGCGCTCCTTGAGCACGACATCGAGGGCTTCGGAAGCATCGGCTATCGCGGCGACAACGGTCATATCGGACTGGTCGCCAACGGAGCGTACGAGACTCTCGCGCAAGATGGCCTGGTCTTCGACGATGAGCACGCGGATCATGAGCTTCTCCTTTGGACCGTGGCGTTGATCTGCCGATGCGCATCGTTGGTGAGCACAAACGCGATAAGCAGGGCTGCCGCAATCCACAAGGCCGTGCGGTAGCGGCGGCCCGCGCGATGTTGCTCCACGCCCGCGAGGCGCATGCCGCATAGCTGAAAGAGCAGCGGGATGAGCGTCATGGGCACGTAGTACAGGTACCAAAGCAGCGTGGCGTAAGTTGACGTGAATGAGTTGTACTTAAAGATGACCTCGATCATCCACAGGGAGCAGATGGCAGCGATGGCAACAAGGCGGCGGCGCAGTACATAGTCCAAACAGCGCAGGTATGCAAAAACGCCCCAGATTGAAAACGTGACCGCGGCGACAAGCAACGGAATGGAGCTCGAATGGGCCAGCTCGTATACAACCTCTTTGGACACCTCGCCATAGGCAGGCACGGTGTTGGAAAGCTTGGGGTCGGAGGCGAACAGCGCCGGCAAGACTGTAAAAAGTATAAGGAACAGTGCGGTGATGGCGCCGGCGACAGCGAAGACGCGGCGGCGGTATGCGCGATGCGATATGCCAACAAGGAATCGCGGCATGGCGAAGAGCCTGCCGCCCCTGGGATCCGCC
>URQD01000101.1:0-2438 GCA_900549905.1 uncultured Collinsella sp. | reverse complement strand
ATGCAGCAGGGGCTCTCAATGTTTTATGTCCTGCTCATATCGTCTCTGCCGGCAGTTGGGGACACTCCTTGGCAATTGGCGCATCAGAGCGTTTGGACATACAGTTTTTCGATTCCGTATGTATATATGCGCGCTAATGGGTTATAAAATCTAAGTCTAAACATAGCAGGTCTGCGATGCGGCTCGGGCAACCGGGCCGTTTTTGCGGACGGGGGTAGCGCGAAAGGACTGCACATGCGTCAATTTAAGACCGAGAGCAAAAAACTGCTCGACCTCATGATCAACTCCATCTACACCAATAAGGAAATCTTCCTGCGCGAGCTTATCTCTAACGCGAGCGACGCCGTCGACAAGCTCAACTTTAAGAGCCTGCAGGACCCGAGCGTCAAGCTCGACCAGGGCGACCTGGTTATTCGCGTCTCCTTTGATAAAGACGCCCGCACCATTACCATCTCGGATAACGGCATTGGCATGACCGCCGAGGAGCTCGAGCGCAATCTGGGCACCATCGCCCATTCCGGCTCCGAGGAGTTTAAGACCGAGAACGCCGAGCAGCAGGGTTCCGATGTCGACATCATCGGTCAGTTTGGCGTGGGTTTCTACTCCGCCTTTATGGTCGCCAGCCACGTGAAGGTTGTCAGCCGCGCTTATGGCGAGGATACCGCCCACGTTTGGGAGTCCGACGGTCTTGAGGGCTACACCATCGAGGATGGCGAGCGCGCCGAGCACGGCACCGATGTCATCCTGACGCTGCGCGAGAACGAGAAGCTCGACGCCGACGGCGAGGCCGAGACCTACGATCGCTTCCTGACCGAGTGGGGCCTCAAGAGCCTGATTCAGCAGTACAGCAACTATGTGCGCTACCCGATACAGATGATGGTGTCCAAGAGCCGCCAGAAGCCCAAGCCCGAGGATGCTGGCGATGACTACACGCCCGAGTACGAGGACTACCAGGAGCTCGAGACCGTCAATTCCATGACACCGATCTGGAAGAAACGCAGCTCCGATGTCGAGCAGAAGGACTACGACGAGTTCTACAAGTCCACATTCCACGACTTTGACGATCCCGCGCGCACTATCAGCTTCCACGCCGAGGGCACGCTTGAGTACGATGCGCTGCTGTTTGTGCCGGGTCGCGCCCCGTTCGATCTGTACAGCAAGGACTACGAGAAGGGCCTGGCGCTCTACAGCTCTAACGTGCTGATTATGGAGAAGTGCGACGACCTGCTGCCCGACTACTACAACTTTGTCCGTGGCGTCGTGGACTCTGCCGACGTGTCGCTCAACATCTCGCGTGAGACGCTGCAGCAGAACCGTCAGCTTAAGGCTATTGCCAAGCGTGTGGAAAAGAAGATCACCGCCGACCTTGAGGATATGCGTGACAACGATCGCGAGGCCTACGAGAAGTTCTTTGAGAACTTTGGCCGCGGTCTTAAGTACGGCATCTACTCGAGCTATGGCATGAAGGCCGATGAGCTCGCCGACCTGCTGCTGTTCTGGTCTGCCAAGGAACAGAAGATGATTACCCTGGCCGAGTATGCCAAGGGTATGCCCGAGGATCAGAAGGCCATCTACTACGCCGCCGGCGACTCGCGTGAGCGCTTGGCCAAGATGCCCATGGTAAAGGGCGTGCTCGAGCGCGGCTATGACGTGCTGTTGCTGACGCAGGATGTGGATGAGTTCACGTTCCAGGCTATGCGTGAGTACGTTGCCGCCGATATGCCTAAGATCTACGAGGACGACGCCGCCCGCGAGGCTGCCGAGAAGGCCGTTGCCGACGGTGCCGAGCCCGAGGTCGAGGATCGTCACCTGGAGCTCAAGAACGTCGCGACTGGCGATCTTGATCTGGCGACCGAGGACGAGAAGAAGGAGGCCGAGGACGCCACCAAGGAAAACGAGGACCTCTTTAGCGCCATGAAGGAGGCGCTCGGTGACAAGGTCGAGAAAGTTGCCGTCTCCGCGCGCCTGACCGATGCCCCCGCTTGCATCACCACCGAGGGTCCGCTTTCGCTCGAGATGGAGAAGGTGCTCCAGAAGGGACCCGAGGGCGCGCCCGACGGTATGCCCAAGAGCCAGCGCGTACTCGAGCTCAACGCCAAGCACCCGGTCTTTGACAAGCTTGTCGCTGCCCAGAAGGCAGGCGACGCCGACAAGATCAAGCAGTACTCCGGTCTGCTCTATGACCAGGCTCTGCTGGTCGAGGGCATCCTCCCCGAGGACCCCGTTGCCTTCGCAGCAGCTGTCTGCGAGCTTATGTAATTGGGTAGTTACGCGGTTCTACGAACCGCGTAACTACTCGACGCTGCCCTTCGTTTCGCCGTTCTAACGAACGGCGGACCAGCCGACGCTGCGCGGGCACCAGAGCGACAACTTGTCATTCAAGGAGGACGGCATGACCAGAAGGTCTATGCCGTCCTCTTTTCATGCCAATTTGTTCG
>URQD01000100.1:0-2462 GCA_900549905.1 uncultured Collinsella sp. | reverse complement strand
GGCCGCCCCGTCGCCGAACAGCACGCAGGTGGCGCGGTCGGTCCAGTCGAGCGCGCGCGTCATCTGCTCGGCGGCAACGACAAGCACATGCTTGGCTCGTCCTCGGGCGATATAGCCCTCGGCAACATCGAGCGCAAATACGAAGCCGGCGCAGGCAGCCGAGACATCGAAGGCAGGGCACGTCGCGCCCAGTCGCTCAGCAACGGCACACGCCTCGGCGGGAACAAGGTGGTCACCCGTCGTCGTCGAGCAGACGATCAGATCCAACTGGCTCGCGTCGATTCCGGACACCTGAAGTGCCCGCTCGCTCGCCGCTACGGCAAGGTCGTCAAGTGACTCGGTGGTGCAGACGTGGCGACTCTTAATACCTGTGCGGGTAAAAATCCACTCATCCGAGGTATCGAGGAACTCGGACAGCTCGTCATTGGAAACACTGCGCTTAGGAAGCGCCGAGCCTGTTCCAAGAATCGTGAAACCCATCACTAACCTCCTTTGAGTTGTTGACGTGTTTACATCGACCAAGAGAGGATAGCGCATTTCAGTCGTTGTTAACGTGTTAACATTAAATTGTCCAAATGCGACAAAGGCTTCACATTGTGTCTCTCTCGACACCATTGCGTTATTCACTTATTCATTAAGGAGGTAGCAGCCGTTATGGATGCCAAATTAACGATAGTCGACGTAACCGGATCGACCAACGATGACCTGCTCGAAGCAGGAAAACAGGGAGCGCCGCACGGCACAGGACTTGCCGCCCGGGCTCAGACAGCAGGACGCGGCCGGCGCGGCCACAAGTGGGATTCAACCGCCGGCAACCTATTGCTTTCGATTGTCCTGCGTCCATGCGTTAATCCTGCGAAGTACTCTGGTCTTGCTGCCGTCAGCGGCCTAGCGGTGCTCGAGGCGCTCGAAAAACAGGGTCTTGCAAACGAGATTGGCCTCAAATGGCCCAACGACCTGGTCGCGCGTGGACGCAAACTCGGCGGCATTCTGGTCGAGGCCGCACGCGATAACGAAGGCAAACCTTTCGCCGTCTGTGGCATTGGTGTCAATGTGAACTATGCGCCCCAAGAGGTGCCCGATGGCGGCCTGCCGGCAATCGGTCTCTCGGACCTTAACGAGAACGTTCCAGCTGTCGACATGCTCCTCGATGAGGTCTATCACGCAGTTATAGACGCTATAGATGCCTGGGCAGAACGCCTCAACGCCATGGAAGAAAACACCGGACCGCTCGCGCCCGTCCACGGCGAATATGTCGCTCACCTCAATTGGATTGGAAAGCACGTTATCGCCCGCTCCCCTGCCGGTGACGAGCTGGCGCGAGGCATCTTTAAAACGGTCGATGGCTTTGGTCGTGCGTGCATCGAAACAGAAGACGGCTTGCGATCCTTCCATTTTGAGGAAGCGTCATTGCGCCCCTTGAGTGAGTAGGTCGCCACAGCCAGCCGCTCGGCAGCCTTACCCGGCGATCCAAACCCATCATGCAAAACAAAAGGGCCCCGCTACCGTAGCGGCAGCGGGGCCCTTTAAGCTATGAGCGATATCGCTTAGAGCTTGATGTCGATGTCGACGCCAGCGGGGAGGTCGAGACGCATAAGCGAATCAACGGTGCCCGAGGTGGGGTCGAGGATGTCGATGAGGCGCTTGTGGGTGCGCATCTCGAACTGCTCACGGGAGTCCTTGTTCACGTGCGGCGAGCGGATAACCGTGTACAGGTTGCGCTCGGTGGGCAGGGGGACAGGACCGGAAACGCGAGCGCCGGTCTTCTGAGCGGTCTCGACGATGAGCTTCGCGGACTGATCGACGACCTCGTGATCATAGCCCTTGAGGCGAATGCGGATCTTCTGGGTAGCCAACTTAAACCTCCAAAGAGTGCGAGAGATGCTCTCGCGGATTACGTAACAGGGAGCTCGAACTTAGGCGTTCTTGCTCATGACCTCGTCCACGATGGACTTGGGCGCGGGCTCATAAGAGTCGAACTGCATCGTGTAGGATGCACGGCCCTGGGTCTGGGAGCGAAGGTCGGTAGCGTAACCGAACATCTCGCCCAGCGGCACCTTGGCACGGATGAGCTTGCTGTTCTTGCGATCCTCCATGCCCTCGATCTTGCCGCGGCGACCGGAGAGGTTGCCCATAACGTCGCCCATGTACTGCTCGGGGGTCTCGACCTCGACAGCCATGATCGGCTCGAGCAGCTGCGGGTCGGACTTCTTGAGGGCGTCCTTGATAGCCATGGAACCGGCGATCTTAAAGGCGGCCTCGGAGGAGTCGACCTCGTGGTAAGAACCGTCGAACAGGGTGACCTTAACGTCGAGGACCGGGAAGCCGGCGATAACACCGGTGTTCAGGGCCTCCTGGATGCCCTTGTCGATGGACGGGATGTACTCCTTGGGCACGACGCCGCCGACGATAGCGTTGACGAACTCGTAGCCGAAGCCCTCCTCCATCTTCTCGAGCTTGAT
>URQD01000099.1:0-2744 GCA_900549905.1 uncultured Collinsella sp. | reverse complement strand
AGTTCCGCACGCAAAGAAGGCCACTTAATGTGGCCTTCGTCTTGCGCAGGACTGTTTGAAATTTTGAGGAAGCACCCGCCCTGCCGGGGCTCCCGGGTTCCCGCTTACGAGAGCGACGTTCTCAGCAACTCGTTGAAGAGCTTGGGGTTGCCCTTGCCGCGGCTTGCCTTCATGCACTGGCCCCCCCAAAAGCCGATGACCTTCTGGTTGCCGTCACGATACTGCTGCGCCTGATCGGCACAGTTAGCCAGTACCTCGTCCACAATCGGCTGCAGCGCGCCGGCGTCGCTCACCTGGCGCATACCGCGCTCGTCGACGATCTTGTTGGGGTCGTCGCCGGTCTGGGCCATGGCCTCAAAGACCTCGTGCGCCTGGTTGGAGCTGATGGCATCGGTCGCCAGCAGCTTGGCCAGCGCCGCCACTTGATCCGGCGCGATGCCGGACTCGGCCAGCGACACACCCGCGCCCTTAAGGTAGGCGATCATCTCGTTCACCAGCAAGTTTGCGACCGTCTGGGCCTCCTTGCCGGCCATACCGGCAGCAGCGGCCTCAAAGAACTCAGCAAACTCCGGGTCGCCGGCGATCTGCTCGGCATCGGCCGCCTTAATGCCAAAATCGGCCTCAAAACGGGCGCGCTTGGCATCGGGCAGCTCGGGAATCTCGCCACGGCAGCGGTCGATGAACTCATCGTCCAGGTCGAACGGCGCCAGGTCGGGATCGGGGAACAGGCGATAGTCGTCGGCCGTCTCCTTCACACGCATGACCACGGTGCGCTTGCGGCTGGGCTCCCAGTGACGGGTCTCCTGGTAGATAATGCCGCCCTCCTCGAGCACCTCGGCCTGGCGGCAGATCTCGTAGGCAAGGCCGTCGTGCAGGCTCTTAAACGAGTTGAGGTTCTTGAGCTCGGTCTTGGTGCCCAGCCTGGTCTCGCCGCGGCGGCGCAGCGACACGTTGCCGTCGCAGCGCATGGAACCCTTCTCCATGGAGCAGTCCGAAATGCCCAGCGTCACAAAAATGCGACGGAGCTTTTCCATAAACAGGCGAGCCTCCTCGGGCGTGCGCAGATCGGGCTCAGTCACGAGCTCAATCAAAGGCGTTCCGCAGCGGTTGTAGTCGACGAGCGACTCGGCCGCGGCGGTAATGCGGCCCTCGGCGCCACCCACGTGGACCATCTTGGCGGCGTCCTCCTCCATGTGGATGCGCAGGATGCGAATGGGCACCGTGTAGGAACCGTCCTCGCGACGCTCGGGCATCTGCAAGTTGGACGCATCATAGCTGGCCAGGTGACCGGCGCGCTGGTTGCCCTCGCGCATGGTCGACGTCATGGACGTGGACAGGCCCTCGGCGTTGGCCGAGGCGCTCGCCAGGCTCTGGGCCTCGGCCTCGCCAAACGCGCAGTCGGGGCGCTCGGCGGCACCGCGACCGGTCACATCCAGATCAAGGTGACCGTACATGGCAAAGGCGACCGGACCCTGCGTGGTCTGGAAGTTCTTGGCCATATCGGGATAGAAGTAGTGCTTGCGGTAGAACATCGAGTGGCGCTGGATCTCGCAGTTGGTGGCGAGACCGGCCTTGACGATGCTCTCGATGGCGCGCTTATTGGGCACCGGCAGGGCGCCGGGCAGGCCCAGACACACCGGACACACGTTGGCGTTGGGCTCGTCATCGTGGCTAAGCTTGCAGTTGCAGAACATCTTGGTATCGAGTGCGGTGAGCTCGGTGTGGATTTCCAGGCCGATCACGGCCTCCCAATCCTGCAGGACCTCGGAAAGCTCCTTCATTACAGCTCGCCTCCCTTCCCGGCAAAATCGGGCGCGACGGAAAGCACGGGCGCGCCCGTGGCGGCATCGGCAAAGCCGCGCTCCAGGGCGCGGGCAAACGTGAGCAGCTGACGGTCCTTAAACGCCGGGCCCACCAGCTGGGCAGAAACGGGCAGCTGAGTATCCTCGCCCAGGCCCAGCGGCACCGAGATACCGCCGTTGCCGCAAATGTTGAGCGAAATGGTGTACAGGTCGGAGAGGTACATCTGCGTGGGATCGCTGATCTCACCAAACTTAAAGGCCGTGCGCGGCGAGGCGGGCATGAGGATGGTGTCCACCTTGGCATACGCGGCGTCGTAGTCCTGTGTGATGAGCGTGCGGGCCTTTTGCGCAGCGTAGTAGTACTTGTCGTACACGCCCGAGCTCAGCAGGTAGGCGCCGAGCATCTGACGGCGCTTGGCCTCGGCGCCAAAGCCGTGGGCGCGCGACAGCGAGCTCTGGTCGGACAGGTTGGCGCAGCCCTCCTCCTGGTAGCCGTAGCGAATGCCGTCGAAGCGGGCCAGGTTGGAGAACGCCTCGGCCGGGCCGATGACGTAGTAGGCGGCAATGGCGGCGTCCAGGTGCGGCAGGTCGACCTCGACCAGCTCGGCGCCCTGGTCCTGCAGCTCCTGGGCGGCGCGTTGAACAGCGGCCTTGACCTCGGGCGTCAGGCCCTCGGCCTCCATAAACGCGGGAATGATGCCCACGCGCTTGCCCTCGATGCTGTCGTTGAGATGCTCGGTAAAGTCGACGGCGCAGTCCTGGCTGGTGCAGTCGTACGGATCATGGCCCGCGCCGGTAAGCGCGTTCATGGCCAGCGCGACATCCTCGACCGTGCGGCCAAAGGGGCCCACCTGGTCGAGCGACGAGCCAAAGGCAACCACGCCGTAACGGCTCACGGCGCCATACGTGGGCTTAAAGCCCACCACGCCGCAGAGGCTCCCC
>URQD01000098.1:0-2870 GCA_900549905.1 uncultured Collinsella sp. | reverse complement strand
CGTACATGTACGGATGAATGTGGGAGGTGTTCGGATAAAGTCGATAATCAAGGAAGATGGAGAAATGCTATTGCGCGTAAGAAAAATTGCGTGCGGCGTGCGTCGCGAGTATTACAATGAAGACCCGTAAGATGTGTATGGACAACTTCTACGGGAAGCGCAGGTAACTCAATATGACCAAGCATGTGTTCGTGACCGGCGGCGTGGTTTCGTCTCTGGGCAAGGGTATTACCGCGGCCTCGCTGGGCCGTCTGCTCAAGTCGCGCGGGTACAAGGTAACGATGCAAAAGGCCGACCCGTATCTGAACGTCGACCCCGGCACCATGAGCCCGTTCCAGCATGGCGAGGTCTTTGTGACCGAGGACGGCTACGAGTCCGATCTGGACCTGGGCCACTACGAGCGCTTTATCGACGAGAACCTGACCCGCGATTCCAACTTTACGACTGGTGCCATCTATAAGAGCCTGATCGCCCGCGAGCGTCGCGGTGACTTTTTAGGCGGTACCGTGCAGGTGATTCCTCACGTCACCAATGCCATTAAGGATAAGTTCCGCCGCATCGAGGAGCAGACCGGCTCCGATGTAGTCATCACCGAGCTGGGCGGCACGATCGGCGACATCGAGTCCCAACCGTTTGTCGAGGCCATTCGTCAGTACCGCAAGGAGGCCGGCCCCGAGAACGTCTGCTACATCCACGTGTCGCTCGTTCCCTATATCGCCGCCGCCCACGAGGTCAAGACCAAGCCCACGCAGCATTCCGTCAAGGAGCTCCGCAGCTTTGGCATCCAGCCCGATATTATCGTGTTGCGCTCCGACCACCATATCGATGACGCTATCCGCGGGAAGATCGCAAGCTTCTGCGACGTCGACACCGATTGCGTCTTTACCAACGAGGACTGCGCGAGCATTTACGATGTTCCGCAGCTGCTTGCCGAGCAGGACTTTGACCTGCGCATTTGCGAGCGCCTTGGCCTCGATCCGCGCGAGCGCGATATGAGCGCATGGAATGAGTTCCTGCGCAAGCAAAACCATGCCAACCACCACACCGACAAGGTTAAGATTGCCGTCGTGGGTAAGTACACCCAGCTTCCTGATGCGTATCTGTCGGTTATCGAGGCCCTGCATCACGCGGGCGTTTTCTACGATCGTCACGTAGATGTGCAACTGGTCGATGGTGAGAGCCTCGAGGCCGAAAACGTCAATGAGGTTCTGGGCGACGCTTCGGGCATCCTGGTCCCCGGCGGCTTTGGCAAGCGCGCCCTGGAGGGCAAGATCCTCGCGGCCGAGTTTGCCCGCGAGCACAAGATTCCGTATCTGGGCATTTGCCTGGGTATGCAGGTGGCCGTGTGCGAGTTCGCCCGCAACGTCGTCGGCCTTGCCGGCGCCAGCTCCTCCGAGTTCGACCCGGACGGTCCGTTTAGCGTCATCGATCTGATGAGCTCGCAGGAGGATGTGACCGAGAAGGGCGGCACCATGCGTCTGGGCGCCTATCCGTGCAAGCTCGCCGCCGATACCCTCGCTCGCGAGGCATATGGCGAGGATCTCGTCTACGAGCGTCACCGTCACCGCTTTGAGTTTAACAACGCCTTCCGCGACCAGCTCGAGGACGCCGGCTTGGTTATCTCTGGCCTCTCACCCGACGAGCGCCTGGTCGAGATGGTCGAGCTGCCGCGCGACGTGCATCCGTGGTATGTGGCAACCCAGGCTCACCCCGAGTTCAAGAGCCGTCCGACCAACCCGCAGCCGCTGTTCCGAGAGTTCGTGCGTGCCTCGATCGGTCAGCACGAGGGTGTCGATCGCCTACAGGTGACGCCCATGAACCTCGCTACGGACTAAGGGTGCCGGCGAACAAAGAACATACCGAAGCTACTCCCTCGTCGCTCGCCGTGGCGGCGGGGGAGTATCTCGATTACCTCGCGGTCGAGCGGGGTTTGGCGCGCAACACGATTGCGGCCTACCGTCGTGACCTGACGACGTACTGCGCCTATCTGGAGCGGGCGGGCATCATGTCTTTTGATGAGGCGACTCGTCAGGTCGTGGAGGGCTTTGTCGCCGACCGTCGCGATGGGGGCTATTCCGATGCCTCGGTGGAGCGTGCGCTTGCGGCCGTGAAGGGCCTGCATGCCTTTTTGGTGCGCGATGGGATTGTGGCCCAAAATCCAACGGCGGCGTTGCGCCTGCCTAAAAAGGCTGAGCGTTTGCCGGAGTATCTATCGGTGGAGGATGTCTCGGCGCTGCTCGATCAAGACTTCCCCGAGGGCGAGATGGGCTTGCGCGACCATGCCATCTTGGAAGTGCTCTACGGATGCGGCTTGCGTGTGAGCGAGTTGGTGGGGCTCGATGTGGGCGATATCCATATCGACGATGGCTTTGTGCTCGTTCGCGGTAAGGGCTCAAAGGAACGCCTGTCCCCGCTGGTGGGAAGCGCGGCGCGAGCTCTGACGCTCTATTTAACTGAGGGGCGTTCTCGCTTGGCGGCCCATGCCCACGGAACCGAGACCTCGGCGGTCTTTTTAAATAAGAACGGCCGCCGTCTGTCGCGCCAGGGCATCCATGCCATCTGTGAGCGCTACGGGCGCCAGGTGGGGCTGGTGGGACTCCATCCCCATACGCTGCGTCACTCCTTTGCCACCCATATGCTTGCGGGCGGTGCAGACCTCCGTGTGCTACAGGAGATCTTGGGACATGCCGATATATCGACCACGCAGGTCTGCACGCATGTCGATCGTACGCAACTGACCGAGGTCTATCTGGCGGCGCACCCGCTGGCACATCGTTAACACATCGCTGGCCTGCATATCTATAGGTATTTGGGGACGGGCCCCAGATTGCCGCGGCGTGCTTTTGCGCGCGCATGGGCAATCTGGGGCC
>URQD01000097.1:0-3167 GCA_900549905.1 uncultured Collinsella sp. | reverse complement strand
TCGACGCTGCCGCCAATGCTCTGGCTGGCCTGTCCGGCGTGATCTTCGCTCCCATGAGCTTCCTGGTCTACTTCGGCCTGTCCTTCCTGATCCCCTCGACCTCCGGTATGGCTACTGTCTCCATGCCCATCATGGGACCGCTGGCTGTTAAGCTCGGCTTCTCGCCCGAGGTCATGGTCATGATCTTCTCCGCCGCCATCGGCGTCGTGAACCTGTTCACCCCGACCTCCGGCGCCATCATGGGCGGTCTTGCTCTGGCCAAGATCGAGTGGACGACCTGGCTCAAGTTTGCTCTTAAGCTCATCGTCGCTCTCTCCGTCGTCTGCGCCATCATCCTCACCGTCGCTTGCGTGATGCTCTAAGTACCCCTTGGGTACCCCACGGAAACCATGACGATCCTGTAAAGAATCACCTGGTCATCGTCTGTCCGGTGGGGTAACCCCACCGGTAGACTCCTACCTTTAGCCTCCTCCCGTTCCGTGCGCGGGAGGGGGCGCTCTTGTGTTCCGGCGTTTTGCCAAACGCCGGAACCCCTCGACGCTGCGAGCCCGCCAGAGCGGCAATCTGACGTTCAATCGTCGGGCATGGCCAAAAGGCCTATGCCCTCCTCTTTCACGTCACCTTGCTCACTCTGGCGGGCTCTCGCTGACTTATGCTTAACCTGCGGCGCTGCCATTGTTGGCGCAGGGGGCGGCTTGCTCGCTCTGGTGCCTGTTCGCTGTCCGTTCTCTGCCCGCGACGTTTCTGCTGTTGGTGCAAAGGGGTCAGGTTACTTTGCGCCAAAAGGGGAAGTTGCGGTGGAATAGTTCCCGTTTGGCCGTCTTGAGGGGTTAAACAGGAGCTATTTCACCGCAACTTATCGATGGCGTGTTTGGTTGGTGCCTGTTGATGGCCTGGGCATCGGGGAGGGCAGGCTCCGTTATAATCGCCTAAGACATTAAATGGAAACGGGACGGGAGCCATATATGCGCCAGGGTTTCGACAACGCGAAGTATATCGAGCTGCAGGCCGCTCATATTAAGGAGCGCATCTCGCAGTTTGGCGGCAAGCTGTATTTGGAGTTTGGCGGCAAGCTGTTTGACGACTATCACGCGAGCCGCGTGCTGCCGGGTTTTGAGCCGGACAGCAAGTTTCGCATGCTCAAGAGCATAGCCGACGACGTCGAGGTCATCATCGCCATTAACGCGAACCACATCGAGAAGAACAAGGCTCGTGGTGACCTTGGCATTACCTATGACGAGGATGTGCTGCGCCTGGTTGACCTGTTCCGCGGCAACGGCTTTGCTGTCGCGGCCGTGGTCATCACCCAGTACGCCGGCCAGCCCGCTGCCGATGTGTTCCGCAACCGCCTGAACGCGCTCGGCATTCCCGCCAAGCTCCACTATCCCATCGAGGGCTATCCGCACGACGTCGACCTGATCGTGTCCGACGACGGCTATGGCAAGAACGAGTTTGTCGAGACCACCCGTCCGCTCGTCGTCGTGACGGCGCCCGGTCCTGGCTCGGGCAAGCTCGCCACTTGCCTCTCACAGCTGTATCACGAGCATAAGCACGGTACCGCCGCCGGCTATGCCAAATTCGAGACCTTCCCGGTCTGGAATCTTCCTCTGACGCATCCGGTCAATATTGCCTACGAGGCCGCCACGGCTGACCTCGACGACGCCAATATCATCGATTCGTTCCACCTTGAGGCCTACAACAAGACCACGGTCAACTACAACCGCGACGTCGAGGCCTTCCCGGTAGTTCGTGCCCTGATGGAAAAGATCCTGGGCAAGAGCCCCTACCAGAGCCCTACGGACATGGGCGTCAATATGGTCGGCTTTGCCATCACCGATGACGATGCCTGCCGCGACGCTTCCAAGATGGAGATCGTCCGCCGCTACTTTACCGCGGTCGAAAATGTGCGCCGTACCGGCGTGGGCGATGAGCAAGTCGACCGTCTCAAGATTATTATGAAGAAAGCCGGCATCGATAAGAACTACTCACCGGCGCGCTCGGCGGCCCTCACCAGGGAGCAGCTGACGGGTGGTCCCGTGGGTGCCATGGTCATGCCCGATGGCTCCGTGGTGACCGGTAAGACCTCCACGCGCCTGGGCGCCGCAAGTTCGCTCATTATGAACGCCCTCAAGCATGTCTCGGGCGTCGACCTTGAGCTCGAGGTCATTAGCGATGAGGCGATCGAGCCCATCAGCAAGCTCAAGACGCATTTCCTGGGCAGCAAAAACCCGCGCCTCCACACCGACGAGACGCTTATGGCGCTGTCGATCACCTCGGCCACGAGTGAGACGGCCGCTCGCGTCCTTTCGGGCCTGGAGCAGCTGCGCGGTTGCGATGCCTTCTTTAGCGTGATTATCTCGCCGACGGACGAGACGGTACTGCGCAAACTGGGTATCAACGTGTGCTGCGAGCCCAAGTTTGAGCGCCGCGGTTTCTTCCATCGCTAAGTTTGAAGCACCGCGGTAATTGCATTGCATTTTGGCCGTATCGGGTTAGCGCCCGGTACGGCTTTTTGATCAATAAAGCGTCTATTTCGGCGAAAAATAGCTGTTTACCTGCCTAGAAACAATTTGAGCGGTATACAATAACCGTAACTGTTTCATCCTTAGCGGGATGCCGCATGATGGATATTACCTGCCATCGTGAGGTGTGTCGGTCGCGCACGGCGCGTTAGATGCTCGTGCTCGGTTTGAGGAGGCTGCTATGGCGGGCAAGGGTCGTGCGAGTGTCAACGATATGAAGCGTGTCGAGGTGCTGGTGTTGATGGAGATCGACCAGCAAACCGAAGACAATGGCGGGCCGTATGGTTTCTCGCGCAAAACGCTTGCCGAGCGCGTGGGGGTTTCGCCGTATCGTGCCCGCGCGGCAATCGATCGCTTGGATTCCGAAGGCATGATTGATGTCGTCTCGCGTTATAGCGACGACGGCGGTCAGCTTGCAAATGGCATTTGCCTCACCGAACGTGGCGAGTGGTATCTTGAGGGCGTCCGTACCGGCATGCTCGTTCAAGAAATGCTTGAGGACGAGGTTGCTGATCGATAGCAGCATGTAACCCTTGCCATAGCGACGCCGCCTGGGAAACCGGGCGGCGTTTTGTTTCAAGATGGAGAAATGGTTGATTTCCGATCTCAGCCGAACACATTGAGCAAATAGGCCATTCCCGCAGT
>URQD01000096.1:0-3435 GCA_900549905.1 uncultured Collinsella sp. | reverse complement strand
GCGGCCGGGATCAGCGCGACGATAACGAGCGCGTTATAGATGATGGCCGAAAGAACCGCGGACAGCGGGCTTGCCAGACCGAGGATGTTGAGCGCGCTAAGACCCGGGTAGATCGGCGAGAACAAAGCAGGAATGATAGCGAAGTACTTCGCCACGTCGTTAGCCACCGAGAAGGTCGTGAGCGAACCACGTGTCATGAGCAACTGCTTGCCAATGCGCACGACCTCGATGAGCTTGGTGGGGCTGGAGTCGAGGTCGACCATGTTGCCGGCCTCCTTGGCAGCCTGGGTGCCCGTGTTCATGGCCACGGCGACGTCGGCCTGGGCCAGAGCGGGCGCATCGTTGGTGCCGTCACCGGTCATGGCCACGAGATGCCCCTCGCGCTGGAACTCGCGGATCTTCTCGAGCTTGCCCTCAGGGGTGGCCTCGGCCAGGAAGTCGTCAACGCCGGCCTCGGCGGCGATTGCCGCGGCGGTGAGCGGGTTGTCGCCCGTCACCATGATGGTCTTGATGCCCATGCGGCGCAGGTCGGCGAACTTCTCCTTCACGCCGGACTTGATGATGTCCTTAAGGTAGACGACGCCGAGGACGCGGCAATTCTTGGTAACTACCAGCGGGGTGCCCCCAGCCTTGGCGATGCGCTCGACGGCGTCGTCGCACTCATTGGAAAACACGCCGCCCGCCGCCTCGACATACGCCCGCACCGAGTCTGCCGCACCCTTTCGGATCTCATTGCCCTCGTAGTTCACGCCGGACATACGTGTTGCCGCAGTGAACGGGATGAACTCCATACCCTTATCCTCGAGCGTGCGGCCGCGCAGACCGAACTGCTCCTTGGCGAGCACGACGATGGACCGGCCCTCGGGGGTCTCGTCGGCAAGCGAGGAGAGCTGCGCAGCGTCGGCCAGCTCCGCGGGATCGACGTCGTCGACCGGGATGAACTCGGCGGCCTGGCGGTTACCCAGGGTGATGGTGCCGGTCTTGTCGAGCATGAGGATGTCGACGTCGCCGGCGGCCTCGATGGCGCGGCCGGACATGGCCAGCACGTTGGCCTCGTTCAGACGGCTCATGCCGGCGATGCCGATGGCGGACAGCAGGGCGCCGATGGTGGTGGGCGCCAGGCAGACGAGAAGCGCCACGAGTGTGGTCACGGCCGTGGGGTTCGCCATATCGTTGAGCCCCGCGGAGAAGCTGGAGTAGCAATACAGCGCCAGTGTCACGAGGATAAAGACGATAGACAGGGCGACCAGGAAGATCTCGAGCGCGATCTCGTTGGGGGTCTTCTTGCGGGCGGCACCCTCGACCATAGCGATCATCTTGTCCAAGAAGCTCTTGCCGGGCTCGCTAGAAATCTTGACGACAATCCAATCCGACAGCACCGTGGTGCCACCGGTTACGGCAGAGCGATCGCCGCCCGCCTCGCGCACCACGGGGGCAGACTCACCCGTGATGGCGGATTCATCCACTGAGGCGGCGCCCTCGATGACGTCGCCATCTCCCGGAATCTGTTCGCCAGCGCGAACGATCACCAAGTCCCCACGCGTGAGCTCGGTGCCGGGCACGACGGTGAAGTGCTCCCTGTCCTCAACGGACTCGATGCGATGGGCCTCGACATCCTTCTTAGCAGCTCGCAGGGAATCGGCCTGTGCCTTACCGCGACCCTCGGCGAGCGCCTCGGCGAAGTTGGAGAACAAGTCGGTCAGCCACAGGATGACCGCGATGGCGACCACGTAATACGTGGGGACGCCCGCATCCTGCACACCGAAGATGGAAGCGACTGCCAGGACGGAGGTCATGACGGCGGAAAGCCACACCAGGAACATGACCGGGTTTTGAATCTGGACGCGAGGGTCCAGCTTGGCGAACGAGTCGCGGACCGCGCGGCCCATCATGTCTTTTTGCATAGCCATAAATCTGCGCCCTCCTTTACGCAATCATCTGGAAGAACTCGGCAACGGGGCCAAGCGCCAGGGCCGGGAAGAAGCTCAGGGCACCGATCAGCAGAACGATGAACACGAGCAGGAATACGAACATGCCGTTGGTGGTAGACAGGGTACCGGCGCTCTCGGCGACCTTACCCTTCTTGGCCAGCGAGCCGGCGATAGCCAGCGTACCGATGATGGGCATGAAGCGGGCGAACAGCATCTCGAGGCCGAGCATGACGTTGATCCAGGGGACGTTGCAGTCCATGCCTGCAAACGCCGAGCCGTTGTTGCCGCCTGCCGAGGTGAAGGTATACAAGACCTCGGAGAACCCGTGCGCGCCCCCGTTGTTGAGCTGATCGACGAGGCCGGGCACCATGCAGGCGACGGCGGAGCACACCAGAATGGCAAACGGGGTTGCCAGGCACAGGACAACTGCCCAGCGCATCTCGCCCGGCTCGATTTTCTTACCCAGGAACTCAGGCGTGCGTCCGACCATGAGACCGGCGATGAACACCGTGAGGATGGCGAAGCCAATCATGCCGTACAGGCCGCAGCCCACGCCGCCGAAGACGACCTCGCCCAGAGCCATCTGGAGCATCTGGACAAAACCGCCCAGCGGAGTGTAGGAATCGTGCATGGAGTTAACCGAGCCGTTGGAAGCGGCGGTGGTGTAAGCCGACCACGTGGAGGAGGCGGCGATACCGAAGCGGCTCTCCTTGCCCTCCATGTTGCCGCCAGCCTGGCCGTCGGTCATCTCGATATTGACCGTGCCTCCGTCGGCCAGCTGCGGGGTGCCCGCATGCTCGTTGACGGCGATGACGCCGGTGAAGATCACCAGCAGGATGAACATGGCGGCAAAGATGGCCTTGCCCTGCTTGGTGTTCTTGACGCCGATGCCGAAGGTGAAGCAGCAGGCGGCCGGGATCAGCAGCAAACCGGTCATCTCGATGATATTGGTGAAGGCGCTGGGGTTCTCATACGGATGGGCGGAGTTCACGCCGAAGAAGCCGCCGCCGTTGGTGCCGGACTGCTTGATGGCAACCTGAGGAGCCGCGGGACCCTGGGGCAGGAACTGCTCGGTGACCATGCTCGCGCCCTCGACGACCTTGCCGTCGACCTTGACCGTGTCGCCCTCGATCTGAGCACCGTCGATGACGCTCCAGCCGCCGTCCGCATTAGGCTGGACAGCGACGGGCTCTAGGAGCTCAGCCCTCTGAGCCGGTTGGAAGTTGGAGATGACGCCACCGGCAGCCAGGCAGATGCCGAACACGAGGTTCAGTGGGATGAGCACGTACAGGACGGTACGGGTGAGGTCGACCCAGAAGGAGCCCAGACCCTGCTCCTTGACCTGACGGAAGCCGCGGATCAGAGCGAACATGACCGCGATGCCGGTGCCGGCGGAAACGAAGTTCTGCACGGTGAGACCCATGAACTGCACAAGGTAGGACAGGGTAGTCTCGCCGGAATAGGACTGCCAGTTGGTATTGGTGATGAAGGAGGCCGCCGTGTT
>URQD01000095.1:0-3636 GCA_900549905.1 uncultured Collinsella sp. | reverse complement strand
GCGTCGTAGCCCTCGTCGGCGACCTTGTCGGCGAGCGCGGTCATCTTCTTGCCGGTCTCGTAGAGCGCCTTGCCGTCCTCGAGGTAGCCCTCCTGGTCGAAATGCATGATCTCGATCTTCTCGGTTTCCTTCATTTGTCTCTCCTTTCTGGGGTTGTCTCCACATCCCCCATGCCAACGGGCATCAAAACCCGCTTACATTCCGTAACACTCAGCCGCTTTGGCCTTAAGCGCATTGACTGACTCTTCGTAGCCCTCTGCCTTGACCTCCATTTGCTTGGAGACGGCATCGAGATACGGGTGCACGTCCCATGACTTCAGACGCTCGGCGATTATGGCCGCAATCGTCTGGAAGAACACAAGATTGGGAATTGCGCTGAGCAGCGGAGCCACCTGAGGCACCGCAACCTCGTGAGCCTTACCCCTGGGATGGGCCGTGAGCAGCACCGTTTTTGCCGTAACGTTCGATAGCGCATCGGCGATATTCGCAAGACGCTCCGACCCCTGCGGATCGTCGACGATAAACACCAGATAACCCGGAACGATCTGCATCTCGGGACCGTGGACGAACTCCTCGCCCTCGTGATGCATGGCAGGAATCTTGATGGTCTCGCTCAGCTTGAGGGCCGCCTCTTCGGCAACGCCATAGTTGGGGCCGTTGCCGACGACCATGGCGGGCATGTGCTCAGAAAGCTCGAGCATGCGGTCTTGGACATATGCCTCGGCGGTCTTGCACATCACGGCATTGGCATGGATAGCCTCGCGCAGGTCGTCTAAACGCTGGGCAACGCCCTTGGCGTCAATCGTTCCGCGCGCCTGACCGCCGTAAATACCAAAGAGCACCAGGTACTCAACGAGGACCTCGACGCCCAGAGTCACAAAGTCCACCGACTCGACGCCCACACCGTAGTCAAGAACGATATCAGTGTGCTCCTTGATGGGCGCCTCGACGTTTGCCGTGAGCGCAACAGCTGCCATATCGTGTGCACGCATGTAATCGAGCGCTGCAATCGTATTGGTCGAATAGCCACTCTGCGAGACGGCGATGTTGAGCGCATGCTGCGGATAGGTGTGTTCAAAATCGACGAAGGCCTCGGGCGTCACAACGGACACCTGCATCTGCAGCGCATCTTGCAGGTAATCTCGGGCGCAATCGGCGGCATGGCGCGACGAGCCCGAAGCAACGATGCGCAGCGCGTCAAAAGAACCGGACTGGATAATATCAACGAGCTGCGCTACCAGCTCAGACGAACGCTCGAGGTTCGCTCCCATACGCACATGGGCAAGCTGAACGTAATCGAGCATCTTCATCGTCTCACCTCGTAACAAATCATTAGTATTTGATACCAATCACAGTTATAGGTTACGGCTTTTTGATACCTCTTTGTCGATTAATTTATCCCCATCGGCGAACGGTCGATTTTGAGCCATGTAAGGTTGTATATGTAGTCTGCTCAACGAATCAAAATTCCGTCAGCTTTTCAGCCCGTTATGCAAGAAAACCAGCTAGTACGTATAGGTATATCCACCCGCATCGCCGCGGTTAAACGACTTGACGTACTCGATCGCCTGGCCGCTCGCATCGAAGCTCACGCACTCCAGCGTCAAGGCAAGATCGCCCTGCTCCAGTCCAAGCAGGCCGGCATCTCGCGCGCCCAGCGCTTCGATATCGAGCTTTTCCTGTGCCATGACCGGCTTTCGGCCCAACATCTCATAGGTCTCGTACAAACTGAAGACCGACACGTCAATATCTTCGATTGTGGGGAACAGCAGGCACGGGATGAACGCCGTCTCAATCGATACGGGATCGCCGTTGACGCAGTTCAAACGCCGAATCGAATACAGCAAATCGTCCTCGGCAATGCCAAACAGGTTGGCATAATATGGGCCCGCATAACGCTTGGAACGCGCGAGGATACGGACGGACGGCTCGCCGCCCGAAGCACGAACCGATTCGCGAAAGCCTCCTGTTCGCTCGTACGCAACGGGCACTTTCTGTGCCACAAACGCGCCCTTTCCGCGGACGCGTCGAATCTGCCCACGCCGAACCAGCTCATCGACAGCACTTCGGATGGTCAAGCGTGTCGTACCAAATTCCTCAGCGAGGTCTTTTTCGGACGGAATCATGGAACCCGTGGGATATATACCGCGCTCGATACGCTCCTCGATGCGGCGTCGAATGCGCATATAAACCGGGGTGGCATCTACTGTTTCAGCCATTGTTCACCTGCCACGCTCCTCATGCCGTTCTTTTCGCCGTTATCGGCAAAGCGGAACTTTGTGGGCAAAATCACCGATTTGCAATGCTCCACAAAACGCATGTCCTTATCAAATTCGATCGTGCTCTCATAGAACACCGGCGTTTCCTCTTCTTGTTGGAGCAGCTCGGCCTCTTCGGCGTTCAAACGCGAGATGGAGATATGCTCACGTCCATGCTCAACACGCACGCCACCTTCTTTGAGCAAGACATCGTAAAGGCTCTCGCACTCAAAATCGTGCTCGGGAAGCGATGGGCACAGGGACAGGTTAACGTGAGCCGTCTCGATTGACGCCGGCTCGCCCTCAATAAGTCGAACGCGCTGCATGCGGAGCAAAGGAGCGCCTATAGCCACCCCAAGCTTGTCGGCAAGCGTCTTATCCGCCTCGATGGTCTCGGTGGAAACCAGACGAGAAGAGGGATGCAGGCCGGCAGTCCGCACGGCATCGGAAAAGTTATACGTTTCCTGGAAGATGTTCAGCGGCTTAGGAGGACACACATACGTACCCGATCCGCGACGGCTCTCGAGCGTTCCGCACGAGATGAGCCGCGTGATACCGGCGCGCAACGCCGTACGCGAAACGCCGATCTCTTCGCACAGCACGCGCTCGGCCGGCAGGCGATCGCCGCCGGCAAGCTGATGGTGCTGGATATACCATAGAATTCCCTCAACAGCACGATCTTTGGGGGGAATTGCATAAGATTCGCCTGCCATTGCACAGACTCCTCATTCAGAAACGTATGCCGCCAAAATTAGACCAGCCCTCCCATGGCATCAAATTTGGCCTTGATCTTCTCGGCGACATTCCGATACGACTTATATAGGCTTGAATCGCGTTTGACTTCGTCGGTCATAACGGGAATCTCCAATTTGGAAACCTCGTCTTTTCCCGTCTGAACCGCCACAACAACGCCCATACCAAGACACATATTACGCTTGGCAGCGTTCATTTTTGCCGCCTTAGCGGGATTTGCCAGAATACGCTGGGCAAATTCCTGTTTAGAGACCGCTTCATCGGCCTCCGGATCGCCCGCCTCGGCTACTTCGCACTGCAGCACGTCCGCATAGTCAAAAATCTTTGGCTCGCCGCCGCGCTGATGCACAGCCCACTTGCGACGCGTGGCATCCTGGTAGATAGCCGGCAAAAACGTAAACCGCGGCGGGTCCAAAATCGTATCCGTGATGGTAAACACATCGGGATCAAAGGCATCCTGCGGATTTTTCTTCTTGAACAGCCCCATATCAGCCTCCCGTACTAGCATTAAACAACTCAAGCCGAATATAGCACCAATTTCAAGCCGTCACTTTAGCACATCGGTGCATGGCATCTATGACCCGCTCAGCGGGGAATACGTACGGACGAGGGACGGGGCAGGGTG
>URQD01000094.1:0-3765 GCA_900549905.1 uncultured Collinsella sp. | reverse complement strand
GCGACCCCAACCTTGGCAAGGTTGTGCTCTACCAACTGAGCCATGTCCGCTTGCGGGTTATTAATTTACGCGAGTTGTCCAAAAGACGCAAGTACTTTTTTCAAAAAACTTGTCTGCCGCATGTTCTTAGTAGCTAAACGCGCTAAAGCGATTGGCTAGGCACACGATTCCAGCGCTCCGCTAAACAGCTTCACCATCTGCACGCGCGTGCCGGCGCCGTCCGTACGACGAGCAACCTCCACGTTATCGACGAGCATACGCATAAGCTTGATACCACGGCCGCGCTCCTCTGATGCGACCGGTTCGCTCGTTTCATCGATAGAATAGCCGGCACCTCGATCAAGCACCTCAACCACAACGCGATCGCCATAGGCCTGAACCGTCAGGACGCACCCGATACCGCCCGCATGGTCATAGGCATTACCCAGCGCCTCCCCCGACGCCAATGCGACATCGTAGCGCTCGTCGCGGCGCAACGGAAGCGATTCAAGGAGTTCGGCGATGCGATGTCGGTAGTATGGAAGATTCTCGATACCCTGACGGACCTCGACGCTCTTACTCCAGCGAGGCAGCTCCCCCGCCGGAATGGCGGGAATAGACTCCCGTGCCGGCCCCGCGACATGAAGGATATCGACAAGACGAGCAATCTCCAAAAAGCGAACAACTTCACCCGATGCATTGACGAGCGAAAGCAGGCCTTCTCGCCTCATGAGCTCACGAGCGCGCGTAAGCAGGAATGCCAAGCCCGTCGAATCGATAAAGCTAACAGCCTGACAGTTGATGACGACACGACGCACGCCGCGGCCAATCAAAGCATCCAACCGCCGACGCAGCGCAGGCACCGTGGCGATGTCGATATCGCCTGGTGGCGTCAAAACCGCTATGTCATTCCACTCATTCATACGACCATGGTTCCCCAAAAAAGCCCACTCGATGCATTCGTTTCCCCAACCGTACGGATTCAGCCCGCCCAGCGTCGTCTATGAACGACCCCGTAAAAACTCAAGGGACACCAATGCAATGTCATCGTCCAGCGCCGATTCGGTAAATCGGTCAAGCTCGCCCAAGACCTTGCCGCAAATGCCCGACACGCCCTCACCCGAGACAGAGAGCAGAAGGTCGCGAAGGCGCTGCTCGCCAAAGAAAGCACCCGAGCGGTCACGCGCTTCGATTGTTCCGTCGGTGTACATAAATAGCATGTCACCAGGAGCGAACGTAAACACGCCTGTCTCGTACACCATGCTCTCAAAGGCACCGATTACCCCCGATTGGCATCCAAGCAGCTCGACCTCTCCCCCACGAGCCTCGCCGCCACCCAGCGGCATCGACTCTGGCCTGATGACCATGGTCGGAGGATGGCCCGCCGAACAATACGTTGCGCGTCCGGCTTTAAGGTCAATCTTGGCGATAAAGGCCGTCACGAACGTCTCGACCCTCGAAAAGCCCATAAGCATGCTGTTAAGAGAGCGTGCCATGCGGGCCGGTCCAGCGCCCTCCCAGGCATATGCCGTCAGGGCCGTCTTGACGAGTGCGGACATCGATGCAGCCTCAATGCCTTTGCCAGACACATCGCCCAGAATCATGACGGCGCAATCGTCGGGAAGACGGATGAGCGTATAGAAATCGCCGCCGACCAACGCCGAGTTCGTGGCCGACAGATACACCGAATCGGCGGCGATTCCCGGAACATCCCCCAGTGAATTTCTCATGCCAATCTGGAGGGTCTGAGCGATATGGCGCTCCTCACGCTTTTGAGATTCGCCTTCATAGATCAGTTCAAAGTCATGAGCCAAGTGCACCAAGTAGTCATATTCAAGGTCATCAATCGGCTCTTGGCTACCATCACGAAGCAGCAGCGCACGCGTCGTCGGCCCCTTCGCAACGGAAGCAGGAACGATTGCGTCGTTACTGTGCTTGCCATCGCCCTCAGGGCGTGGGCGCCCCGCCTCGATGCCGGCGTCGACGTAGAGACCCTGGCAAGGCAGGCCATGCGCTCTAAGCCAGCCTCCCATAGGCATCGATTCGTCAACGCGAGTTATACGGACGTGTTTAAGGTCCTCGGCACTCGTGCCGCCCAAAACAGATGCCTCAAAGCCATCAGGGGCAGCCCCCAGACGTGCCGCTGGCGCCGTCGTGGAAAAGAAAAGCTTCTCGGGATCGTCCGGCAAAGCAACGCGACTGCCGCCTTCAAAATCTATGACGTAGGAATCCAGACTGGCGTCATACTCAACAGGGCAAAAATGGCAGTTGAGCATATTGCAGATCTCGGACGACACCGCCTGGGTAGCCGCGGCGGAATCGTCTAGAAAGGTAAACAACTCATCACGCAGCACATTGAGGGAACGACCAAGCTCGGCCGTGCGACGGGAGCGAAGGCTCGATGCCATGCCGACCAGCTGGATAGACAGGTAATCGCAAATGACCTCGAGGACATTAACGTCATAGGCGAGCGGTGCCTGGGGGCGTTTCCAACCAACTTCCAGCACGCCGAGGATCTGCGTACCGTAAAAAACGGGAAGACAGATTTCACTGCGGTACGGAGGCATATCCTGCATGCGCAACAGGTGCTTTGAACGATTATCCAGGTCCATGAACATACCGGAGGCGGCCTTATCGCCCTCAAGGTCCTGTTGGATCGACAAGCGACAGGCGCGCGACTCGCGAAGAACATACGTCGGAATGCCAGCGCCATACGGCAAAAACTCGGGCAGGTAGCTGTCGTACAGCTCCTTGGAAACACCGCGAAGCTTAAAGCCGCCGCTCTCAGAAAAATAGATAGCGGCACCCGAAGCATCGAGCGTTCCTACAAGCTGGTTCAAAACGGTATCAAGCAGGCTGGGTAACTCATCGGAGCCCACAGTGCTCATAATGACCGAGAGCGTCCCAGAGAGACGCTTGTTCGCCACTCTAAGCTCCGATAACGCACGCTTGAGCTGACGGTCGTGAGAATACTGTTCCTCGATACTGTGAAGCGCCACCAGGACACGTGGTGCGCGGCGCCCAAAGATGCGTGGAGGCGTTACGGAGCCCGCACGAACCAAGACGGGAATAAAAGAGCCGTCACTTAGCTTGAGCATCAGTTCGTTCTCGGAGCCATCAGTATCAAATGGCAGACGATGTTCCGTCGCACGTTCAAAAGCGGACGAGTACAGGACGTCTTTAACATCTCCACCGATGACGTCGGCGCGTTCCTCGCACATCAAACCAAGTAAGCGGTTATTCACATGCAGAATGGTTCCGTCGAGCTCGCAGATGATGACAGCATCGCTCGTGATCTCGACTAGTTGGGCAACGTCTGCCCACTCGTTGCGTTCAAGCGTTTCCATCGTGGACCCCACCGTCTATCGGTAACAAAAAAGCCTCCGAAGAGGCTTCTCAAATGCGATGGTGTCGGAGGCGGGACTTGAACCCGCATGACCAAAAAGCGGTCACTAGCACCTCAAGCTAGCGCGTCTGCCAATTCCGCCACTCCGACATGCTATGTTGTTGATCCGCGGTTCGCTTTGTTAGACCCGCGCGTTCAACGAGGAAGATAATAACCTATGATTCGAGAACTGTGCAAGCACTTTTTTCAAAAAAGTTTACGAATTTGTAAATGCGCTGGTAGATCTGTATGTCCGGGTCGGAATGGGGGCAGCTTCCCAGCGCGTCCTCGGGCATGCGGTACATTTTTATCCGCGCTTCGCGCTACAAAATGTACCGCCCCCTGCGGAATGCGCTGGGAAGCTGCCCCCATTCCGACCCTGCGTTAACATGCTCCAGGCA
>URQD01000093.1:0-3779 GCA_900549905.1 uncultured Collinsella sp. | reverse complement strand
ACATCCAGGCGATTCTGCCCCTGCGCGGCAAGATTTTGAACGTCGAGCGCGTGGGCGATCATCGTGCGTTCTCGAGCGACACCATCCAGTCCCTCATCACCGCGATCGGCTGCGGCGTCACGACGAGCGCCGGCGACGGCGGCGACTTTGATATCACCAAGGCCCGCTACCACAAGATCATCATCATGACCGATGCTGATGTCGACGGTGCGCATATCCGCATTCTGCTGCTGACGTTCTTCTACAAGTACATGCGCCCGTTGATTGATGCCGGCTACGTGTACGTCGCGTGCCCGCCCATCTTTGGCATTAAGGTGCGCAACAAGATCCACTACGTGTATCCCAACGGCCGCCAGCCCGAAGACGAGATCCTGCGCGACACCATCCAGAGTCTGGGCCTGAACCCCGACGACAACGACGAGGACGGCAAGGCCAAGGACGGCAAGATCACCAAGAAGCGCAAGGGCTACACCGTCCAGCGCTACAAGGGCCTGGGCGAGATGGACCCCAAGCAGCTTGCCTCGACGACGATGGACCCCAAGACCCGCATTCTGCAGCGTGTGTCGATCGAGGACGCCGTGGTGGCGGACCGCGCCGTGCGCGAGCTGATGGGTTCCGAGGTCGGCTATCGCCGCGAATATATCGAGAAGCACGCCCACGACGCGCGTTTCCTTGACGCCTAGCTTTCCCAGGCACCCCATCTTGCCCTTCAGGATTTCGGGCGCCGCACGCAAGGCGTGCGCCCTCATCCTTCAGGGCAACCTGGGGCACCTGGAAAACCTAGGAGGGTTATCCGGCATTCCCGGTAATCCGTCTCCGTGGTAGGGAACTAATGGACCACGCAAACCATGAGGAGGTAACGTGGCAGACGATATCAACAATAACGAGGGTATGGACGAGGCCGGCGACGCCGGCATGCCCGATGATCTGAAGCGCCTGCTTGCCCGTGCTGAGCAGGGCGAGGACGGCGATCCGGACGCCTATAACCCCGATGCCGATGATGAGGAAGAGGACGACGACGCCGAGCTCGAGGAGAGCTTTGGCGAAGTCGACCGTGGCGCCTCGGCCGGCGAGGATATCAACGGCGGTCAGCTCCAGATTTCGGAGTTCGGCCGCGAGATGAAGCAGTCGTTCATCGAGTACTCGATGTCGGTCATCACGGCGCGCGCCCTGCCGGACGTGCGCGATGGCTTAAAGCCGGTGCACCGTCGCATCCTGTACGCCATGAACGAGAGCGGCATCTACCCCAACCGTCCGCACAAGAAGTCCGCTTGGACGGTCGGCGAAGTTATCGGTAAGTACCATCCGCACGGCGACTACGCGGTCTACGAGGCAATGGTTCGCCTGGCGCAGTGGTTCTCCATGCGCACGCCGCTCATCGACGGTCACGGCAACTTTGGCAACATCGACGGCGACGGCGCCGCCGCCATGCGTTACACCGAGAGCCGCCTGGCAAAGCCCGCCATGGAGCTCCTGCGCGACCTGCAGAAGGATACCGTCGACTGGCAGCCCAACTACGATGAGTCGCTCGCCGAGCCCCAGGCGCTGCCCGCGCGTTTCCCCACCCGGCTGGTCAACGGCAGCCAGGGCATCGCCGTCGGCATGGCCACCAACATCGCCCCGCACAACCTTACCGAGGCGATCGAAGCCACGTGCTACCTGATCGACAACCCCGACGCCACCGTCGACGAGCTCATGCAGATCATGCCCGGTCCGGACTTCCCCACCGGTGCCATCATCATGGGCAGTGCCGGCATTAGGCAGAGCTACGAGACCGGCCGCGGCTCCATCACCGTGCGCGCCAAGGCTCATGTGGAGTCCACCAAGACCGGCCGTAGCCGCCTGGTCTTTACCGAGATTCCCTACATGGTCAACAAAGGCACTCTGCAGGAGAAGATCGCCCAGCTCGTCAACGATAAGCGCATCGAGGGCATCTCGGATATGCGCGATGAGTCCAACCAGAAGGGTATCCGTCTGGTCATCGAGCTCAAGAAGGGCGTCATTCCGCAGGTCGTGCTCAACAATCTGTATAAGTACACCTCGCTGCAGACGACCTTTGGCGCCAACAACCTGGCACTTGTCAACGGCGTTCCCAAATGCCTGAGCCTGCGCGAGATGCTGCAGCACTACATCGACCACCAGGTCGACGTCGTCACCCGCCGCACCCGCTTCGACCTTAAAAAGGCCCAGGCGCGTGCCCATATCCTCGAGGGCTATCTGATGGCTCTCGACCATATCGACGAGGTCATCAGCATCATCCGCTCCTCGCAGACCGATTCTGAGGCCAGCAGTCGCCTAATCGAGCGCTTCGGTTTTACGCCCGAGCAGACTACGGCCATCCTCGAGATGAAGCTGCGCCGCCTGACCGGCCTGGAGCGCGACAAGATTCAGGAGGAGCTGGACGGCTTGCGCCGCGCCATCGCCTACTACGAGGACCTGCTGGCGCACGAGGAGAAGATCCTGGGCGTCATCAAGGAAGAGATGCGCGAGATCTCCAAGAAGTTCGGCGACAAGCGCCGCACCGAGATCAGCCATGTGGAGAAGGACCTGGACGTCGAAGACCTGATTGCCGACGAGGACATGGTCGTGACCATCACCCACACCGGCTATGTCAAGCGCATCCCGGTGGCCGCCTACCGCGCCCAGAAGCGCGGCGGCAAGGGTGTGTCGGGCGTCAACCTCAAAGAGGACGACGTTATCGACGAGATGTTTATCGCGTCCACGCACGAGTACGTGCTGTTCTTCTCGAGCAAGGGCAAGGTCTATCGCCTGAAGGTGCACGAGCTGCCGGTGGGTACGCGCCAGGCGCGCGGCACCGCGATCGTCAACCTGTTGCCTTTCGAGGAGGGCGAGAAGATTGCGAGTGTCATCAGCTGCCGCGAGTTCCCCGCCGACGAGTATCTGATGTTTGCCACCAAGAGCGGCATGGTCAAGAAGACCGTGATGAGCGCCTACGACCGTAGCCGCCGTGATGGCCTGATCGCCATCAACCTGAGGGACGACGACGCGCTGCTCGCTGTACGCCGCGTGCGTGAGGGTGACAAGATCATCATGGCAACCACCGCGGGCAAGGCGATTATGTTCCCCGAGGACCAGGTGCGCGCCACCGGTCGCGATACCAGCGGCGTCCGCGGCATTGGCATGAAGGATGGCGTGAGCGTTTTGGGTATGGAGGTTACCAACGGCAATGGTGACCTGTTTGTCATTACCGAGCGCGGCTACGGCAAGCGCACGCCGGTTGCGGACTACCCGGAGCAGAACCGCGGCGGCCAGGGCGTCTACACCATCCAGATGACCGAGCGCAAGGGTAACCTCGCAGCCATGAAGACGGTGGGTCCGCAGCATGAGCTGTTCATCGTGACGGAGGGTGCGACGGTCATTCGCGTCAAGACCGACGAGATCAGCCAAACCGGTCGCGCCACCCAGGGCGTCAAGATGATGACCGTCGACGACAACGACCGCGTATGCGCCGTAGCCCGCATGACGGCCGCCAAGGAGAAGCCCGAAGGCGAAGCCGCAGAAGACAGCTATGCCCCCGAAGAAACCCCAGTCGACCTAGGCGACGGCAACGACATACCAGAAGATCTCCTAGACGAGTAAGAGGAACTAGCTGGTAGAAAATATCAGACCCCATATACCGGCGGTCGGCGCACCCGCGCGCCGACCGCTTTTTTGACAACCTTGGACCCCGTGCCCGCCGAGTGGGCGAGATGGGTTAGGTTTGTCGCGAGTTCCGCACGCAAAGAAGGCCACTTAATGTGGCCTTCGTCTTGCGCAGG
>URQD01000092.1:0-3920 GCA_900549905.1 uncultured Collinsella sp. | reverse complement strand
GGTCGGCCCAGGGCTGGCCCAGGCACACGTTGGTGTGCTGACCCACCGCAATGCCGACATCCGCCACGAGCGACCAGCCACGCTCGGCCTCGGGCATATTGGGCATAAGTCCCGCCGAGCGCACCAGGCCCTCATTGATACTGCGGGCAATCCCCAGGTTAACGGCATACGAATAACCGATATCGTCGGCACGAATGAGCAATTGCTTCATATTGACCCCCATCTACGGAAAGGGACACTTGAAGCGCAGCCAAGTGCCCCAGATAATTGTCCTACCGAACGGATGCTTTAGGCTTTGGCGGCAGCAGCGTCTTCGTCGAGCTGCTCCTTGGTAAAGCCAAAGAAGTAGGCGATGGCAGCGGCGGCAACAAATGCAGTGCCCGATGCAACGCAGCCCCATACGAGATTAGCAGTTCCGCCTGCAACATAACCTGTAATACCAAGGATATTAGTTGCGCCCAAAACATACGTGGTCACATTAGTGAGAGCCGCGATCAGGCCGCCGATAGCGCCGCCCGCGACCATGGCACCCAGGCAGCGAGTATACTTAAAGCCGCAGCCATACAGCGCGGGCTCCGTCACGCCACCGACAATGCCGGAGAGCGAGAAACCAAGCATAGCGCCCTTTTCGTCGACCTCCTTAAGGCGCAGGAAGGCACCGAAGGCCATGCCCCACGTTGCGAACTGAGCGATAGCACCCGCGACCATAACGCAGGAGTCAGACCCTGAGGTGAGCACCTGCACAATGCCGAGGGCAATCAGAACCTGGTGCATACCGGTCATAACCAGGAACTCCCAAAGCGCAGCAATGGCGACGAGGGAGAGGATCGTGACGATGCCGCCAGCGTTTCCGAGGCCGAACATAAAGTTGCCGACCAGGTCGCCCAGAATGGAACCAATCGGAGCTAGGGCGCACAGGGAAACGGGGGTCATCACAGCCATGGTGCACACGGGCACAAACACCGTGGAGAGCATGTCGGGGATGATCTTCTTCATGAACTTCTCGACGACCATCAGCACCGGCATAGACAGCAGCATGGGGAGCACGGTCGCAGAATAGTTGTTCAGCTGAGCCGGGAGCACGCCGTAAATCATCGTGGTCGTAGCACCCGAATCCGCCGCAGCGTTGACCAGCGTCATGAACTCAGGGGCAATGAGCACGCCGCCGAGCATCATGCCGAGCGGCTGGCTGCAGCCGAGCTGCTTTGCGGCAGCCCAACCCAGATAAACAGGGAGGAAATAATAGCCTGCGTTGTAAATCCAGTTGTAGAAGAAGTTGTAGATGTCGGAATCAGCAGACCAGATACCGAGCATGCCGTCGCCGCAAAGTACGGCAAGTGTGCGGAACATGGCGGCGCCCATGATAATGGGGATCGTCATGCACATTGTCTTGGACAGGTAGTTAAGGGCCTTCTTGCCCGCAGTCTTGACCGTCAGTGGCTCCTTGATGCCGTCATCGAGGTTCTCGTCAATGGAGCCTTCGCCCTTGACGCCCAGCGCAATGGCGGCGTCATAGACCTTCGGCACGTTCTGGCCAATGATGACCTGATACTGGCCGCCAGACCACTGTGCACCCAGCACGCCCTTGATCTTCTTTACTTCATCGTCATTGGGAATGGACTGATCCTTGAGGTTCAGACGCAGGCGGGTCATGCAGTGCGTCGCGTTCGTCACATTGGAGGCGCCGCCGACGGCAGCAAGCACGT
This sequence comes from uncultured Collinsella sp., assembly GCA_900549905.1. GTDB lineage: Bacteria > Actinomycetota > Coriobacteriia > Coriobacteriales > Coriobacteriaceae > Collinsella. The sequence continues at coordinate 2,214 of URQD01000092.1, read as the reverse complement.
CCTCGGCAATCTTCTTGTTATCGACAGCCATGTCGAATCCCTTCTCTTCCAACTAAAGGCCGTGGGACTTCACGGCACCAAGACGCACAATTCCGCTTGCGCCTGCGCAGCGCGCGACATCAGTTGGCAAGAGATTGATTTGCATGTGATTCCCGGGTGGATCGACATGAAAAAGCCCCGCGCACAACCGACAGAGACCCAATTATGGCCTCGGCAGAATCGGTAGTGCCTCTCGGAGCTGCGCCGTGAGTAACACCCAACACACGGGGAGTATATGCGGCAGATGCGTTCGTTGCGGCTCAGATTACCGACGAACGGTAGCAAACGACCCGCGAACGGTCGCCATGACGGAAAGGAAATACCAGAGAGCCTATTTATCCGAGTGGACAGAAGCCACGCGATTCACATGCATGATCAGATAGACGAGCTCCTCTTGGGCCAATGGCTCGCCAAAGGTCTCTTGAATCAGATCGTCGACACGGTGAGCGCAACGCGATGCCGCCGGATACTGCTCCACGAGCACGTCGTAAAGACCGGAGTTCTCGGTATCGATCGGCTCTTTCTTTGCCACGCGGTCGAGCAGATAGCGCACATGAGTGGCAAAGCGGGCAAAGGCGAACGACGAGCGATCGACCGTCACACCCAACTCTTCTTGAATAATCGCGACCGTCATATCGAGCAGTCGCTCCTCGTGCTGCTCGGCAAGCACGCGCCGCTCGCTCGGCTTAACCGATGCGTTGACAATCGACATGGCAATGCCCGCGGCCTCGCTTCGGGGCATGCGCACATGAAAGCTCTTCTGGATACCGCGAACAGCCAGCTCGCCCAAGCGGTATTCGATGGGATGCAGCTGCTCAAGATCGCGCTCAAGCGGCAACGACACCACCATGTGTTCGCGGGCACGCTTAATGGCAAACTGAATATGGTCTGCCAATGTAATGGGAAGGTTAGGACTCAATTCGTACGAAAGCTGTCCGGTCGCGATATCGGCCAGCTGAGCAGAAAACTCCAGCACCTCGGGGTCGACCTCATCGATAAACGCCAGGTACTTTGAATCGATGCCGTAAAAGGTACGCGTGATGACATCCAGGTCGACCTCATGCGGCATATCGCCAAAGCCGATACCACGACCCAGCGCGATAAGTTGACGCCCCGCGCCATCTTCGCAGATGGCAGCGTTGTGGTTAATGCGCTGGATAGCCCTCATGGAATCATCGCTCCTACTAAAACGCGCCGTGCAGACCATCCGCGCGGCGCGTTCATTCTACCTGCACTTACAGCTAGAGTCCAAAGAAGCCCAGGATCTGGTCGCGGCTAACGGGCTTGTAGTTGTTGGCATCGAGGCCAACGTCGTAGCGAAGGACTGGGCGCTCGCGATCGCGATTGCGCGCGTTGGTGCGGTCTCCCCTGCTGTGAATGTGCCCGTGCAGCATGATGGCGCCGCGCGCCTTGCCATTCCAGCTGAGCATGGGGTAATGGCTCATCACCAGACGATGGCCCTTCGCGTAACCGGGAGCGACCTCCAGATAATCGCGCACCTCATCCCAAATGTGCGGCGCGTCCGGATCTTCCCAATCGCCGTCATGGTTACCACGGATGAGCGTTATGTTCTGGCAGTCGATGCGCTCGCGCAGGCGAACCGCTTCCGCCAGGGGCAATCGATACGTAAAGTCTCCCAGGACATAAAGGCGGTCGTCCACAGCCACGCACTCGTTGATGGCATCGATGACACGGCGGTTCATCTCCTCGACCGAATCAAACGGTCGATCCATGTCGTGCAAGATATTCGTATCGCCCAGGTGCAGGTCGGCGGTAAACCACATCATCGTCTCTGTCCTCATTTCGCAACGCGTATAAGACCTGTTTAGTATACAGACGCAGCGATGAGACAGTCACCCAAAGAGCCCACCGAACAGACCTCGGCGGCGCTTGTCCTTTTTATTCGAACCTTTACCCCGGGCGTTCTTATCCTTTTGCTTTTTGCGGTCCTGCTCCAACTCATCGTCATCGAGCAGCAAATCCCACTCAAACGGATCGTCTACCAGATCGAACAGGTCATCGTCATCAAACACGTGCGCCTCCATTACCGATTAGCGAGCATCCACAACGTAGTTGAGAAGCCTACGGGCCCGTGCGGACACAAATTCATCCTGTCTGCGTGGTTGATTTCCGATCTCAGCCGAACACATTGAGCAAATAGGCCATTCCCGCAGT
>URQD01000091.1:0-4022 GCA_900549905.1 uncultured Collinsella sp. | reverse complement strand
TCGCCGGCGCCATGGGTCACTACGGCCAGTGGGAGAACGCCGCCAAGTACATCGACCCGCGCACCGACGAGGAGACTCACTCCGTCGCCAGCGTGTTCCCGGTTCACGAGTAGAAAGGGAGGGAAATAACTATGACTGTTACGTTTGAAGGTTACGAGCGCCGCGCTGACAAGATCAACAAGTGCCTCGCCGACAACGGCATCGCCTCCCTCGAGGAAGCTCTGCAGATCTGCACCGACAAGGGCTTCAACCCGCGTGAGATCGTCAACAACACCCAGTCCATCGCCTTCCAGAACGCCGAGTGGGCCTACACCCTCGGTTGCGCTCTCGCTGTCAAGCGTGGCGCCAAGTCCGCTTCTGAGGCTGCCGCCATCATCGGCGAGGGCATCCAGGCCTTCACCGTTCCCGGCTCCGTCGCCGAGGACCGCAAGGTCGGTCTGGGCCACGGCAACCTGGGCGCTATGCTGCTCTCCGACGACACCGAGTGCTTCGCCTTCCTGGCTGGCCACGAGTCCTTCGCTGCCGCTGAGGGCGCCATCGGCCTGGCTCTGAACGCCAACAAGGCTCGTAAGAAGCCGCTGCGCGTTATCCTCAACGGTCTGGGCAAGGACGCCGCCCAGATCATCGCCCGCATCAACGGCTTCACGTATGTGAAGACCCAGTTCGACTACTACACGGGCGAGCTCAAGGTCGTCGAGACCATCCCCTACTCCGATGGCCCCCGCGCTGCCGTTAACTGCTACGGCTCCGACGACGTCCGTGAGGGCGTTGCCATCATGTGGCACGAGAACGTCGATATCTCGATCACCGGTAACTCCACCAACCCCACGCGCTTCCAGCACCCCGTCGCTGGTACCTACAAGAAGGAGCGCATCGAGGCTGGCAAGAAGTACTTCTCCGTCGCTTCTGGTGGCGGCACTGGCCGTACCCTGCACCCGGACAACATGGGCGCCGGCCCTGCCTCTTACGGCATGACCGACACCATGGGCCGTATGCACTCCGACGCCCAGTTCGCCGGTTCTTCCTCCGTGCCTGCGCACGTCGACATGATGGGTCTCATCGGCATGGGCAACAACCCCATGGTCGGTGCCACCGTCGCCTGCGCTGTCGCCGTCGAGGAGGCCCTCAAGGCCTAATCGCGCCCGCGCGATGCTCACATAGTTGAGCTTTGGAGCCGCTACCCACCCGGGTAGCGGCTCTTTTTGTTTGCGCTGTCGCAGGATAGCTAATGCCGATATATCAGTTGGGGCGAAATACGAGATGTGATGAGATGGAGCGTCAGAGCGTCCACGACGCCCACCTGTCATATTTGCCCTTTACCGATTTGCCGAGTCTTTGCGGCCCCATTGCCGATCACCCGTGCGACAATGCGCCGGACGAGAAAGGAATCCGATGGAATCGACTGATGTACTGGTAATTGGATCTGGCATTGCGGGCCTTTGCGCCGCCATCGAAGCGGCGCGCACGGGTGCAACCGTCGCTGTGGCAAGCGCCGGCAAGACTATGAGTGGATCGAGTTTCTTCCCCGGAACCTGGGGCTTGGGGCTTATCGGACCCGTTAACGAAGACGACGAACAAGACCTCATCGATACCATCCAGACCGTTGGTGGCGGCGTCGCCGACCCCGATCTTGTCCAGACGTTTGTCCACAGCATTCCCCAGGCAATTGAATGGCTCGAGCAAGACCTGGGTGTTGAGCTCCAGCGTCCGCAAAGCGCTGAAAGCGCTCAGCAAAAGCAATTTATCCCCTGCTTTGACCACAAGACGCGCATGTGGCGCGGCCTCACCCGCAAGCCCCTTGAGGACGCTCTGACGACCCGGATCGAGTCGCTCGGCATTCGCCTGCTCCCCCGCCATGAGCTTATCGACCTTGTTGAGGACACGAACGGCAGAATAACCGGAACCATGCTCTACGACCTCACCGAAAATCGAATCGTGCCCTTTGCTGCCAAGGCCACGATCATCGCAACCGGTGGCACAGGCGGCCTGTTCGAGCGCAGCCTTACGTCGGCTGATGTGCTCAGCTCCTCGCAGGCCATCGCGCTGGCGCACGGCGCAACACTTACTAATATAGAGTTCATGCAGATGATGCCCGGCTTCATCGAGCCCAAGCGCAACCTGGTCTTCAACGAGAAAACCTGGCGCTACGTACATGTAGACCAGCCGGTAGATATTGCCGACGACAAGCTGGACGACCTGCTCGAGCAGCGCTCTGGATATGGTCCCTTCACGTCACGCTTGGCCTCCCGCGCTATCGATCTCGTCATCGATCAGGCAGGTGTCGAAGGCCTGGCACTCCACTACGACTTTCCCCGCGAGGATGTCCCAGAGTTTGTGCAGACCTTTGCCACCTGGCTGCAAGACGAGCACGACATCGCCCCGACTGACGAGATGCGCGTTGCGATGTATGCCCACGCCGCTAACGGCGGCATCAAGATCGATAAGACCGCGCAAACGGGCGTTGAGGGCCTCTACGCTTGCGGTGAGGCGACAGGCGGCATGCACGGCGCCGACCGCATTGGTGGCTTGTCAAGCGCCAACGGCATCGTGTTCGGGCGCATCGCGGGCGCATCGGCAGCCCAAGCAGCACAGAAAGAGCCCGAGACAGCCCTGAAGGCGGATATCGCCCTCCCCCAGTACGGCATAGCCGCAACAGATGCCGAACGCCTGACACACAGCCTAAGGCACACGATGAGCACCTATTGCATGATCAACAGGACCGAAACAGGCCTATCCGAGGCACTACACGAGCTTGAGGGCTTGAAGACGGAGGCAACGACCTTGAGCACACAGAAAGCCCAGGACAGCGAAGTCGCAGCCCTCGCCCGCCTGCAATCGCAGATTCAACTAGCACAGGAAATGGTCAAAGCCATGCGCAAACGAACCGAAAGCCTCGGATCGCACTATCGAGCGGACTAATTCGAACACCCATCTAAAGCAGAACACAACTAATCGATATCTATGGGCCCCGTGAGCTCGAAGTGGCACGGGGCCCATTCGTGTCCGTACGGCAGAGTATCCTTATTCTGAATACGGAGCGGGCAAAGCCCGCATAGACAATAGGCCAGCGAGGAGGAGATATGGACAGTAGAGATATCGAGAAGTGGCGTGTCAAACTTGATAGCTACGCCAATGTGGAAGACGGCGTTGAGTATTGGCTCGCACGCGATTTAATGGAACCCATGGGGTACACTCGATGGGAGAACTTTGCCGAAGTTGTTAAGAGGGCAAAAGTCTCGTGCGAAACAAACAAAACTCCAGTTGATTCCCATTTTCGTGACACCACGAAAATGGTAACTGCCGGTGTCGCCGCTCGCGCGGTTAAAGACTACAAACTTACGCGCTATGCATGCTATTTAATCGCCCAGAACGGAGATTCAAACAAGCAAGAAATCGCGCTCGCACAGGCGTACTTCGCCGTGCAGACGCGCCGGTTTTACTGATCCCCAGGGTAGACTCGATCTGTGAAAGCGGCTGTGCCCTTTCGGGTTCGACCCCAAGCGAGGTCAACAAAAAAGACGGCCAACTTTCGTTGACCGTCTTAACTTGCTTTGGTGGGCCGTCAGGGGGTCAGCCTGCTGTGCAGGCGGCCGCTGCGGCGCTTCGCGCCTTGCGCGCTGCGCTGGCAAATGCTCGCGCATTTCCTCAGCTCCGCGCCCTTTCGGGTTCGACCTCATGAAAGGTCAACAAAAAAGACGGCCAACTTTCGCTGACCGTCTTAACAATCTTTGGTGGGCCGTCAGGGGGTCGAACCCTGGACCTTGGGATTAAGAGTCCCCTGCTCTACCAACTGAGCTAACGACCCAAAGCTAAAGTCCGTGTTGGCGGACTTTAGAGGAGATATCGTGTGGTGGGCCGTCAGGGGGTCGAACCCTGGACCTTGGGATTAAGAGTCCCCTGCTCTACCAACTGAGCTAACGACCCAAAGCTAAAGTCCGTGTTGGCGGACTTTAGAGGAGATATCGTGTGGTGGGCCGTCAGGGGGTCGAACCCTGGACCTTGGGATTAAGAGTCCCCTGCTC
>URQD01000090.1:0-4275 GCA_900549905.1 uncultured Collinsella sp. | reverse complement strand
GAACGAACGGCGGAGCCCACACTCACTTTCTTTTTCAGCCCTAGTCATCGCGCAAAGCCCCTTCGGCAGCACACGGTGCAGCCGAGTCACCGTAGGCCGGGGCGGGAGGCGGTCCTTTCTCTCGGATAACTTCGCGAAGCCCAGTTTCCGAGAGAAAGTGTCCGGCTGCCGCCCCGACCGACCAGGTCACATTACACCGTGTGCTGCGGCAGGGTCCTGCAGGGCGATGACGTCCATGCCCATGTCGTTGGCGCTGCCGTGACCCTGCTGGTCCTCGCGCACCGCCTCGATGGCACTCACATACGTGTTAGCGGCAGACATCGCGGTCACGCAGGTCACGCCGCGGCGCACCGCCTCGGTACGCAGCAGATAGCCGTCGCCACGCGAGCCTGGACCGTACGGCGTGTTGATGATCACCGCAATCTTGCCATCGGCGATGAGATCGCCGATGTTGGGGCGCTCGCCGTCGTGCGGGCCGCTGATCTTTTCCACGATCTCGCACGTCACGTTGCCTCCACGCAGCACGCGCGCCGTACCCTCGGTAGAGCAGATGTCAAAGCCCAGGTAGCGCAGGATGCGGGCGACCGAAAGGATATGGCGCTTGTCGCGGTCGCACACGCTGATGAACACCTTGCCGACGCTCGGGTCGGGCAACTTGTAGTCAATCGCCAGCTGCGTCTTGGCGTATGCCTCGGGATAGCTCTTGGCGATACCCATGACCTCGCCCGTCGACTTCATCTCGGGCCCCAGGATGACGTCGGCACCGGGGAAACGGCCCCAGGGCATAACGGCTTCCTTCATGCAGAACCAGTCCAGCTGACGCTCATCGCTCGGCAGGCCCAAGCTCGCGATGGAATCGCCCGCCATGATACGCGCCGCGCACTTGGCCAGCGGCACGCCGGTGGCCTTGGAGATAAACGGCACGGTACGGCTGGCACGCGGGTTGGCCTCGATCACGTAGACGGTCTCGCCCTTGATGGCATACTGCACGTTGACCAGGCCGCGTACGCCCAGCGCCATCGCGATGCGGCGCGTGGTCTCGCGGAGCTTCGCCTGTAGGCTCTCGCTAAAGCTAAACGGCGGAATGCAGGTCGCAGAGTCGCCGGAGTGAATACCGGCCTCCTCAATATGCTCCAGGATGCCGCCGATGTAGACCTCTTCGCCGTCGCACAGGGCATCGACATCGGACTCAATCGCACCCTCCAGGAAGCGGTCGAGGTACACCGGGTAGTCGGGGCTAATGCGCGCAGCCTCGGCCATGTAATCGCGCAGATGCTCGGCATCGTAGGCGATCATCATGCCGCGGCCGCCCAGCACATAGCTCGGGCGCACCAGCAGCGGATAGCCGATGTGCGCGGCCACGGCCTCGGCCTCCTCAAACGAGGTGGCCTGGCCCGCCGGCGGGTACATGATGCCCAGCTTGTCGAGCAGAGCGGCGAAGCGCTCGCGGTCCTCGGCAAAGTCGATGGCATCGGGCTTGGTGCCCATAATGTTCACGCCGCTCTCCTCGAGCATGCGCGCCAGCTTAAGCGGAGTCTGGCCGCCGAGCGTCACCACGACGCCGTCGGGGCGCTCGACATCGATGACGTCCATGACGTCCTCGTAGGTGAGCGGCTCAAAGTACAAGCGGTCCGAGGTGTCGTAGTCAGTCGAAACGGTCTCGGGGTTGCAGTTGACCATGATGGTCTCGAAGCCGCGAGCCGCCAGTGCGTAGCTCGCGTGCACGCAGCAGTAATCGAACTCGATACCTTGGCCAATGCGGTTGGGGCCGGCGCCCAGGATCATCGCCTTGGGCTTGTCCGCCGGCGTGGTCTCGTCGGGAGCCACGCACTTCTTGGCATCCGGGCTCGTGCGGTAGATGTTCTCGTACGTCTTGTAGTGGTACTCCGTGGCGCTCGAAAACTCCGCAGCGCAGGTATCGACCGTCTTCATGCTGGGAACCACGCCCAGACCCTTGCGATAGGCGCGCACAAAGCGCTCGTCCGAGCCGGTCAGCGCGGCAATCTCGGCGTCGCTCGTGCCGTACTGCTTGAGCAGGCGCATCGCGTCGGCGTCGATATCCTCCACACGCAGGCCGCGGATGCTCTCCTGGACCTGCACCATGTCGTTGATACGGTTGAGGTACCACGGATCGATACCGCAGATGGCATGGATGTGGGCGATGTCCCAGCCACGGCGCAGGGCCTCGACCACAAAGAAGATGCGGTGCTCGGTCGGGGTTGCCACGGCCTGAGCGAGCTCATCGTCGCTCAGCTTGTCGGCACCCTCCTTGCCACCGGCGCAGATGCCCTGGTGACCGTCCTCCAGTGAGCGCATGGCCTTGCCGAAGGCCTCCTCAAAGGTGCGGCCGATCGCCATAATCTCGCCCACGGCCTTCATGCGCGTGGTGAGCGTGGGGTCGGTACCCTTAAACTTCTCGAAGGCAAAGCGCGGCACCTTGACCACACAGTAGTCGATCGTGGGCTCAAAGCAGGCGGGCGTTGCCTTGGTGATGTCGTTGACGATCTCGTCGAGCGTGTAGCCCACGGCCAGGCGAGCGGCGGCCTTGGCGATGGGGAAGCCCGTGGCCTTGGAGGCCAGTGCGGACGAACGGCTCACGCGCGGGTTCATCTCGATGACGATCAGACGGCCGGTCTGGGGGTTCACGGCAAACTGCACGTTGGAGCCGCCGGTCTCGACGCCAATCTTCTCCAGAATGGCGAGCGACGCGACACGCATGCGCTGGTACTCAAGGTCGGAGAGGGTCTGCGCTGGCGCCACGGTGATGGAGTCGCCGGTGTGCACGCCCATGGGGTCGAGGTTCTCGATGGAGCACACGATGATGCCGTTGCCGGCGTGGTCGCGCATGACCTCCATCTCATACTCTTTCCAACCCTCGATGGACTCCTCGACCAGCACCTCATGGGCAGGCGAGAGCTCAAGGCCCTGGCTCACGATGGAGACGAGCTCCTCGTGGGTATGCGCGATGCCGCCGCCGGCGCCACCGAGGGTAAAGCTCGGGCGCAGTACGCAGGGATATCCCACGCGCTCGGCGATAGCCTCGGCGTCGGCCACGCTGTAGGCATAGCCCGAGCGCGCGACCTCCAGGCCGATCTCGGCCATGGCCTCGTTAAAGAGTTTGCGGTCCTCGCCGCGCTCGATAGCGGCCAGGTCGCAGCCGATCATCTCGACGCCGTACTTGTCGAGCGTGCCGTCCTTTGCCAGCTCGACGGCGGCGTTCAGACCGGTCTGGCCGCCCAGCGTGGGCAGCAGCGCGTCCGGGCGCTCTTTCTTGATCACGCGCTCGATAAACTCGGCGGTGATAGGCTCAACATAGGTGCGGTCGGCCAAGCCCGGGTCGGTCATGATGGTCGCCGGATTGGAGTTGACCAGGATGACCTCAAAGCCATCCTCCTTGAGCACCTTGCAGGCCTGGGCGCCGGAGTAGTCGAACTCGCAGGCCTGGCCAATAACGATGGGGCCCGAACCAATAACGAGGATGCGCTTGATGTCAGTACGTTTAGGCATGTTAGTTCTCCTCGGTCGCAGCGTTCTCGGACTCGGCGAAATTCCAGCCGGCGAGGCGGTCCTTCGCGGTGTCGATGTCCAGGTAGTTCTCCTCGCCGTCCATGAGTCGCGTAAAGGCGGTAAAGAGATAGTGGGCATCGGTGGGGCCGGGCGAAGCCTCGGGGTGGTACTGGACCGAGAAACACGGGGCGTCGAGCAGCTGGATGCCCTCGGCGGTGCCGTCGTTGAGGTTCACATGTGTCAGGCAAATGCGACCAAAGCGCTCGTTCATCACGACCGGCGCGACGCCGCGACGCACCCAGGCGCGCAGGTCGCCATCGGCCGCATGCTCGGTTTCGCCGCCGGAAAGCTCCGGAATCAGTTTGCCCAGACTGGGGAACAGCAGGCCAAAGCCGTGGTTTTGCGCGGTGATCTCCACGCGACGGCTCACCAGATTCATAACCGGCTGGTTACCGCCACGGTGACCGAATTTAAGCTTTTCCATTTGGGCGCCGCAGGCCAAGCTGATCATCTGGTGACCCAGGCAAATACCAAAGACCGGCACCTTGCCGATCAGCTGCTGCACCTGCTCGTAGGTCTCCACCACGGCATCGGGGTCGCCGGGGCCGTTGGACAAAAAGACGCCATCAGGATTCATGTCGAGCACCTGCCGGGCGGGCGTATCCCACGGCACGACGGTGAGGTCGCAGCCGGCACGGACCAGGCCCTCCAGAATACCGCGCTTCACACCGCAGTCGTAGGCGACCACTTTGTGACGGGCAGGAGCGG
>URQD01000089.1:0-4406 GCA_900549905.1 uncultured Collinsella sp. | reverse complement strand
GCGACATCATCGCGCTGTGGGTCGCCCGCATGGTCATGAGCTCGCTGTACTTCCTGGACGAGGTCCCGTTTAAGGACATCGTCATCTACCCGACGATTCTGGCCAAGGACGGCAGCCGCATGTCCAAGTCCAAGGGCAACGGCGTTGACCCCATGGACCTCATTGGCATGTACGGTGCCGACGCCATGCGTTACAACCTGCTGACACTGTGCACCAACAACCAGGACGTCAAGTTTGACGCGAACATCGATGAGAAGACCAAGAAGCTCATCGACAGCCCGCGTACCGACCAGGCCAAGAGCTTTGTGACCAAGATTTGGAACGCCAGCCGCTTCCTGCTCATGAACATGGAGGGCTACACGCCCGGCGAGCCCGTCGTGGAGACGCCGGCCGACGCCTGGATGTTCAGCCGCCTGGCCAAGGCCGTGAAGATGGTCACCGAGGGTATTGAGAACTACACCTTTGGCGACATGGCCCGCGGTGTGCAGCAGTTCTTCTGGAACGAGGTCTGCGACTGGTACGTCGAGGTCACCAAGGCCCGCCTGAAGGGCGAGGGTCGTCTGCAGGCTCAGCGCAACCTGATCTTTGTGCTCGACACCTCCATTCGCCTGATGCACCCGCTTATGCCGTTTGTCACTGAGGAGATCTGGGACAACATGCCGGCGAGCGTGCTCGACCTGGACGCCGAGGGCAACGTGAACCGCGCCGAGGCGCTCATGATCGCCAAGTGGCCCGAGCCCGCCGACTACGCCAAGTATGTTGACGAGGACGCCGAGCGCGCATTTGAGCTGTGCCGTACCGTCGTGTCTGCCGCCCGCGCCACGCGTTCGCGTTATCGCTTGAGCCCCAAGGCCGAGCTCGACGTGGTCGTGCGCGCCGGTGTCGAGGACATCGAGAAGCTCGAGAGCCTGCGTTCGACCATCGAGCCGCTGGCAAATACTGCCTCGCTGGTTATGGGTACCGATGTCGAGAAGCCGGCCGCAAGCATCGCCGTGGTCGATAGCGGTGTCGAGGTCTTTGTGGTGCTCGAGGGCAAGGTTGATCTTTCGGCCGAGAAGGCGCGCCTGGAGAAGGAGATTGCCGCCGCGCAGAAGGAGCTCGCCGGCTGCGAGAAGACGCTTGCCAACGAGGGCTTTGTGGCCAAGGCCGCGCCCGCGGTGGTCCAGAAGAAGAGGGACCGTGCAGCTGAGCTCAAGGAGATCCTGACGGCGCTGACTGCTCAGGTTGCTGACTTCTCGTAAGGTTTGCTCTGGGGCGCGTCCCGACGCTTTGCTCGCTACTGCGAACAGTCCTGCGCAAGACGGACAGCACATTTAGTGCTGTCCTTTGCGTGCGGAACTTGTATCGAGCAAAGCGTCGGGCCGCTCCTAGTGCGGTTACGTGGTTGTTTGCAGCTGGTAGGTTATGGCCACTTGTTCGTGGCCTTGATCTTGCTGCAAGCGGATAAAGGCTGATATTGTCAACGCGAGGGGCTCATTCTTTTTGGTGGGCCTCTTTTTCTGTTATGGGGGACTTTGGGTTATGACTAAGCGTTCTGGGTCTTATGTCGTTCCTTTCTCGTTTGAGTTGCTTTCGTTTGATGAGGCTGTTGAGCTGGCTGCTGATACGGGGCGGATTTCTGGGGATGCTGGTCCGCTGCTCGAGACGGTTGTCGATATGCTTGATGAGCTGGGGCGTCCGGACGAGTATTTTGATTGCATTCAGGTTGCCGGTACCAATGGCAAGACTTCGACCACGCGTTTTTCGGCTGCCATCCTTCGTGGTGAGGGGTTAAAGACCGCGCTGTATACGTCGCCGCAGCTTGTGCGTTACCCCGAGCGCATGGAGGTTGACGGGCGCGTTGTGAGCGATGAGGCGTTTGCCCGTGGTGTTTCCGCCGCCGTCGAGGCGGGACACCGCGTGAATGCCCGTCGTGTGGCGGCGGGGGAGCGCGCCTATACCATCACGCCGTTTGACCTTTTGACGGCTGCTGCGCTTGTCGTGTTTGCCGAGGCCGCGGTGGATGTTGCCGTGCTCGAGGTTGGCATGGGCGGTCGTTGGGACGCCACGAGCGCGACCGATCCCGTCGCCGTTGCCATTACGGGCATTGGACTCGACCACACACGCATTTTGGGCGATACGCTCGAGGCCATTGCGGGGGAGAAGGCTGCGGTCATTAAGCCCGGACGCCTGGTTGTGCTGGGCGAGGGCACGCACGAGGCGAGCGTTCAGCGCGTGATGGATGCCCGTTGTCGCGAGTGCGGCATCGTGCCGCTCGTGGTGAGCCACGCTACGACTAAGGTGCCGGCGCATGTTGGCGACACGGTTGAGTTTAGCTGTACCACGCCGCGCGCGATCTATACGTCGAGCATGGTCAAGCCGGCCTACCAGCCGCAGAATGCAGCGTGCGCGATTATGCTTTGCGAGGGGTATCTGGGTCGCGAGCTCGATCACGATGCGTTGGATGCATCGCTTATGGGTTGCCCCACGCCGGGTCGTTTTGACGTGCTGGGGGCCAATCCTCTCAAGCTGATCGATGCCTGCCATAACCCTCAGAGCTGCGAGAACTTTGTGAGCGCGCTGGACGAGATCGATCCGTGCGTGGAGAATCGCCCCACGCTGCTCTGCGCTGCGCTGGCCGACAAGGACGTGGCAGGCATCGTTGACGTACTGATCCCGGCCTTCCCGCGCGTGGTTGTGACCCAGACCGATTCCGACCGCGCCCTGCCGGCAGAGGAGCTTGCCGCACTTGTGGACGCCGACAAGCTCGCGGGCGTGTATCCGAGCGTGTCCGAGGCCCTCGCTGCCTTCGATGCCGCGGGCGAGCCCTTCGTAGCCGCCGGCACCATCACCCTAGCCGGCGAAGTAGCCGGCCTGCTGCGCTAACCCATCCCCTCAGCGGTTGCGGTGAAATGCGGACTGTTTTACAAGCCAGGAGCCTCAAACAGTCCGTATATCACCGCAACTCAAAAGCAGTCAATTTGGGACGGGGCTTTTTGGCTGCCCTGTGCCCCGAGTTGACTCGCTTGCCACGAAATGGGCCTATTTACTACGTTTGACCGGTAACCCTCGACCATACCGAGAATTGCGAAATCAAAATCGCAGGTAAAGGGCTTGCCATTTTTTAAAAAAGACCCGCATGGTCGACCCATGCGAGTTTAACGTAGTAGATAGGCCGTTTTCGTGGCGCAGCTAATCGGAAGGTGCCAAAGGGACTGTCCCTTTGGCACATTGGCTAGTCTAGGCGGACAGGATCGTGGGGGTAGGCGTTGAGAATCTCGACGCCGTTCTCGGTCACCAGAGCAAGGTCCTCGATGCGGACACCGGTGCGGCCGGGGAGGTAGATGCCCGGTTCGATTGAGAACGTCATGCCTGGCTTTACGACCTGCTCGTTGACGAGCGAGACGTCGCCCGGCTCGTGGTCCTGCAGACCAATCGAGTGGCCTAGGCGATGTGTAAAGTATTTGCCATAGCCTGCGTCCTCGATCACATCGCGTGCGGCGCGGTCCAAGTCGCACATGCGAACGCCCGGCGCGATGAGCGCCTCGGCGGCCTCGTTGGCACGGCGCACGATATCGTAGATACGCACGGTCTCCTCGTCCGGCTCGTCCCAAAAGAACGTGCGTGTCATGTCCGAGCAGTAGTTGCGACGGCGTCCGCCAATGTCGAACAGCACCACGTCGCCATGCTTGAGCACGGTATCGTCGGGTTCGTGATGCGGGTCGCCGGCGTTGGCGCCAAAGCTCACGATCGGCGGAAAGCTAAAGCCCTCGCAGCCGTGCTTGCGATACAGGCCGAGCATCTGGTCAGCAATTTCGCGCTCCGTCACACCTTCGTGGACGAGTTTGATGGCATCAGCCATCACGGCGTCGTTGGCGGCGGAGGACACGCGCATGAGCTCCTGCTCGGTGGCATCCTTGTGGGTGCGCGCGGCGGTGACGGCAAAGTCACCCAGGAAAAACTCGCTGGCGGCGTGGCGCTCCATGAGCGGCATCAAAAAGCCGGAGCGCATGACGGTGTCGATGCCGAGCGGTTTGGTCGGATCGATCTCGCGCGCGATGGCGTCGGCCACGACGTCGGTATCGGCGTGATAGGCGACGCGGGCATTGTCGTACTCGGGCAGCTGATGCAGGGCGTTGACCAAGATCACGGGCTCGCTGCCGTGCGCGAGCAGCACGCCGCAAAAACGCTCGAACATATCGGCATAAAAGCCGGTCAGGTAATAGATTGACCACGGGTCGTTTACGAGCAGCTGTGCGCCGGGGTGCTGAGCCTCGAGCGCATCGAGCACGCGTGCCACACGCTGGTCATCGACATGTGCCATGAAACATCCTTTCACTATGGTGCCACCATGGTATCGCAAGCCCGGCACATAGGGACGTTCCTTTTAATATGAGCAGGACATTGTCAAGAGGCAAAATCGGGCC
>URQD01000088.1:0-4513 GCA_900549905.1 uncultured Collinsella sp. | reverse complement strand
CATGGTCGTGGGCATCGTCGGCGCGTTCTTCGGCGTGCTGGCGTAAGGGCCCGGCCTATTATCTGCCCCCAAGGGAAACGGCGACCCGTTGCGGTCGCCGTTTTTTATTATCGAAAGCTAGCTGGAGGTGCTTCGTGATTCGATCTGACAATCCACCCGATAATGGCGTGAGCGGGGCGATGTATCTATTTGGCACGGCGCTCTTGTGGAGCTTTATCGGCATCCTCGTTCACGCCAATTCGCAGTCAGCTCTTTTGATCGGTGCCGTCACGGCAATATTTATGGCGCTCTTTATCCTGCTCGTCGGCAGGCCTGTCCTCCGCGTCAGCCGTCTTATTGTCCTTGTGGCCGTCTGCAACTTCGTAACGGGCACCACGTTTAACTTTGCCAACCAGCTCACGACGGTCGGTAACGCAATCGTCCTGCAGTACACCTCGATGATTTTCGTTATCGTGTATCAATCGCTCGCAACACACACGTTGCCTTCGCCTGCGAAGATTGCCTCCGTGGTGGTTGCTTTTACGGGTATGGGACTTTTCTTTTTAGGTGATTTGAGTGCCGAGGGCATGCTCGGCAACCTGCTTGCCGTCATTTCGGGCGCCACCTTTGGGCTGTGTTTCTTTTTGAACTCTCGCCCCGATGCGTCGCCCATGGTGTCCTCGCTCATCTCCTGCGGTATCTCGATGCTGCCGATCGTCTATTTTGCCGGCACCCTAGACTCCGTGAGACCCTTTGAGTGGGGGCTCATGCTGGTGCATGGCCTTTTTTGCAGCGGTCTTGCGAGCGTGCTGTATGCCAAAGGGATTGCGCGCACCAACGCGTTTGCGGCCAACTTGGTCTGCATGAGCGAGGTCGTGCTCGCTCCCTGCTGGTCGGCGCTCCTCTTTGGCGAGGTCTTTCACTGGAACGAGTTTTTGGGCGCGGCGATTATCGTTTTGGTGATTGTAGCCAACTTGGCATCCGATGCCTTTGGCGATGGCTTTCTGGTGGCGCTTGTCCGCCACCGAAACAAGGAACGTGCCTGATGGGATACGTCTGCCGTTTACGGTAAAAAACACCCCGCTGGGCGAGTGGTATTAAATAGTAAGAACCTGCATACCTATAATTGGTATCAAATCATTTGTACCTGGCATGGGTGTTAGCAGCACACCAGGTACACTTCGAGCCGTGTGATCGAACTCCCGGAATTGATATCAGCAACGCGCGCGACGGGAGTGACGACGGTTCGATATTCCTTATTGGGAGGAATTATGCTTGTCCAAGCAATCCTCGTCGGCTTAGTCGGAGCGTTTGGATGCCTCGACTACCAGCTCGGCACCCTCTACGCGTTCCGTCCCATCGTCCTGTGCCCGCTCGTGGGCCTGGTGCTGGGGGACCTGCAGACTGGCCTTGCCGTAGGTGCAAGTCTTGAGCTGCTGTTCATGGGCTCGATCTCCATCGGTGCCTACGTACCGCCTAACGAAACCGTCGGCGGCGTGCTCGCCTGTGCGTTTGCCATTCAACTCGGTCAGGGTACCGAGACGGCCATCGCGCTCGCCATGCCCATCGCCGTCCTTTCGCTGACGATCGGCAACATTACCAATGCTTTGTTCCCTGTGTTTGTCGATATGGCAGACAAGTTCGCCCTCAAGGGAAACCTCAAAGGCATCTACGCTGTTCATTGGGGAATTGGAATCTGGGGTTGCGTTGAGTACTTCCTGCTGTGCGGCGGCGCCTTCTATCTGGGTTCCGACGCCATTCAGGGTCTGCTCGACTTCATCCCGCCCTTCATCATCGACGGTTGCGGCGTTGCCGCCAACATCCTGCCGGCCATGGGCTTCGCCATGCTCGGCCGCCTGGTGCTCACCAAGCAGCTCGTGCCCTTCTACTTCCTGGGCTTCCTGCTGTGCTCCTACGCCAACGTGCCCGTCCTGGGCGTCGCCCTGATCGCCATCATCATCGGCATCGACAAGTTCGACCTGCTCGGCCTGGGCGGAGCCCAGCCCCAGCTCTCCGCGGAAGGGGATGAGGACGATGACTTCTAGTCCCGAGAACAAGATCACGCGCTCCGACCTCGTCAAGAGCGCCCTCAACACCGGCGCCCTGGGCATGGAGTTCTCCTGGACCTACTACAAGCAGATGAACATCGCCTTCTGCCTGATGGTCGCCAACATGCTCAAGAAGATCTACGCCGGCCGCCCCGACGACTACGCCGAGGCCCTGCACCGCCACTGCGCGTTCTTCAACATCACCGTGCAGTTCGCCCCGTTCGTCGGCGGCATCGCGATGGCCATGGAGGAGAAGGTCGCCCGCGGCGAGATCGAGCCCGAGAGCGTCAACGACGTCAAGGCCGCCCTCATGGGCCCGCTGTCCGGCATCGGCGACTCCATCTTCCTGTCGACGCTGCGCGTGGTCGCCGCCGCGGTGGGCATCAGCCTGTGCCAGGCCGGCAACCCCTTCGGCCCCATCGCCTTCCTGCTCATCTACAACGTCCCCGGCTTCGCGCTGCGCGTCTGGGGCGCCGTCAAGGGCTACGAGCTGGGCGTGGGCTTCCTGGACGAGGCCCAGAGGACCGGCCTCATGCAGAAGATCATGACCTGCGTGGGAATCGTGGGCGTCATGGTCGTGGGCGCCATGTGCAAGGACATGTTCTGGGCCAGCATCCCGGTGGCCATCGGCTCGGGCGAGGACGCCCAGACCCTCCAGGACATCCTGGACGGCATCATGCCCGGCATGCTCGGCATGCTCGCCTTCTGGCTGTACTACTGGCTGCTGTCCAAGAAGATCAACCCCATGGTGCTGATCGTGGCCACCATGGTCGTGGGCATCGTCGGCGCGTTCTTCGGCGTGCTGGCGTAAGGGCCCGGCTGTATAGATTTTAGTTGCAACCTGGAAAGGGGATGGAGCAGGCCTATGCCCTCCATCCCCTTTTTGTATAGAAGGAGTTCGTATGTTCGCGAAGGATCGCGAAGCAATGCGCCTGACGCCGGCAGAGGTCAGGCTGATTATTATTGAGTCCCTGCAGTGGTGCGCCAACAACGCGGTCTACTTTTTGGGGCTTATCGGTGCGGCCACGTATGATCTGGCTGGCACGGCCTTTCTGGTTGCTGCCATTACGCTCGCTCGCAATCTTATGACGTCGGTGGGCAATATGGTGTCGGGATTGGTCATCGACCGCTTTGGGCCGCGTCGGACGTCGTTTGTGACGTGCGTGATTACGGCGGTGCTATCGCTTGGCGTGGGGTTGGCGCCGTTGTCTGTCCCCGGGCTTGTGTTTGCCGCGTGCGTCTTGGGACTTGCGGGTGGCTTTATCAACACCTGCACGCATGCGTTTCCGGGATACCTGGAGTCGACCACCGAGGGCCGTACCCGCGTGAACGGTCTTATGGTGTTTTACAGCAATATCGCCTATACCGCTGGCCCGCTGCTCGGTGGTGCCATCGTGAGCTGTTTTGCCACGCAATCAGTCTATCTGCTCATGGCGGGCATGATGGGTGTCGCGGCCGTGCTCTCCTTGGGCTGTCGCGAGTGTGTTGCTCCCGCAAAAGGGGAGAAGCCGAAGGGCGGTATTCTGGGCGGCATGGCCGAGGGTGCGCGACTTACGTTTCGTGACCACGACCTGCGCCTCATCTTTATCTCGGGCTTTTTGGGTTTCTTTGCGTTTGGCGCGTTTGATTCGCTGGAGTCGTTGTTCTACCGCGATGTGCTCAACGTGGATATCGTCTGGCTGGGCTGGCTGTCCTCGGTCGTGGGCCTCACTTCCTCGGTGGGCGCGTTCATCCTGACCAAGCTTTCTGCTCGCCACGTCAACCTGCGATTGCTGCTCGGCGCGCTCATGGCCGTGGGCATTGGGTCCATGGTGTACGTGGGCACCGATATGTTGGGGGTCGCGATTATCGGTCAGGCGATTAACGGTCTGGCCTGGGGGTTCCTGGAACCGCTGCAGATGATCTTGATTCAGGAGCGCGCCGACATCAAATACCTGGGGCGCATTACCGGCTTTGTGCGTTTTGGGCTGATGAGCGCCGGCGTGGTGCCGCTGCTGGCGGCTCCGTTTTTGGCGGAGGCTTTGGGTGTCCAGGCGGTGCTGTTTGGGGCATCGACCATTATTGCGCTGGTAGGAACGCTGTTCTTTGTCACGCAAGGGAGGCGCCAGGGGCGTTAGCTATACATCAAATTCTAATTTAATACCACTCACCAGAGAATTTCGACCGTTCACCGAGGATTGGAGCAGATTGAAAAGTGGTATTAAAAACACGCTAGGTGTATGTCTATAATTGGTATCGAAAAGAAACGCGATGTATAGATTCGCGTGTAGGACAGAAAGGAAAAGCCATGAAGGAAACCGAGAAGATCGAGATCATGCACTTTAGCCAGGAGGGCTACGTCGAGGACGGCAAGAACGTCTACGAGGCCGGCAAGAAGATGACCGCGCTCGCCGACAAGGTCGCCGACGAGGGCTACGACGCCGTGTTCCTGATGGGCGTCGGCGGCACCTGGGACGAGCTCATGCAGCTCGAGTACCTCATGAACA
>URQD01000087.1:0-4668 GCA_900549905.1 uncultured Collinsella sp. | reverse complement strand
CCTACCGGGAGTAGCGTCGAAGGTTGACAAAACTATAGGAACACCCAATGACTACCCACAAAGCGAGAGTGGATGTCGTCATTTTGCGGCACTTGGGGACGTTCCTTTTGTGCCGGCAGTTTGGGACACTCCTTGCGTTAAGAGGCTGGCGTGCGTCAACCTGTTCTCATTGCAGCAAAAAAATCGCCCCGTTTTTGGTTGAGGACGGGGCGATTCGTCTTTTGGACTTGTGCAGCCAGGCTTATGCAAAGCGGGCGACGAGCTCCTGGAGCACGTCGGTCATCTTGACGAGCGAACTGACCGGGACGAACTCGTTGACGCCGTGGTAGCAATAGCCGCCGGTGGAAAGGTTGGGGCAGGGCAGACCGCGGAACGACAGCTGAGCGCCGTCGGTGCCGCCACGAATCGGCAGCACTTGGGGCTCAACGCCGCAGGCAAGGTAGGCTTCCTTGGCAACATCAATAAGCTCGGGATAGTCACGAACGATCTCGGCCATATTTCGATACTGCTGCTTAATCTCGACTGTCACGCGCTCCTCACCCAGACGCTGGTTGAGCATCGAGGCGGCGGCATCAATAAGGTCGAGTTTCTGCTGGAACTTGGCGGCGTCATGGTCGCGGACGATGTAGCGCGCCGTGGCGTGATCGACGGTTGCAGATACGCCCTCAAGGTGATAAAAGCCCTCGTAGCCTTCCGTATACTCCGGGCGCTGCACGTAGGGGAGCAACGCGTTGAAGTCGCAGAACAGGTTGCCTGCGTTGACCATACGGCCCTTGGCGTCGCCCGGGTGGATGGACTGGCCCTCAAAGCGGATGGTCGCCTCGGCGGCGTTAAAGCACTCCCACTCCAGCTCGCCGATGGGGCCGCCGTCGACCGTGTAGGCGTACTTGCAGCCAAAGGTATCGATATCCAACAGCTCGGCTCCGTGACCGATCTCCTCGTCAGGGCAGAAGCAAATGCCGAGTGCGGGATGGGGCAGAGAAGGGTCCTGAGCGATACGCGCGACAAGCGACATGATCTCGGCGACGCCTGCCTTGTCGTCCGCGCCCAGCAGCGTGGTGCCATCGCTGCAGACCAAGTCCTCACCCGCGAGGTCGTTCAGGGCGGGAAGCTTGGCGGTACTCATGGCAACGGGCTTACCGTCAACCGTGCCGCAGACCAGGTCGCCGCCTTCGTAGTGTACGATGTGCGGCTTCACGCCGGCGCCCGGTGCAACTTCGGTGGTGTCGAGATGGGCGATCAGGCCCAGGGCGGGCTTGTCCTCAGCGCCCGCACTTGCGGGGATATGCGCGCAGACATAGGCGTGCTCGGTCACGTGGGCATCTTCCGCACCAAGCTCGCGCAGCTCTTCAGCCAGCACGTTGGCAAGGTCAAACTGAACGGTGCTCGAAGGTACCTGGTCGCAGTTTGCATCCTCGGACTGCGTGTTGATCTGGACGTAGCGCAAAAAGCGTTCGAGGACATCGGGGTTCGTGGTGGTGTTTTCCATAAAGACCGCTCCAATCTTGGTCGTCGTGTGCAACAAGAACTCTAGCACGGTATGCCACGGCATACCGCGACGCTTGGATGGGGTAGAATCAGCCATTGAATGCAGAAGGGACGGAAGATCATGGATACGACAAATAGCTCGCGCGAACTACATCTGACGGTGGCGAACGAAGACTACTTGGAGTGCATGGTTCGCATTGAAAGCGAAGAGGGGGAAACCAACGGCGTGCGATCGGTCGACATCGCGCAGCGCCTTGGCGTCTCCAAGGCATCGGTCAATAAAGCGGTTTCGGCGCTCAAGGCATCCGAGCTTGTCGAGCAATCGCACTATGGCAAGGTAATCCTGACCGATCGCGGCCGCGAGGTTGGCACGGCTATCTGGTACCGTCATCGCCTCATCCGCACGTTTTTGGTTCAGGAGCTCGGTGTCGAATTTGAGCGAGCCGATTCCGAGGCCTGCATGATGGAGCATGCGCTATCCGAGGACACGATGAGCCGCTGGCTCGCCTATCTCGAAAAGCAGGGAATCAGCGTCGAGGAATAGCGGGATATATATGGATACGAGTTATTACAACCGCTTTGGTGCCGAGGAACTTACGCGCCGCTTGTCGAGCGAGACCTTGTTGGCGCAGGGCCCCATGGGCAGTGTTCTGTTGAGTGAGTACGACGCCGCCGATATTCCACCGGCGTTTTGGAATCTGGCGGAGCCGCAGACCGTTTCTCGTATCCATCGCTTGTATGTCGCCGCCGGTGCGCAGGTGCTCATTACCAATACCTTTCAGGCATCAAGCTATGCCCTCAAGCACGACCAGATTGCGCCGTCCGTGGCGGAGGTCAATCGCGGGGCCGTCGACGATGCCCGCCAGGCGCACCCTCAGCTGCTGCTGGGCTCGATGGGTCCGATCGGTATTGAGTGGTTTGCCGAGGACTCTGCCGAGTTTCGTGAGATCCGAGGCATTGCGCGCGAACAGGCGCACGCCTTGCTCAATGCTGGTGTTGATGGTCTGCTGATCGAGACGGTGACGTCTATCCGTAATTTGCAGCCCATGCTTGCCGGCGCTCGAGATGCCGCTGACGGCATGCCTGTCCTGGTGAGTTTTGTCGTTGATGACAAAGGCGACCTGTTGGGCGATGGCCTCAACATCGAGGCAGCCGTTTTGTACGCCGAAAAACACGGCGCAAACTCGGTTGGTGTTAATTGCTGTTCGCTTGCGGCCGCGAACGCGGCGGTGCCTAGGATGGTTGCATCGGCGACTACTCCCGTCACGGTGCGTCCCAACGTGGGCGATCCGGTCCAGACTCAGGATGGCCCCGTATGGCACGAGAACCCCGAAGCTTTCGCGCGCGCATGCATCGAATGGAGACATGCCGGTGCCGCAATGGTGGGCAGTTGCTGTGGAACCACGGCAATCACTACGGCAGCGATGGCCGAGGCGCTCGATATATAAAGGGCAAAACCGCTCCATACGGGGCGGTTTTTTTATTGCTTGCATGTCCTCGGCAGCATTTGCCCAAATGGTGAATGCTGGTGCCGGCAGGTTGCCGAGTGTGTATCGCGGGTATACCTCATGCGTACCATGATCCAAACACTGTGAGGTGTCTGCGCGTGTGCGCGATAATTCATTTTGGAACTGACGGTTGGCGCGCTCGCGTCGATGAGGACTTCACTGCCGATAACGTTGCCCGTATCGCCGATGCCGTCGGCGAGTTGTGGCAAAAGACCAATCCGGGCAAAACGGTATATATAGGGTTCGACACTCGGCCCCTGGCGCGCGAGTTCGCTGAGCTTGCGGCGGGTGTGCTAGCAGCGCACGGGCTAGACGCCGTGCTCGCTTCGCGACCTGTTCCGACCCCTGCTCTTACGTGGGCGGCGGCTTATGACGGTGAGGCGTGCGGCGCGCTCATGGTGACGGGGTCCCATCATCCGCAGGGTTATCTGTGTCTCAAGATTCGCATGGGTGACGGCTCGACCGCCAACCAGGATGTCATCGAAGAGCTCGAAGAGACCATGGCTCCCGAGCCAATGGGGATCGAGGGGCAATATCGCACCGCGGATATCATTCCTGACTATATGCAAGCGGTGGCATCGTTTGTCGATGCCGAAGCCATCCGCGCCGCGCACCTGCGCGTGGTTGTTGACCCCATGGGCGGCGCAGCCCAGGGCTATCTAGCCGACTTGCTGCGCGAGCTTGGCGTTGAGGTGCACGAGATTCACGCCGGGCAGGCGCCTGACCAAGAGGATATCTGCCCCGACCCCGTTGAGCCGTGGGTGGACGCTTGCGAGCATACGGTTATCGAGGACGGAGCTTGCGCTGGCCTGGTGACCGACGGCGACGCCGACCGTATCGGCGCGGTTGACGAGCGCGGCAGATATATACATCCGCATCAGATCATGGCGCTCGTTTTGGGCGACTTGGTTCAATTTCGTAATTTGGAGGGGCGCGTCGTCGTCAATCTTTCGTGCTCGACGCTCGTGCGTCGCATTGCCGAGGCGCTTGGCTGCCGCGTGACCGTCAAACCAGTCGGTTTCAAATATATAGCGGCAGAGATGAAGAAGGGTGGCGTCCTCATAGGCGGCGAAGAAGCCGGTGGTATCGGCATCGCCGCGCATATGCCCGAGCGCGATGGAATCCTCGCCTGTCTGATTCTGTGTGAGCTTATGGCAAAGACGGACGCGCCTTTGGGCGTTCTGGTCGACCAACTCGAGGACAGTTTTGGTAAGACGAGTTACGGTCGACGCGATTTGCGCCTTGAGGCCGAAGATGCCGAAACGTTACGAACCCTGCTGCCGGGCGTAAACCCCAAGTCGATTTGTGGCAAGGTGCCGCAAAACGTTAGTCATATGGATGGCTTGCGTTTAGCATTCGAGGATGACACGTGGCTGCTGGTCCGTCCTAGCGGGACCGAACCAGTGGTGCGCGTCTACGCCGAGGGGTTCTCGGTGGAAGAGCGTGATGAGTTGCTCGATGCTGGCTGTGCTTTAGCTAGGGGAACGTATCCGCTTTAACCATGAGACTGCCTTATATAAAGAGATGCTCGGCGAGCGGTAGTTAACGGCTGGCAAACGTTAGTCGGATCCCAAATTGTGTAGGAAATGTGTACGCCTAGATTCCCGCCCCCGGGGGCCCTCCGGTCTGGCAATATATCTCCTTGCCGCGCGGCCCGGTCGGACCGGATCAG
>URQD01000086.1:0-4814 GCA_900549905.1 uncultured Collinsella sp. | reverse complement strand
CCAAGCCACGACAGGCCCCGGGAGAGCGGGGACACCGGCTTAGGTTTATCGCGAGTTCCGCACGAACAGGAGGCCACTTAATGTGGCCTCCGTCGTGAGCAGGACTGTAGAGCAGGAAACCTAAGCCGGTGTCCCCGCTCTCCCGGGGCCGGCGGAATTTAGTTGTTCAGCATGCGGTCGAAGCTTCCCGAGTCGCCATCCCGATAGTCGGCGGTCATCAGAATCTCCTGCGGAATGCGCCCGCCCTCGCGCAGCACATTGCGGAACTGCACGCGCGTGACCATGGGCAGATCCTTGATCGTCGCCGCCAAGTTCTGCGGCACGCCCTGGTTGGCAGCCGCGGGCTCGCACTCGCCGCCGGCCTTCACGCGACGCTTATGCTCGGCGAGCATGGCGCGGTACATGCCGGCATGCAGGCGAATCTCAACCACATTGGCATTGCGAGCCTGCTCGACGATGCGCGCGCCCTCGCGGTCGATATCGCCCACGTAGTAGACGTAGTTAAAGCGATAGCCGATCTCAGCCAGATAATCGTCCAGGGCATGCGAGACGCTCGCCTTGCATCCGCCGCCAAAAATCACGCCGCCCACCTTGATGCCAAAGAGCTTAGCGTGCTTGCGGCCGCGCAGGAGCTTGACGATCTCGTCATAGGTGTCCAGGTTCTCGACCATAATGAACGGCTTATCGGCGCCCAGCGTAAAGAAACCCGTAAAGTGCACGGGGCGGTTGGGGGCGACCTTAATCGCCTGCATGCTGATGCCCTTTTCGGTCATACGCCGAATTAGACGCTCGCCGTGCTTGCCGTCAAAAGCCTTCTCGTCGTTAAAAATCTGGTAGGCACGCTGGCGGCGCGAGGCAACCGGCGTATCGGCACCTCGGTTTTGCTCGATCCAAGCCTGGATGATTGCGATTTCCTCGGCAATCTTGCGGTTGGACATCTCGTTGTGCTGAGTGCGCTGCGGAGCCTTTTTGCCGTCCTTGCCCTCGACCTTTACGATCTGTGTCTGCTGCTCCTTGATCTTAGAGAGCGCCGTAGGCGTAGGGACAACTTTGAGCAGCTGCCTGCCTAAAACGCGGGCAAGGGCAAACGCCGATACCTCGCCGTGGACGGCCGACTCGGGCTGCTGGGCAGCAGCATCTGCTGCGGCAGACTCCGGCTTCTTCTGAGACCTGCGCTTAGAATCGCCTTGGGAATTGCGCTCGCGCTTCGGCATAGACGCCTGCTTCTGCGGACGATCGGACTTGCTCTCCTTCGCCGGCTGGCGCTTAGGCTGCCCCGAAGAAACCTCGGCCTTCGCATCCTCGTCCTGCGGCGTGGTCTTCTCGGCTGCAGTCTCGGCATGGGAACTGCGACCCCCGCGATGGCGACGGCGGCGAGGCCTGCTCGACGCGCCCTGCTCCGTCTGCCCATCAGTAGGCTGCTCGCCCTTGGCCTCGGCAGCAACCTCAAGCTGCGGCTCAACAGGCTTCTGCTCGCGAGCCGCCGGCTCAACGGTTTTCTCGGTTTGTTCGGCCTTCTCGGCCTGAGCGGTCGGAGCCGGCTCGCCCTTCTCCTGACGCCTTACGGGATACGCGCGCCTCGCAAAACCACGCCCGGGACGGCATGAACCCGGAGCCTTCTTGGCAGACTCCTCAACATCGTCTGCAGCCTCGGAAGGCTCTTCAACCTCATGCGCGACATCCTGCTGCGCAGCCTTAAAGTGGGCACCACGGCGACGCTGGGGCTCCTGGGCCTCCACGGGCTTTTGCTCCTTCGCGGGCCTCTGCGACTCGGCAGCAACCTCGTTCTCAACAGCCTCGGCATCCGTCTCACCCTTTTGAGCAACGGCACGACGGAAGCGCTCCTGCTGGGCGCGGCGCTGCGCATCGCGCTTGCCACCCCCGCCAAAACCGCCGCGTCCTGCCTTGGCCGTAAAGGCACGCACGACGTTCTCATCGAGCAACTCATCGGTATCGACATGCTCACGCGGAGCAGCTTCTTCCACAGCAGGCACGTCAGCGGAATCCTCGACGACAAAATCTTCGACGGACTCGGCAGGCTGCTCCTGGGCATCGCGGATCTCGACATTGATGGTATAGAACGCCGGGCGCCCGTTAATGCCGCTGCCCTCGATCTTGGTCACGATATTTGCCGCGATAAGCTCATCGCGCATCGCCTTGGTGTCGCATTCCTTATCGACGGAGCGGAAAATCTGCGCCAGCGCGCTCGACTTAATCTTGAGCGCCTTGCGGCAGAGCAGGTCGTAGGCAACCAGCTTGGCGCGCTCGGCAGAAAGCGATGTCTGGCTGCTCAGACGCTCAGCCAGAGCATCGACATTGTTTTGATTATCGGAATATACCGTCTTGGCCACGGGGCCCCTTTCATATGCACACATATACGTCCATATGGTACAACGCACGAGCCTATCCACGCAAAACATCTGCGAGAACGCCCTTGCACCACCTGTTCTCACAAGAAAAAAGACCGGGTCCGCTTGATTGCGGACCCGGTCTTTCCGAGTCAAATAGATGGGAGATTCAACCCGTCCGACCGACTAGGCCTTGGCGGCCTCGGCGTCGGCAGGAGCTTCAGCGGCAGCGGCGCGACCGTACTCGGCCTTGCCCATCTCGGACCACTCGGGCTCCTCATCAGGCATGGAGCCGGCCTCCTTGCCGAAGAACTCCTTGAGGCAGTTGACGGCGACGATGAGGCCCAGGACCATCAGCAGAACGGCAAAGACGAGCTGCAGGCCCTTGGTGGCGGCGACGGAAACGGCGGCCGTGGTGGCGGTAGCCGGGATGGTGCCGAAGAAACCGTAGGCCTGGACGGCGGTCATGCAGCCCATGGCGCTCTGGACCAGCGAGGTGAAGGTGCAGCAGAGCAGGAAGGCGACGGGCACGTAGAGCATCCAGCCCTTGCGGCCGGTGCACTTGCAGAACACGGCGAGGGTGATCATGGTCATACCGCCGAGCAGCTGGTTGGAAGCACCAAAGAGCGGCCAGATGTTGGCATAGCCACCAAAGGCAAGGGCGAGACCGGGAAGCAGGGTGACGACCGTGGCGAACCAGGGGTTGCCGAGAACCTTCATGTAGCCGGCCTTGGACTCGATGGCCAGGGCGTCGTTGGTCTGGGCAAAGAACTCGGAGAACGAGGTGCGGGCGATGCGGGCGACGGCGTCGAGCGAGGTCAGGGCCAGAGCGGAAACGTTCATGGTCATGAAGACGGTAGCGAGCGTACCGTCAACACCGAAGGCCTGCATACCGCGGGAGATGCCAGCGGCGAAGATCTGGAACGGGGTGGAAGCGACACCGGCGTTGAGGGCGCCAGTACCGGCGGTGTTCATATCGGAGAACATGATGCCGGCGACGATGATGGCAAGGATGCCGACGAAGGACTCGACGATCATGGCGCCATAACCGACCTTGACGGCGTCCTGCTCCTTCTCGACCTGCTTAGAAGAGGTGCCGGAAGAAACGAGGCTGTGGAAACCGGAGAGAGCACCACAAGCGACGGAGACAAACAGGACCGGGAACATCATGCCGGAGGCAGTGGAGAAGCCGGTGAAGACCGGAGCGGTGATAGTGGCCTGGCCGTTAACGCCCAGGACGACGATGCCGAGGACAGCGCAGGCGATCATGACGATCATCATGATGGAAGTGAGGTAGTCACGCGGGGTCTTGAGCATCTGGATGGGCATAGCGCCAGCGAAGACCAGGTAGACCATGACGACGGCGAACCACTGGAACTTATCCAGGTAGACCGGGAACTGCATACCGACGGCGAACATGAGAACCATGAGGACCACGCCGGTGACGAACTCGGCGGCACCGGTGAGGTTGAACTTCTTCTGGGCCCAACCAAAGGCGATAGCGACGAAGGTGAACAGGATGGAGATGGTGCCAGCGCAGCCAGCGGCATAGGACTTGGTGAAGTCGATGGCACCGGTAGCGGCGCCAGAAGCGTCAACGGCCGGGGTGAACATGAACGTCTTGCAGACCATGTCGGTGAAGGCGGCGATGACGATGATGCAGAACAGCCAGCAGAACAGCAGGAACAGGCGACGGCCGGTCTTGCCGATGTACTTCTCGATGAGCTGAGCGAGCGACTTGCCGTTGTTCTTCATCGAAGCGTACAGAGCACCAAAGTCGTGGACGGCGCCAAAGAAGATGCCGCCGACGAGGACCCAGAGCACGACGGGCAGCCAGCCAAAGGCCATGGCGACGATCGTACCCGTGACAGGGCCAGCACCGCAGATCGAGCTGAACTGATGCGAGAACGCGGTAAAGGCGGAGACGGGCGAGAAGCTCTTGCCGTCCTTCATGCGCTTGGCCGGCGTGAGGGCCTCTTTGTCAACGCCCCACTTGTTGGCCAGCCAGCGGCCGTAGCCCAGATAGCCGCAGGCGAGCACCGCCGCGGCCACAACCATGAGCAAAACTCCGTTCATTACATTTCCTCCTCTAAAAAGAACTTCCTAGACATAAAAAATGAGGGCCGTCGGTTGCGCTCGACGGCCCTCATCTTCATCAGCCGCCCGTTATCGTACGGGCTAGCTGTATGTGCTAACCCGCATCAGATAATTACTACGCTGATAATGTTTAGCTGATGCGTGAACATGTCTAAGAAATCCTCTTCAATCATGATGTGAACGATCCGTGCGTGTTCACATCCCCCAGTGGTTGAAAAGGAGTATGAAACTTTAGTTACCTAAAGTCAACGCAAATTTGTAATGGATTTTCAAATTCTTTTGAATTTCTCGTTATAAAACGCCACTGACCTCGGACTTTACCGAACGACAGTTTTTGCTTGAGAGATGCCCCTCGGGAGCGGGGCGGGC
>URQD01000085.1:0-4986 GCA_900549905.1 uncultured Collinsella sp. | reverse complement strand
GCTTTTATATTTAAAGAACATACTACATCCAGATTCTGCTGCACATAGTCGCTTAGCTCACAGATACGCATTCCTGCCCGGTACACCCCATCGCCCATTTTGCGCACATAGCCCCGCTCTGCCATAGCCGTCAGCATACGGTGGACGGTGCTTTTATGCAGGCCGGTGAGCTCCGTGATCTGGTGAATCGCCATGCCTCCGGGGCTCTTGCACAGCAGTTCCAGCAGTGTAAACGCCCGGTCCAGAGCCTGAACGCCCCCTTTTTCCATGCCAGCTTCCTCCCTCGTTTTATAATATGAAACTATGTCCCAATTTTAACTGTTTCCCACAGTTTGGGCAAGTGATTTTTTGCACAATCGCCATCTTGTTTTTTATTTGGCATGGCTTATAATTAAAGTGCAAATTACGGAACACCGTTTCATATTATGAAATATAGGAGGAAATGTTTATGACCGAACTGCAGAAGCGCTTTTTCTCCATTGGCATTATTCCTGTCATTGCCATTGACGACGCTGAGAAAGCGGTACCTCTGGCCCGTGCTCTGGTAAAGGGCGGCCTGCCTGCCGCCGAGGTCACCTTCCGCACCGCCTGCGCCGCCGAGTGCATCGCCGCCATGGCCGAGGCCGAGCCCGAGATGTGCGTCGGCGCTGGCACCGTCCTGACTGTCGAGCAGGTTGAGCAGGCCCGCGCCGCCGGTGCCAAGTTCATCGTCTCCCCGGGTTACAACGAGGACGTTGTAAAGCACTGCATCGGCATCGACCTGCCCGTCCTTCCTGGCACCGTGACCCCCTCCGAGGTTACCGCCGCCGAGAACCTGGGCCTCAAGGTCACCAAGTTCTTCCCCGCGGCTCAGTATGGTGGCCTCAACACCATCAAGGCCCTCGCTGCTCCGTTTGTCGGCCATCGCTTTATGCCCACCGGCGGCGTGAGCACTGCCAACGTCGAGGAGTACCTGAGCTCCTCCGCCATCATCGCCTGCGGTGGCACCTGGATGGTCAAGCCCGCCCTGTTCGCCGATGGCGACTTCTCCAAGGTCGAGCAGATTGCCCGCGAGGCCATGGACGTCGTCAAGAAGGTCCGCGGCTAGATTTAGCTCTCTATCGTGAAAGGGGGCGTGCCCTAGACCTCGCCCCCTTTCTTTTAAAGCGGCTCGGAAGCGCGCCGTTTCCGTCACGAACAAGAACCAAAACCGTCTTGTATGCTGATAGAACGTGACGGAAGCGACACGCACCCGAGCCGCTTTTCCCACTCGACTGGCAGCCGTGCTCAGCTAAGCCACTTGACAAAAACCAACCCGCCAAAACAGCTGCGGCGCCGTCTGGAGGAATGGTCCCCTGCTTCCGGTCTTTTCCTCCAAGCGGCGCCGCAGCCTTTTTACGCCCCAATAGCACCCCCGCACTTGCGGTGAAATACGGACTGTTTACGCCGCCAGAACCGCAAAACAGTCCATATTTCACCGCAACTAAGTAAGGGAGCGAGTTAGATGGCCGAGTCTTTGGACAGCTCGAAATAGTCGGGATGCAAGGCGATAACCGGGCCCTGCTCCTCGGGCATCAGATGCAGGTGCGTCTCTGCCAGGTAGCTCGCCGTGTCGGTATCGCCCTTTTTAATGGCCTCGAGAATCCGGCGATGCTGCCGACGAATCGGCTCCCAATCCAGATCCTGCGACACCATACGCAACCAGTTGTATCGCTCAAAATGCGTGTTGACGCTCTTCATCCAATCCCACAGCATGTGGCGGCCGGCGATCTCAAAGCACGTCTCGTGGAACAGGTTGTCCAGGTCGAAAAAGCGGCGCGTTTCTCGATGGTCGAGCGACTCGGACTCGGCCAGAATCTGCTCAAGCCGATCCTTTTGCTCGGGCGTGACGGCCGAACAGCATTTAATGAGCACGCTTCTCTCGAGTTTCTCGCGCAAGAAACAGGCGTTCTCGGCGCGCTCCATGCTGATTTTTGAGACATAGGTGCCGCTTTTGGGCCGTGTTTCCACCAGCTCTTGCTCACGCAGGCGCACAAAGGACTCGCGAATGGGCGTGCGCCCGATTCCCGTCTCCTTTTCCAGACCGATCGCCGATAAGCGCGTGCCGGGCTTGAGCTCGGCATAGATGATCTTGGAGCGCAATGCGTTGTATGCCTGATCTTGCAGGCTCTGATAATGCTGGTGCTGTTCCATAAAGCCCTCGAATGAAGCCCACGGTTTGTCGAATAACTCCACGTAATACTATCGCATCCCCCATCCCACGGCGATGTTTGAGGGGTAGGGCCGGGATTCGGCTTTTGACCGATAAGTTGTTGCAATTAGGTGAACGTTCACCTTATTTATTCCATGTCGCTTTGCAAATGGATTCCCATGCGTATACTAAGCCTCAAGCGAAACCGATTTCGTCAAGCCTGGGCAATAGGATGCTAAGACGCACCCTACCATCTTGGCATCCTATTGCCCATGCCATGCCATTTGCTTTCTTCCCGTCTCGTTGAGCCCTTCAGTCCCATTCCGGCACAACGAGACATTCCTAGACGACTGACCATGGGGCCGGCTTTTCTGCCGTTGAGGCAGTGCCTCCGATAACCCTCTTTTTGCCGGCCCAGGTCAGACATTTCTCTTTAAATATCCTTCAATCGAAAGGATGCAGCAGCGTGCGACCGCTCATCATCATGCATGGCGCAGACATCGATTGGCGTCATACCGTCATAAGAATGCTGATGTATCTGGCGGGCGTTGCCGTGCTGGCACTCGGTATGAGCCTCCAGACGGCATCTGGCCTGGGCGTCGCCGCGCTCACGTGCTTTGCCACGACCCTATCCATGCTCACGGGCAAGACGCTCGGCTTTTGGATTACAACTACCTATGTCGCTTACATCGCGGCGCAGCTCGCCATCTTGCGACGCGAATTTCAACCGCGCATTTTGCTCGAGCTTTGCTTTTCAACGCTAATGGGCGGCTTCACCGATCTGTTCATGGCGTTCAACCCGCTGCATCCCACGGCGCTCCCCGCGCAGGTTGCGACCATGCTGCTCTCCCTCGCTATCACCGCATTTGGCGTCAGTCTCGTCGTCAACATGGGCGTTGTCCCCAACGCACCCGACGGCTTGGTGCAGGTCATTGCGGAAAAGCTCAAGCGCCGTTTTGGAGACGTAAAGGTCGTGTTCGATTGCTCGCATGTCGCCGCCTCGCTCACGCTGTCGCTGGTATGCATGCACAACTTAGGCGGCTTTGGCGTAACCACCGCCATCTCGGCACTGTTCTTGGGCCACATCATCAACTTCGCCAACAAGCTGTTTGCCCAGCGATTCGTCCGTATGGCGTTTGGCGCCAAATAGCGAACAGCCGCTGAGCAAACGAGGCTCGAGTGCCCGGCATGTCTATGTCGCAAATAACGACGCACGCGCTATACGGACGATGAGGAATAGCCCGTCGCAAACCCCGCAAGCGGAGCTATATGTTGCTATAACTTGACATAAATTGGCCCATTGCCAGCCGGCATGCAAAAGGCCCCAAGCCATTCGCGGCTTGGGCCTGCCTGGTAACACAGGTCTTTCGGACTACGCTCGCTCGTATTTCGTGGCGCGGCCTGTCCCCTGTTTCATGATCGCGTTTCGGCTGAGCAGAGATTCGAGCGCGGACAGTGTTCGCGCACGGCTCAGCCCCGTCTGTTTCTCGATCTCACTTCGTGATCTAAATAAGACGAAAACCGTTTGCGTACGGCTTAGAACCAGACGCAAACGGTTTTCGTCTTATTTGCGTACGGAAACTAGATACAAATTTCACGTTCATACGACTATTTACCAAACGCATAGTGTTTTCATCCGGCAATGCGTCCGTAATCCAAAAAAGCCCTGAGCTCATGTAAACTCGGGACCTCTTGCGCCGCGCATCTATGAGAGGAGAAATGCGATGCGCACGGGCGCTACTCCATGTAGCAGACATTGCGACAATCGGCCACAACCGTTCACCTTCTAAAAGTGAACGTTCACCTGATTCTAAGAAAACCTGACTTTTAATTCCTCCGCTTCTCCTATACTGAACTTGTAATAGAAGCAAGACTTATATAGATGAACGTTTCTTTTGGAAGGATTGTAATGTCTAACCTTATGGACAGCTTCCGCCTAGACGGCAAGGTCGCGCTCGTGACCGGCGCCACCTATGGCATCGGCATGGCCATGGCCGAGGCACTCGGCGAAGCCGGCGCCAGGATCGCCTTTAACGCCCGTCACGCCGACAAGGTCGCCGAGGCCGAAAAGCACTACCGCGAGCTGGGCTTTGATGCTCACGGCTATGTTGCCGACGTCACCGACGAGGCCGTCGTCGCCGAGCTCATCGCCAAGATCGAGGCCGATTTTGGCACCACGCCCGACATTCTGGTCAACAACGCCGGCGTCATCCAGCGCACCCCGATGCTCGACATGAGCGCCGAGGACTTCCGTCGCGTCGTCGACATCGACCTCAATGCCCCGTTTATCGTGTCCAAGGCCTGCCTGCCGGGCATGATCGCCAAGGGTCACGGCAAGATCATCAATATCTGCTCCATGATGAGCGAGCTGGGCCGCGAAACCATCGCTGGCTACGCCGCCGCCAAGGGCGGACTCAAGATGCTCACCAAGAACATCTGCTCCGAGTTTGGCGAGGCCAATATCCAGTGCAACGGCATTGGGCCCGGCTACATTGCCACGCCGCAGACCGCGCCGCTGCGCGAGACGCAGCCCGATGGCAGCCGTCACCCGTTCGACCAGTTCATCATTGCCAAGACGCCGGCAGCCCGTTGGGGCACGCCCGAGGACCTGAAGGGTCCCGCCGTGTTCCTGGCTTCCGACGCATCGAACTTCGTCAACGGGCACATTCTGTACGTGGACGGCGGCATCCTGGCTTACATCGGCAAACAGCCGCAGTAGGGAAACTGGGCGAGACGGTCGGCAGTTAAGCCTGCTGCTCGGACAGTCCTGCGCAAGACGGAAAGCACATTAAGTGCTTTCCTTTGCGTGCGGAACT
>URQD01000084.1:0-5087 GCA_900549905.1 uncultured Collinsella sp. | reverse complement strand
CTGAGCCCGAGCCTGCGCCTGAGCCCGAGCCTGCGCCTGAGCCCGAGCCTGCGCCTGAGCCCGAGCCTGCGCCAAGCTCCGACGAGGACCCGCAGGACGAGTAACCCTGCCACCTGCCATTTGGGGACGGGGTAGAAACGGTAGAAATAGCGCTTGACAAATAAGCGGGGACGGACGTGCCGAAGCGTCCGCCCCCGCTTTGATATCGCGATGCGGCTATGACTGCGAGATGGTCGTGGATCGACTACTCGTCGTGCTTCTCCTCGCGGCGAGCGGCGGCACGTGCATCATGGATGCCCTTGATGGCGGCATGGCGCGCCGTGCGGGCATCGTGCATGGCGTCGCGGGCCTCGGCGGCCGTGGCCTTGGCAGAGCGCAGTTTGGCTGCCAGGTCGGGATTGGTCTCGGCGACCGCGGCAATCGTGGGGCCGTCGAGCTCTTCTTGTGTGGGCTCGGCCAAAAAGTCGATGGCATATTGGGCGGCCACCATGGAGCCCTTGGCCAGTACCGACTCGTCAATCTTGTAGAAGCAAGAATGTTGGGCGTACGTGGCGCCAATCTGGGGGTTGCGCGTGCCAACAAAGGCGAGCACGCCCGGTACGCGGCGCAGGTACTCTGAAAAATCCTCACCCGAGAGTGTGCCGCGATAATGGCCTTGGCCGGTGGGGCCCAGGCATTTGATTACTGCCTGGCGGCAGCGCTCGCTCGAGGCGGCATCGTTTTCGACCTTGTAATTGGCGATGGTGTAGTCGGTGAGCTCTGCCTCGGCGCCCAAGGCGGCCGCGGTATGCTCCACGATGCGGCGCATGAGCTCCGGCATTTCCTCGTGGGTCGAATCTCCGTAGGTGCGCACCGTGCCGGCGAGGTAGGCCGTGCCGGCGATAACGTTGCGCGCGGTGCCGCCGTGCAGCTCGCCGACGGTAATGACGGCCGGCTCGTAGGGACTGATCTCGCGCGAAACGATGGTCTGCAGAGCGTTGACGATCTCGGCGGCAACCATAACGGCGTCGTGACCGCGCTGGGGCATGGCGCCGTGGCACGAGGTGCCGCGGACGTCGATGCGGAACCAGTCGGTATTGGCCATGCGCGGTCCGGGCTCGCAGCTCACGGTGCCGGCGTCGACCTCACTCCAGATGTGCGCGGCGTAGGCGCCATCGACGCCGTCGAGCACGCCCGTGCCGATCATGAGCTTGGCGCCCTGGCCGTTTTCCTCGCTGGGCTGGAAGACGATGCGGATCTCGCCGTGGATGTCGTCGGTCATATGGCGCAGGATTTGCAGCGTGCCGAGCATCATGGCGATGTGGCAGTCGTGGCCGCAGGCGTGCATGCAGCCCTCGTTGACGCTGGCAAACTCCTCGCCGGTCTGCTCGGTGACGGGCAGGGCGTCGATGTCGGCGCGCAGCAGGATGCGGCGGCGTGGCGTGCCGTCCTCGCGATAGGCATCCGACGCGGTACCGCGAAGCGTTGCCACCAAGCCGGTCTTGAGCGGACGCTCGTAGGGGATATTCATGGCGTCGAGCTGGTTGGCGATGTCGGAGGTCGTGCGCTCCTCGGCAAGGCTCAGCTCCGGGTGCTTATGGAAGTGCCGGCGCTGCTTGATGATATAGGGTTCAAACTCGGTAGCGATATCTTTGATGGCTGCGGTGACGTCGTCAGCCGCGCGAGCCTCGGTCGCCGCCATAATCTGCTGTGCCTTGGTCTTCGTCATGGTCGATTTGCTCCTTGCTGGGTTGATCGCAAAATCGTACAGGCTCTCTCCAGTATGCCACCTGCCGCTAGGGCTGGTAAAGTTGCCGTTTGCCGCTTGAGGTTTTGTTACAAGGGCGGGGGAGTACACTCGGGGGTGTTGAATTTCCTGCCAGAGATGGGGATGCCCATGCAACATATCGATCGGATTATCCGCTCCAAGAACGTCTTTACCGCGCAAGACGGCATCGATACCGCCCGCGAGCTGGCGATTGCCATCGCAGGCGACCGTATCGTCGCAGTCGGTGCGCCCGATGACGTGATTGCCGCCGCGCCTGCCGCCACGCCGGTTATCGACTACGGCGAGCAGTTTGTCTGCCCAGGTTTCCATGACGCTCATCTGCACTTCTTCCATACCTCGGTCGGCTCCTCGCCGTACATGCTCATGGATATGGGCACGTCCGAGGCGGCGCTGGTGCAACGCGCGCTCGAGTTTTCCCAGGACCTGCCCGATGACGCTTGGGTTGTGACGCAGGGCTGGCGCGACTACCGTTGGGACCCGCCCGAGCATCCTACCAAGGCGTCGCTCGATGCGGCATTCCCCGATCGCCCCTGCGTTATGTATTCGGGCGACGGCCATACGCTGTGGCTCAACAGCCGCGCACTCGAGGCGCTCGGCGTCACGCGCGACAGCGAGCCGCCAGCGGGCGGTGGCTACGACAAGGACGCAAGCGGCGAGCTCACGGGCATTGCTCACGAGGCGGCTGCCATGCAGCTGCTACCGCGCTGCCTTGAGTGGCTGGGCGAGGATCGCATCGCAAGCGCTTACGCCGATCAAATGAGGCGGATGGCCGAGCAGGGCATCACCTCGATATGCGATATGTCGCTCATGCCCATGCCGGGCTGCGACTTTATCCGCGACGATGTCTACGACAAACTGCAGGCAGCCGGCAAGCTGGGCATCCGCGCCCATTTGTTTCCCACGCTGCTGGATGACCAATCGCGCTTGGAAGAGCTACAGACCCGCTACGCGAACAACGCGCTGCTCTCGGCGCCAGGCTTTAAGCAGTTCTTCGACGGCGTGTCGAGCGAACACACGGCATATCTCACCGAGCCCTATACCAATCCGCGCTTCCCGGGCGACCAGGGCCGTCTGACAGTTCCTGCCGAGCGCATGCGTAAGCTGGTTCTGGCGGCCGCGGAGCGCGGCCACACTGTGCGTATCCACGTCATCGGCGACGGTGCCATCCATGCTGCGCTCGATATCTTTGAGGAGGCGGCAGAGCTCTACGGCCTGCCCCAGCACGGCCATAACACACTCGAGCATCTGGAGAACCTCCTGCCCCAGGACATCGATCGCCTGCGCAAGCTCAACGTGGTCGCCTCGAGCCAGCCCTGCCACATCACGCTCGATCCGGGTGGCCCAGAGCGCGACTTTGGCCTGGAGCGAAGCCGAATCATGTGGCCGTTCGCAACCTATAAGCAGCGCGGCATCCGCCAAGCCTTCGGAACTGACAGCCCTATCACGCCCGTTACCAGCATGAACGTGCTCTACACGGCCATCACGCGCCAGGACCCCAAAAGCCACTGGCCCGAGGGCGGCTGGTTGCCGAGCGAGCGCATCGATGCGGCAACGGCTCTGCGCAACTACACTCTGGGCAGCGCCTATGCAGCGGGCGACGAGCAAAACCTCGGCAGCCTGGAACCCGGTAAATACGCCGACCTGGTAGTCTTGGACCAAAACCCACTCACCATCGACCCCCAAGAACTCCAAGCCACCAAAGTCCAAGCCACCTACCTAGCCGGCAACCTGATCTACGAGCGCTAAGTATTCATGTCTTACCGTTAAACGCGGCTCGGGCAGCTTATTTTGGGATGGCGCTCGAGCCGCGTTTGCGTTTCGGTGAGGATCCGCCATGTGCGTCCCTGCTCTGTTGGATTTGGGCGCGGGGTTGAGGTGCTGCTCCGTGCGTTCAATTTGGACATCAGCAGTGAAACCTCATGGTGTTTTGCATACTTCCAGTTGCAGATTGCATAAAAAAGCTGAGATGTTCTTTCCGGTCCTGATGTACCCCCGCCTGGGCCGTGCAAAAAACGGAGTATTCAGCACCGCGAGCTCTGCCGGTGCCGCTGCGGCTGAGTAACGTTACGGAGATTGACGTCATTTTGGGCTCCGGTACGGCGCGAAGTACGCCCATTTGTCCCAACGGGGTCTGCCCACCGACCAAAACCGCCCGCTGAAGGCGTTCTTGGGACCAATAAGGTATGTCCGGCGCGTATGCAGCCGTCCTGGCTTGCTGAATACTCCCAAAAATGCACGGTGCTCCCCAGGGGACCCGTGCGCGCAGCGAAGACCATGCCCACATTCCTATCCGCATCGCCATTTTGCTGCACTGACTTTTCTGAATGCCGGGCCCGAATTAGTTAACCTGCCTCCCGTGTGGCTCCGGAGGGGCGGGGCATAAGGTTTATCGCGAGTTCCGCACGAGCCGAAGGCCACTTAATGTGGCCTTCGTGCGAGCAGGACTGCCCGAGCAGGAAACCTTATGCCCCGCCCCACCGGAGCCACACGGGAGGCATCGCTAAGTTATCCCCCGGCATTCAGAAAATCTAAGTGCCAAAAAATAAGATTTTTTGACTCCGTGTTGTATAACCCGCCATTCGTGGGTACCATTCAACGCGTACGCAAACAAAAAGGGTTAACCCGCGCGGCATGACCGCGCGGCCCACAAAGGAGGAAACAAGCATGTCGTCTTTGAAGCCACTTGCAGATCGCGTCCTGGTCAAGCCCGACGAGGCCGAGCAGAAGACCGCTTCTGGTCTGTACATCGCCAGCAACGCTCAGGAGAAGCCGCAGCGCGGCACCATCGTTGCCGTGGGCGCCGGCAAGGTCAACGACAAGGGTGAGCGCATCCCCATGGACGTCAAGGTTGGCGACGTTGTCATCTACGGCAAGTTCGGTGGCAACGAGGTCAAGGTCGACGGCGAGAAGTATCTGCTCATGCGCGCCGACGACATCTACGCCGTCGTCGAGGCCTAGTCTCGTCAGAATCTCTGATTCGTCTTTGAACGCGATCGTCGCATAGGACTCGGAAGCGGCGACGCGAGTCACATTTCTTTTGGAGGATTACTCACCATGGCAAAGAACATTACGTTCAACACCGATGCCCGCGCTAAGCTCGCCAAGGGCGTCAACACTCTGGCCGACGCCGTTACCGTCACCATGGGCCCCAAGGGCCGCTACGTTGCGCTGCAGCGCACGTTCGGTGCCCCGACCATCACCAACGACGGCGTTTCTGTCGCTAAGGAGATCGAGCTCGAGGACAACATCGAGAACATGGGCGCTCAGCTGGTGAAGGAGGTCGCCACCAAGACCAACGACACCGTGGGTGACGGCACCA
>URQD01000083.1:0-5178 GCA_900549905.1 uncultured Collinsella sp. | reverse complement strand
GGCGGCGATGCCGAAAGCCGTGCCAGGCTGAGCCTTGATCATAACCAGATTATCAGTACGCAGAACGCCCGTTACGAGCTCGGAAACCATACGTTGCAGGTGCAGGTCCTCTGCCAGAACATAGATGCCCTCAGGGAGCTTACGCAGCCCCATATCGGCAATATCGCGAGAGACAGTCGCCTGCGTGCAATCAAAGCCCATAGCACGGAGCTCATCGACCAGCACGCGCTGCGTGCGGACATCCTTATTGCGCACAATATCTCTAATGGCATCCTGGCGCCCATTGCGTTTTTTAGCCATACAAACCCTCACTCCAAAAGATGGCGGAGACAATCAATCAGTGATTGAATAGTTTAACGCTATTTGAAGGCTTTTGTGTATAAGAACGCATTTCGAAACAATTCTATGCAAGTTTGCTTCGTAATGAGCCGTTTAGGCGGTTTTTGCGCCCGTCCGGTTAAGAAAAGCTGCCAGATGCGTACACATCACGCAGCGCGCGGGCTTGGCGCTGGCGATCGGCCCAAACAACAGACCGAGTCCCCGATGGTTATCCTTGAGCGCGGCGACCATCTGACGGGTTCGAGGCGCCTCGAGCATATCACGCATGCGGGCGGAACGCTCGATTGACGACACCCCATGCGGGCTCAGACACAAATTCTCGATGCAGGCGACCAGTCCGGCAAAGTAGAACTTTTGGCTTGCCAGCTTGAGCCGACCACCGCTATCTGCTTCCGAGAGTGAGTCCGCAAGCTCGTCGAGCGCTCGAGTGTCATCGGATATCCTGGCATACATGGTGGGATCAAAGGCATCTGTAAGCTTAGGTGCCGCCGCGTGGAAACAAGCGTCGCCGCAGCCGGACACGAATCGTGCCTGCGAGAGCGCATAAGCCATAAACTCAACCGTACGGTACGCCTTGCCGCGCGACAGGCATGCCTCAAACAGCGGACGGCTATACATCACGCCAGAGGTCTGAGCGACTAGGCCGCCCAAAATCAACTGGGGCAGCCCAGTCACCATAGAAGACTCGTCTTCTATGGCAATAGAGGCAGCATCCAAGACGCGCGAATGACGCTCGCGATGCGCATCGTATCGATCGAGCGACACCGAGGGGAGCACAATGTCTGCCGCAGTATCGCACGCGATATCGACCATCTTGGAAAGGGCCTGCGGAGCAAACCACTCATCGGCGTTCATGGCGATGATTTGAGAGCCGCGCGAGGCATCAAAACCGGCACGAAGACAAGCGCCGCGCTTCGCGTCCTCGACGTCAATCAAATCAATATGGATGTCCCTGTCGGCAGCAACTTGAAGCGAATGGCGCACACCGGGCGCAGCATCGCGGCAGACAACGACAATCTGCAAATCGTAGAGGTCTTGGTTCTGGATACTCTCGAGCGCACGCATCGCATAGCTGGGCGAACCTTCTACCACAAGGATCACCGAAAGTCGCGGATGCGAACCACGTCGAACCAAGTTTTCCATCCTCTCGATAGCACCAAATCAAACTGTCGTTCATGGTACACCCGAGCTATAAAAGCAACGAGCCGCCTAACATGTTGCACGCCAAGAACAGATGTTGCACACGCGCAGCTCACACATAGTATGTGCAAGGCACGGACGCGCCGAGCACTCCCCTAGTCGAGAACGACAAGCTCGTCGGGGCCGTAATCCACACCCATAAACGTAAGGCCGCAGGCAGGCGCCGTGGGACCCGCAGCGGTTCGGTCACGGGCGTCAATAACCTCGCGCATCCACTGGGGATCGCGACGATGCATGCCAATCTCCACGAGCGTTCCTACAATGGTACGCACCATCGAGTGCAAAAACGCATTGCCCTCGATAGTGAAGATCAGGATATCCTCGCCAAACGCAACCTCATGGCCAAATTCGGCACGCATCACGCAGCGATGCGTGGGCTTGCCAACGGCCGAGGCAACCTTGCAAAAGCTTTTAAAGTCCTGCTCGCCCAGCAGCGCGGGGCAGGCAGAAGACATAGCCTCAACATCCAAGGGATAGCGATGCCACCACACGGCACCGCGGGACAGCACGGGGCGCGCATCGCGATCGGCAATACGGTATGTATACGTACGGGAATGCGCGTCAAAGCGTGCAGAAAAGCCTTTACGGGCCCTGTAGACCTCGTTTATGGCGATATCTTTGGGCAGCAGGGCATCCATAGCCCGCAGCCACCTACGGCGCGTACAAGCGAGCTCAGCGTCCGTAACGGGCACGCTGATGTACTGAGCCACGGCATGCACGCCGGCATCGGTACGCCCCGCGCACGTCAGATCGATCGGGCGGCGAAGCAGCGTCTCGATGGCTCGACGTAGCTCACCAGCAACCGTCGTCTGTCCCGGCTGCTCGGCAAATCCGCTATACGACGAGCCATCATAGGCCACACGAAATACGAGTGTGGCGTCAAGCTCGGAAATCGAATTGAAATCAGACGGCGCGGTCATGGGCGCTCCCAACAAACAATCAACGGTATCGCGACAAAAAAAGAGGGGTACGCGAACGTACCCCTCGAATATAGCCTATGCAGACGGATTGTCTACTCAGCGGTCTCCTCAGCAGGAGCCTCCTCGACGGCCTCGACCTTCTTGGGAGCAGCGGCCTTCTTGGGGGCCGGAGCAGCCTTCTTGGCCTTAGGCGTGCAAGGCTCGGTGACGAGCTCCATGATAACGATGGGAGCGTTGTCGCCCTTACGGTTACCGAGCTTCATGATGCGGGTGTAACCGCCGTTGCGGTCCTGCCACATGCCCTGAGCAGCCTTGTCGAAGATCTCGGCAACGAGCTGCTTATCGCCGAGCTTGGCGATAGCCAGACGACGAGAGTGCAGGTCGCCCTTCTTGGCCCAGGTGATGATCGGATCGACGACCGAACGCAGCGCCTTAGCGCGGGTCTCGGTGGTCTTGATGCGGTCGTTCTCGAAGAGGGCCTTAGCAAGGCTCTTCTTCATGGCCTTGGTGTGGCTCGCATCGGTGCCGAGCTTCAGGCCCTTCTTAACGTTGTGACGCATGGTCTAGTTTCTCCTCAAATATGCGAAGCATTAAGCCTTCAGGCTCAGGCCCATGGACTCAAGCTTGTCCTTCACTTCCTCGATCGACTTAACACCGAAGTTACGGATGTTGAGCAGATCGTTCTCCGAGAACTCAACGAGTTGACGGACCGAGTGAATGCTGGCGCGCTTAAGGCAGTTGTAGGAACGGACGGAAAGGTCCAGATCCTCGATCTGCTTGTCCAGCTCGGCGTTGTCGTTGGTGACCTCGGGAGCGAAGATCGAAGCCTCCTCCTCGACCTCGGGGGTCTCGGCAAGGTTCATAAAGGCGGCCATATGCTGGTTGATGATATTGGCAGCCTGGACCACGGCGTCGCGCGGGGCGATGGAGCCGTTGGTCTCGATCTCGAGGACAAGTCGGTCGTAGTCGGTGTGCTGACCGACACGGCAAGCCTCAACGAGCTTGGCGCAACGGGAAACCGGCGAGTACAGCGAGTCGACATGGATCACACCGATGGGATCGTTGTCGCGCTTGTTGGCCTCGCCAGAAACATAGCCGCGGCCATAGCCGATGCGCATGCTCATGGTGAGATGGCCACCCTCGGTGAGCGTAGCGATGTGCTGCTCGGGGTTGACCAGCTCAAACTCGGACGGAATAAAGAAGTCCGCACCGGTGACCTCACAGGGGCCGTCAACCGAGATGGTGGCGGTCGCCTCGTCGGTCGTGCCGAGAGCCCTGAAGACAAGACCCTTGACATTCAGGACGATGTCGGTGACATCCTCGACCATGTTAGGGATGGTCATGAACTCGTGCTGCGCACCATCGATCTGAATAGCCTCGACGGCGGCACCCTCGAGCGAGGACAGAAGAACGCGACGAAGGGAGTTACCCAGCGTATCGCCGTAACCACGCTCGAGCGGCTCGACGGAGACACGAGCAGACGTCTCGTTGATCTCTTCGACCTGAACCTGAGGCCTAATGAATTCTGACATGTATTACCTCCAGCCTCAGCAGCCCGGATGGACTACTTAGAGTAGAGCTCGACGATGAGCTGCTCGTTGATATCACCGCTGATCTGCTCACGCGTCGGCAGAGCGAGCACGTTACCAGACAGCTTCTCGATATCGACCTCGAGCCAGCCAGGGACCTCAAAGCGCTCGGAGGAAATCAGGGCCTCCTTGATGGGGAGGAGGTCACGGAACTTCTCGCCGACAGCGACGACGTCGCCGGCCTTGACGCGGTAGGACGGGATGTCCACGCGCTTGCCGTTCACGGTGAAGTGACCGTGACGGACGGACTGACGAGCCTCTTTGCGGGTGCGGGCGAAGCCAAGACGGAAGACGACGTTGTCGAGGCGAGACTCAAGGATGATCATGAGGTTCTCACCGGTGACGCCGTTCATCTTGCGGGCCTTGTTGAAGTAGCCGTGGAACTGCTT
This sequence comes from uncultured Collinsella sp., assembly GCA_900549905.1. Classification (GTDB taxonomy): domain Bacteria; phylum Actinomycetota; class Coriobacteriia; order Coriobacteriales; family Coriobacteriaceae; genus Collinsella. The sequence continues at coordinate 741 of URQD01000083.1, read as the reverse complement.
CTCCAGAACGCCATAGATGAACTTGACCTTCTGCTTCTCGCGCAGCTGCATGCCGTACTCAGATTCCTTGCGACGGCGCTTGGGCTGGCGAATAGATTCCTTCTTGCTGCTGTAACCGAGCTCAGCGGGATCGATCCCGAGCTGACGGCAGCGCTTAAGAACAGGAGTCCTGTCGATTGCCATATTGATACGATCCTTTCAGTTACACGCGGCGACGCTTCTTGGGCCGGCAGCCGTTGTGCGGAATGGGGGTCTTGTCCTGGATGCTCGAGACCTCGAGGCCAGCAGCCTGGAGGGAGCGAATGGCGGTCTCACGACCGGAGCCGGGGCCCTTGACGAAGACGGAAACCTTCTTCATACCGTGCTCCATGGCCTGCTTGGCAGCAGCCTCGGCAGCCATCTGGGCAGCGAACGGCGTGGACTTACGGGAGCCCTTGAAGCCCACCTGGCCAGCCGACTTCCAGGAAATGACGTTGCCCTGGGGATCGGTGATCGAAACGATCGTGTTGTTGAACGTAGAACGAATGTGAGCCTGGCCCACGGAAATGTTCTTACGGTCCGCGCGCTTCAGACGGGCAGCGCGAACGTTCTTCTTAGCAGTAGCCATCTATCTAGCGCTCCTTATTTCTTCTTCTTAGCACCGATCTGACGCTTCGGGCCCTTGCGGGTACGAGCGTTAGTGTGGGTGCGCTGGCCGCGGACCGGGAGGCCCTTGCGGTGACGAAGGCCGCGGTTGCAGCC
>URQD01000082.1:0-5186 GCA_900549905.1 uncultured Collinsella sp. | reverse complement strand
TCGAGGGTTCGTACGAGAAGGCACTCAAGGCCTTTACGCTCAACAAGACCGTGCCGTCGATGAAGGTCGCCAAGGAGGTTCTCGACGACATGATCGAGGCCAACAAGGACTTCTGGCCCGAGCTTAAGTAAAAGCAACAGGGTCGCTGACCGCATATCATGAGCAATGCCCCGTCCACGTGATTGCGTGGGCGGGGCATTGTCGTTTGGTAACGCGTTTTATCAAATATGGCATTTATCTGCGGAAATGTTCGTTTTCACCGCTAAGGACGACGTTTCATACCGCCTGCCGAACCGTGTCGCTGCCAAACAATTTTATAGGTCAGTGTTGTGTGTGTAGCAACTTCGCCCGGTCTCGCCTCCGGGCTGCCATGTGAGAGGGGATCTTATGGCTCGACTGCACGTAATGGAACGCAGCCACGCTCAGGCCGTCATGGACGACCTGCACGATGCGCTCGGACGTCGTCTGGCGGTGAGCTCGCTCGCCCCGTGTCCCGTGGAGTTTACGGCAGCGCTCGTCAACCTGTGCTCCACCCAGAGCTGCGGCAAGTGCACGCCCTGCCGCGTGGGCCTGAGCGCGCTGAGCGATCTGCTCGCTGATGTGCTCGAGGGCCGCGCCGATGAGTCCACGCTCAACCTGATTGAGCGCACGGCCCGCACCATCTACCTTTCGAGCGACTGCGCCATCGGCTACGAAGCTGGCGCCATGGCACTCACGGCCATTCGCGGCTTTCGCGACGATTTTGAGCACCACATCCGCGAGCACTCCTGCGGCTTTGACCGCGAGGCCCGCGTTCCGTGCGTCTCGGGCTGCCCGGCGCACGTCGACATTCCCGGGTACATTTCACTCGTCGAGGCCGGCCGCTATGCCGATGCCGTCAAGGTCATCCGCAAGAACAATCCGCTACCGCTCGTCTGCGGCTTGGTGTGCGAGCATCCCTGCGAGATGCACTGCCGTCGCGGCATGGTCGACGACCCCATGAACATCCTCGCCCTCAAGCGTTTTGCCGTTGAGCACAGTGACCTCAACGACCACAAGCCGCATGTAGTGGACAACACCGGTAAGCGCGTCGCTGTGATCGGCGGCGGCCCGGCCGGCCTTTCCTGCGCCTACTACCTGGCCGTGATGGGCCATAAGGTGACCATCTTTGAGCAGCGTCACCACTTGGGCGGCATGCTGCGCTACGGCATCCCCAGCTATCGTCTGCCGCGTGAGCGCCTGCAGGCCGAGATTGACTGGATCTTGAGTGCCGGCATCGATGTGGAACTCGACCACTCCGTGAACGGCGAGGAGCTCGCCCGTCTGCGCGACGAGTTCGATGCCGTCTACCTGGCCATCGGTGCCCATAGCGACAAGAAGCTCGGCCTTCCGGGCGAAGAGGCGCCCGGCGTGGAGTCGGCCGTCAAGATGCTGCGCGCCATCGGTGACGACGAGCTGCCCGACCTGAGCGGCCAGCGCGTGTGCGTCATCGGCGGCGGCAACGTGGCCATGGACGTGGCTCGCTCTGCCGTGCGCTGCGGTGCCGAAAAGGTGAGCATTGTCTACCGCCGCCGCATCTGCGATATGACGGCTCAGGACGCCGAGATTGCCGGTGCCCAGGCCGAGGGCTGCGAGGTTCTGGAGCTGACGGCGCCGCTCGCCATCGAGACGGGCGAGGACGGTCGCGTGAGCGGCCTGCGCGTGCAGCCGCAGATTATCGGCGAGCCCCGTCGCGGTCGTCCGGCCCCGCGTGCCGCCGCGACGCCCGAGCGCGTCATTCCCTGCGAGCGCGTGTTCGTGGCCATTGGCCAGGACATCGATTCCAAGCCGTTTGAGGACATGGGTATCGCCTGCAAGTGGGGCTGCGTCATCACCGACTCGGACGGCGCCGTGCCCAACTTCGATGGCCTCTTTAGCGGCGGCGACTGTCAGACCGGCCCCGCCACCGTTATCCGCGCCATCAACGCCGGCCGCGTGGCCTCGGCAAATATCGACCGCTACCTGGGCTTCGATCACAAGATCAAACTCGAGGTCGAGCTGCCGACCGTCCAGTTTAAGGGTAAGCACGAGTGCGGCCGCTGTGAGCTGGGCGAGCGCGAGGCCGGCGAGCGTATTCACGATTGGGATCTGGTCGAGCAAGGCCTTACCGAGGAGGAGGCACACCAGGAGGCGAGCCGCTGCCTGCGTTGCGATCACTTTGGCTTTGGCGCGTTCCGCGGAGGGAGGAACCTGGAATGGTAGAGCCCAACAAAACCACCGTCAGTGACAACACCGAAAACGGAGCGCACAATATGGCCAAGCTCACTATCGATAATTGCGAGGTCGTGGTGTCCGAGCGCACCACGATCCTGGATGCAGCCAAGTCCGTCGGCATCCAGATTCCCACCCTATGCTATCTGCGCGATCTGAACGAGATCGGCGGCTGCCGCGTGTGCGTGGTCGAGGTTGAGGGCTGCGACCAGCTGGTTGCCGCCTGCAACAACTACGTGCTCGACGGCATGGTGGTCCACACCAACAGCCCCAAAGCCCGCGAGGCCCGTCGCACCAACGTGCAGCTGCTCCTGTCGCAGCACGACGCGCAGTGCGCGAGCTGCGTGCGCAGCGGCAACTGCAACCTGCAGACCATCGCCAACGACTTGGGCATTTTCTACTTGCCCTACCAAAAGCATCTGGCGGGCGAGGGATGGGACTTCGACTTTCCCATCATCCGCGAAAACGACAAGTGCATTAAATGCATGCGCTGCATCAAGGTATGCGAGAGCGTGCAGGGCCTAGGGATTTGGGACCTGACCAACCGCGCCACGCATACCGCCGTGGGTATCCGCGGGCGCGCGCCGATCGGCAAGACCGATTGCGTCGCGTGCGGCCAGTGCATTACGCATTGCCCGACGGGCGCACTGCGCGAGCGCGACGATACCGAGACCGTGTTTGACGCGCTCGCTAATCCCGACAAGATCGTGCTGGTGCAGATCGCGCCTGCCGTGCGCAGCGCCTGGGGCGAGGAACTCGGCATTCCGCGCGAGGAGGCCACCGTTGAGCGCCTGGCTTGCGCGCTGCGCCGCGTTGGCTTTGAGTACGTGTTCGACACCGATTTCTCGGCCGACCTCACCATTATGGAGGAGGGCTCCGAACTGCTCGAGCGCCTGGGGAAGGCCGTCAAGGGCGAGGGCGACAGCCGCGGCTGGCCCATGTTCACGAGCTGCTGCCCGGGCTGGGTGCACTTTGTGAAGGCACGTTACCCCGAGTTTGTCGACAGCCTGTCCACGTCAAAGTCGCCGCAGCAGATGTTCGGCGCTATTGCCAAGACCTACTACGCCAAGGTGCTAGGCGTGGAGCCCGAGCGTCTGTTCGTGGTGTCCGTTATGCCGTGCACGGCCAAGAAGGCCGAGTGTGCGCTGCCGAGCATGATGGGCGAGGGCGGCGCGCCCGACGTGGACGTTGCGCTGACGGTGCGCGAGATGGTGCGCATGATCCGCGCGAGCCACGTGAGCGTGGACACGCTGGTTGAGGAGCCGCTCGATACGCCGCTGGGCTTTGGCACGGGCGCGGGTGTGATCTTTGGCGCCACGGGCGGCGTGATGGAGGCCGCCGTGCGCTCGGCCTATTACCTGGTGACGGGCAAGAACCCCGACGCCGACTTCTTTACCGACGTGCGCGGCCTGGACGGCTGGAAGGAAGCCGTGGCCGATATCGATGGCACCAAGGTGCGCGTCGCCGTGGCGCACGGGCTGGGCAACGCCGCCCGTCTGCTCGACGCGATTCGCGACGGTCGCGTGAGCTATGACTTCGTTGAGGTCATGGCGTGCCCGGGCGGCTGCGTCGGTGGCGGCGGTCAGCCCATCCACGACGGCTGCGAGCTGGCAGCTGAGCGCGGCCAGGTGCTGTGGGGCCTGGATGCGAAGGCGGACATTCGCTTCTCGCACGAGAACCCCGATGTCCAGGCATGCTACCGCGAGTTTTTGGGCGAGCCGCTCTCGCCGCTGGCCGAGGAGCTGCTGCATACCGACCATCACGCATGGACGATGCCTAACGAAGGGACGTGCTAACGATGCGCGCGTTTACTGTTGAGATGACGCGCCGGGGGTTTGCCTCGGCGCTTGCCGCCGGCGCGCTGTCGCTTGCACTGGTTGGATGTGGCGGCGGGGCCGCGGAGGCTGGGTCTGCTGCGGGCTCGGCTGCCACGGACGGCGCCGGTGCTGCTGCAGGGCCGGTCGAGGTGCGCGTCGCCTCGCTCAAGGGGCCGACCTCGATTGGCCTGGTGCAGTTTATGGACCAGGCTGCCGATGGCGAGACGGATAACGAGTTCGACTTTGCGATCAGCGCCGCAGCCGACGAGATCGTGCCCAAGGTCATTCAGGGCGATGTCGACATTGCCCTGGTGCCCGCCAACGTGGCGAGCGTGCTCTACAACAAGACCGAGGGCGCGGTGCAGGTCATCGACATCAACACGCTGGGCGTGCTGAGCGTTGTGACGGGCGACGCGAGTGTGACCTCGTTTGGCGATCTGGCGGGCCATACCGTCTATATGACGGGCAAGGGCACCACGCCGGAGTACGTCATGAACTACCTGCTGGAGTGCGCGGGCCTGACCGGCCAGGTGACGCTCGAGTTTAAGAGCGAGCCCACCGAGGTGCTGTCGGCCCTGCTTGCCGATCCGTCTGCCGTGGGCGTGCTGCCCGAGCCGTTCAAGACCGCTGCCATCGCCAAGAGCGAGGGCAAGCTGTCGGCGCCGGTGAGCCTGACTGATGTGTGGGACGAGCTGGCGGGTGACACGGGTTCGCGCCTGCTGACGGGTGTGACCGTGGTGCGCCGCGCGTTTGCCGAGGAACATCCCGAGGCCGTGGCGGAGTTCTTGAGCTGCCATGCGGCGAGCGTTGAGGCCGTGAACGCGTCGCCGGCGGACTGGGCCCAGGCCGTGGTCGATGCGGGCATCGTGGATAACGCCGCGATTGCCGAAAAGGCGATTCCCGGCTGCATGCTTGTCTGCCAGACGGGGAAGGATATGAAGGCGACGCTCGGTGGGTACCTGCAGGTGCTGGCCGATGCGGATGCGAGCGCCGTGGGCGGCAAGCTCCCGGCTGATGATTTTTACTACATGGAGTAGCCCGTGCATGCGTTTGCTCGACAAATGACAGAGCGTATGAAGGCGGTGGCGGCAGGTGGTGCCGGTGCCGCCTTTTGGCTTTCCGTGCGGGTGCTGGTGGCGG
>URQD01000081.1:0-5236 GCA_900549905.1 uncultured Collinsella sp. | reverse complement strand
GGCGCGGCGGGCCACACCCACCGGCGCCTTGCCGGCGGCAGACTGCTCATCCATGTTGCCCTCGCCCGTTATGACCAGGTCGACATCGCGCACGCGCTCGTCAAACCCCACGAGGTCGAGCACCGTCTCCACGCCCGAGCGTAGCTCTGCACCGAGTGCTAGCAGCGCGGCGCCCAGACCGCCAGCAGCACCGGCGCCGGGCACGCCGAGCACCGAGCCAAACGTCCGCGCGCCCTCGGGCACGCGCAGCAATCCCCGAGCCCGAGCCTCGGCAATCGCCGTATCGAGCAGGCGACCGTAGCCGACCATCCAGCCGTCGTACCCGCCCAGTGTTTCGACATCGTCTGTCGGCAGGCCCTTTTGCCCGCCAAACACCGCAAGTGCCCCGCGACGTCCCACGAGCGGATTCTCGACATCGGAAAGCACCACGACACGCGCGCCATTCAGTGCCCGAAGCGCCGGTGCCAAATCGATACTCGCCACGTGTTCAAGGCCCGCGAGCCCCGGCGCGATATTGCAGCCACACTTATCGACCAGGCGGGCGCCAAGCGCCTGCAGCATACCGGCGCCACCATCGTTGGTGGCACTGCCGCCCAGACCAATATAGAGTGTCTTTGCGCCCGCGCGAACCGCGCGAAGCATGAGCTCGCCCACGCCATAGGTTGTGGCCGCCAACGCCGCCGACTCCGTGCAAGGCGAGTACCCGATGCCCGCGGCTTCGGCCATCTCAATGACAGCCGACTCGTGCTCGCCGTCCACCAGCATCCGGGCAGCCACGCGCTTGCCCAAGGGACCTGCCGCCTCGCAGGTCACAATCTCACCGCCGCACGCGGCAACGGCATCGAGCGTTCCCTCGCCGCCATCTGCCAGCGGCAACGTGGCCACTTGGGCATCGGGCCAAACGCGGCGTACACCTTCGGCAACCACCACCTCCGCCTGCGCACTCGAAACGCTGCCCTTAAAGGAGTCGATCGCCAACAGCACACGGCGGGGCCGGCGACACGCGGCACCAAAATCGACCGCCTCAACGACGATATCTTCGGCACACGCGAGCGCCTCAGCATGAGCGGCATGCGCCTCAAGATCGGCCCCACAACCGCAGCCAGCACCATCGGTGCCACGCAGCCCACTAAAATAGCTGCTCAACACCTCACGACACTCGTCTGCCAGCACGCCGGCGGTCACATTAAACCGATGATTCAGGCGCGAGTCGGCATTCAAATCGTATAGGGATCCCAACGCGCCCGCCTTGGCGTCGCTCGCGCCGTACACGCAGCGCCCCACGCGCGCGTTAACCATAAGCCCCGCGCACATGCAACAGGGCTCGAGCGTCACGTAGACCGTACAATCGGAAAGGCGCCAGCGGCCAAGCGTCTGGGCAGCGGCGCACAGGGCCGCGAACTCTGCATGCGCCGAAGGGTCCTGGTCGAGCTCGCGACGATTATGCGCCCTCGCGACGACCTCGCCGTCGCGCACCACTACGGCTCCGATGGGAACCTCGCCCACCGCCGCGGCGGCTCGCGCCTCCGCCAACGCCTCGCGCATGAACTTCTCGTCGATTTCGGTGATCGTCATCGTTCGCCTTCCCTGTTGCAAATTCAAAACGATGCTATCATTACGACTCACGGAGAGATGGCAGAGCGGTTGAATGCGGCGGTCTTGAAAACCGTTGAGCGCGAGAGCGTTCCGGGGGTTCGAATCCCCCTCTCTCCGCCACTCTTAGTGACTCACCGGCGTCATGGTCCGCTCGAACAGCGCATCGACCACGTCGGCGATTTCGGATCGGCGCTCTAGTACGTGGCCCGATTCCCACCACATGGTAAAGAGCCGAATAATGCCGCCGGCGACAAACTCAGACGTTGTCTCGAGCGATACGGGCGCCAGCGCGTCCTCGTCAAGCGCGCTCATCACGCGTCCGCGTATGGAGCGCGCGATGCGGTCGCAAATCATGCTGGTCAGCATGCCCGACATACTGCTCGCCAAAATGTTATCCATGAGCTGCTCGTGCGCCAGAATCAAATCCATGGCATCGTCCAAAATCGCGTGCCGAAGCGCGCGCACGTCCTCGGCAGACACTGCGCCGGCCTCATCGGGCTGTTTTTGCGGCAAGCCCGACATGAGCTCATCGATATAAAAGGCAAAGTAATCGTTCTTGCCGCGAAAGTGCTTGTAGAACGTCGTGCGGCGAATCATGGCGCGGTCGCACAGCATGGCAACCGTCAGGTCCTCAAAACGATGCTCCTCGAGAAGCTCGGTAAAGGCATCGAACAGGGCGCGGTAGGTTTTCTTGATGCGAAGGTCCACTGATAATCGCCATCCTCAGGGCAAAGACAGCACTCGTCAATCTGTCGCATATCTTACACCTGTACCTCGCGCGCTTTGCCCCGGTGCCAACCCTACCGAAAACATAACGCTTACCGGAAAGTTCGGCACGGCAAAACGTTGCGGGTATACTAGTAGCGTTATACCAACGGCAGCTGGCGCATGCCGCCGCGGCCATTCGAAACGGAGACATCATGATTACCGTCATCATCGGCATCGTTGTTGTCATTGTGATTGTCTGCGCCATCGCCGGCATCTACAACAACATGGTCACCAAGCGTAACCGCATCGATAACGCCTGGCAGAACATCGATACGCAGCTGCAGCGCCGCAACGACCTAATCCCCAACCTGGTCGAGACCGTCAAGGGCTACGCCAAGCACGAGCAGGAGACGCTCTCCGCCGTGATCAGCGCGCGTAACACCGCCGTCAAGGCCACTACGCCCGAGGCCAAGATGGAAGCCGACAACGTGCTGACCGGTGCGCTGCGCCAGCTCTTTGCCGTAGCCGAGGCCTATCCCGACCTTAAGGCAAACACCAACTTTACGCAGCTGCAGGCATCACTCGAGGATACCGAGAACAAGATTAGCTATGCACGCCAGAGCTACAACGATTGCGTGCTCAGCTACAACAACGCCATTCAGACGTTCCCAGCTGTCATCTTTGCCGGCATCTTCCAGTTTAAGGAGCGCCAGGGCTTCGAAGCCGCCGAAGCAGCCCGCCAGGCCCCGACCGTCAAGTTCTAGTAGTTTGGCAGCGCATCCTAAATCGGCTATATGCATAAACCGCCCCGTCGAATGCATACTTCGACGGGGCGGTTTCCTTTTTCGCGAAGGTCCCCCTCTAAGCGCCGTGCATTTTTGGGAGTATTCAACATAACCAAGAGCATCGGGCGCCATGACGAAGGCCAAAGACCGCGAATATCCCTGCAAATCAAGTGCTGTCGGCCCATAACCCCGCCTATTATTCGCGAAAAGCATCGACGAGCACGGATTTTTGCCCGAACGTCGGTATGCAGGGGCCTTCGATTACAGAATACTCGCAAAAATGCACGTCGCCACCGCCCCCACATGGCACGAAGCAAAACAAAAGCGCGGCCTAAAAGGCCGCGCGCCATCTTTTTTCAGATCTATTTTGCCCGTAACGGCAGCGCCGAGGTAACGCAGGCCCGAGGACGCGCCGGAAAGGAAGGTCGCCCTCGGCCCGGACAGCTAAGACAGCTTACGCGACGGTGTAAACCCAGTCGTGCTTGTCCTCAACAGCACCAGACTGGATACCAGTCAGGGTCTCGCGGAGCTTCTTCATCACAGGGCCGATCTCGGTGTAACCAGCCGGGAAGGTCACGGTCTCGTCGGCGCCGTAAACCTTGTTGTCGATCTCGCCAACCGGGGAGATGACGGCAGCGGTGCCGCACAGGCCGCACTCCACAAAGGTGCCGGCCTTGACCTCGGCCCACTCGACGGGACGCTCGTCGACGGTGATGCCCAGGTCCTTGGCGACCTGAACGAGCGAGCGACGGGTGATGGAGGGCAGGATGGAGTCAGTGTGCGACTGCGGAACGACGAGCGTGCCGTCCTCCTTCACAAACAGGATGTTGGCGCCACCGGTCTCCTCGACATAGGTGCGGGACTCGGAGTCGAGATACAGGTTCTCGGCATAACCCTCGCGGTGAGCCTCCATCGTGGGCTTGAGGGACATGGCGTAGTTCAGGCCGGCCTTGATGTTACCGGTGCCGTGCGGTGCAGCACGGTCATACTCGGAAACGCGCAGCTTGACAGGCTTGAGGCCACCCTTAAAGTACGGACCGACCGGGGTCACGAGAATGCGGAACGTGTACTCAGGAGCAGGAGCCACGCCAATCACATCACCGGAGCCGATCATAAACGGACGCACGTACAGGGTCGCACCGGAGCCAAAGGGCGGAACCCAGGCGGCGTTGGCAGAAACGACCTGCTTGACGGCCTCAACGAACTTGTCCTTGGGGAACGGGGGCATCTCGAGGCGCTGGGCGGAGTTGTACATGCGCTCGGCGTTCATGTCGGGACGGAAGCAGACGATGCTGCCGTCCTCGGCGGTGTAGGCCTTCAGGCCCTCAAAGACCTCCTGGCAGTAATGGAAGATGCCACCGCACTCGGAGACATGCAAGGTGTGGTCGGTGGTCAGGCCGCCCTCGTCCCACTCGCCATCCTTCCAATGAGCCTCGTAGCTGTAATCGGTTTTCATGTAGCCAAAGCCGAGGCTACCCCAATCGATATCCTTCTTCTCGACAGTCATATGTCGCTCCTTACATACACAGTTGCAAACTCGCGAACCCGCACGCAAGGACCGAGGCCGACCGCGTCGCAACGTCGCACGCCCGGAGCGTAGAGCCGGACGGGATACGCAAACGGCATCGAAGCCAATGGCACGTCGATTCGCATGCACGAGATTGTACTCCCCGCACGCGTCGGATAAAGCGTTTTTCTTTAACTAAGTAAAGTATTTTCATTTCCTTGATTATCGACTTTATCCGAACACCTCCCACATTCATCCGTACATGTACGGATGAATGTGGGAACCCGATACCCTGAGGGCCGGATCGGCCGGCCCCGGGAGATCGGAGGACGGCATGTCCGGAAAGAAGAAAAGGGGCTCCGCAAGGGCGGTCCCGAGGGCCTACGGAAGGCTCACGAGGCACGAGCGGGACACGGTCCAGAGGATGCTGGAGCGCAGGGCGTCGTGCAGGGAGATCGCGAGGGAGCTGGGCAGGTCGCCCTCGACGGTGAGCGCCGAGGTGGCGTCGCACAGGTTCGTGACGGCGCCGAAGGCCAGGCGCGGCGAGCGCGTGGACGCCTCCGCCGACCTGTCGGCGGCCTGCCCGCGCCTGGCAGCGTGGCCGCGCTGCTGCAACGGGTGCGGGCGGTACCGCGCGATC
>URQD01000080.1:0-5288 GCA_900549905.1 uncultured Collinsella sp. | reverse complement strand
ACACGATCGAAGGGTCTCCGGAAACGGAACTCACAATGACAGGCGACGCCGAGCTGCGCCGCGAGGCCATGGCGGGCTATTATGCCTGCATCACACATATGGACCACCAGATCGGCCGGCTCATCACGGCGCTCGAGAACGACGAGACCTACCACGACACCGTGATCGTGTTCTGCTCCGACCACGGCGAGATGCTCTTTGACCACAGTCTCTTTCGCAAGGTGTTGCCCTACGAGGGCTCCGCGCGCATCCCCTTCATCGTGCACGTGGGCAAAAACGTCGATGTGCCGGGCGGCGAGCGCGTTCGCGGCGTGAGCGAGAGCACGGTGGAACTCATGGACCTTATGCCCACCATCCTCGAGGCGTGCGACCTGCCCGTGCCCGAGGGCGTGGAGGGCGCCTCGCTCATGGGCGAGCTTACCGGCGCCGCGCCGCTGAACCGTGCATACCTGCACGGCGAGCACAGCGGCAGCCGCGAGCAGTCCAACCAGTGGATCGTGACCCCGCATGACAAGTACATCTGGTTCACACGGACCGGGGTGGAGCAGTATTTCGACCTGGACGCCGATCCGCGTGAGGAGCACGACCTCATCGACGCTCCGGAGCGCGCCGCGCGCATCGCCGTGCTCCGTGCCTGCCTGATTGAGGAGCTCGCTGGTCGCGAAGAGGGATATGTTCGTGACGGCGAGTTGGTGGCGGGACGTGCGCCCGCCGTTATGCTTGAGCGCCCCCGGCCCTCGCGCCTCCAACGTTAAGAGAAAGGCCTATCCATGGATATGAAGACGATCGGCATTGTGGTCGTAGTGGTTGCGGTCGGGTTCACCATTTACATGGAGGTCCAAAAGCGCACAACCTTCGCCAAGCTCGAGGCGTACCTGCGCGAGGGCGACCTCAACAACTACCTCAAGGTCCTGAACCGCCCGCTCACTAGCGTGCTGTACCCCAAGTACAACGTGCTTTTCATGCGCTTGAACGCAGCTCTTGCCATGGATGACGTCGAGGCATCCGAGCGCATCATCCGCGAGATGGGTTCGCTCAAGATGAGCGAGGAGCAGACACTCGCGCTGGCGGCAAAGGCGTTCTCCTTCTACGTGGAGATCGGGGATGAGCCCCACGCACGCGAGGTGCTCTCCTACCTCGAGGAGCACGGTGATCGCGAGGCTGCGCGTGCCGACCGTCGCACCTATGACGTCTTCCTCAAGGGCTCGTATGCCTATATCGACGAGATGGAGCGCGCGTTGTCGGAGGCGGCTGGCATGGAAGAGGCCCTGCTCTGCCAGATGCTCTCGGTTCAGTACGAGAACAAGGGTGACGAGGGGCGCGCCGCGTCCTATTGCGAGCGCGCTGAGCGGACGCTCGCAGCAGCCATGCCTGACAAGTAGGGAAGAGTCTAGGCGCTTCATATGCTAGCAATCGTATTCGCCATTGCGTTTTTCGCCTCTACCATCAGTGCCATCTGCGGTGTCGGCGGGGCATCATCATTAAGCCCGTGATGGACGCCGTGGGTGTCGCCGACGTGGCGACCATCAACTTCCTGTCCGGATGCACCGCGAGGACAACATCGGGCACTTCGCCATGAGCGTTTCCACCGCGCTGCTGCTCGACGTCGTCTACGCGTGCATCTTCAACCAGGATTACTTCGCTAACTACTAGCGGCGTGTCGAGACGGTGCGCGGGCCATTGATGGACTCGGCAGGCAGATTGGCGGGGACGCCTAGCCCTTGGCGCAACGGTGCTCCGCATGAGCGGCGTAAATAGGGACATATCGCGCAGCAGCGTTCGAGATATGTAAAAGTCCACAACCATACGCTGCGGTTTTGAATGATACGAACGCTTGCAATTCGTTGCATAGGGTGTTGCTCGATCGATAGGAGCTTGTTCGGATGGGTCCTCAATACATCTTGGTCTTCGCGGTATGCTTCCTGGCGTCGCTTCTGGGGCCGCTCTGTGGCATCGGCGGCGGCGTGATCATCAAGCCCGTGGTCGACGCGATGAACGTCATGAGCGTGAGCACGGTGAGCTTCCTCTCGAGCATGTCGGTGCTCATCATGTCGCTCTCCACGCTCGCGCAGAACGCGGCGAGCGGGCAGTCTGATATCGACGCGCGGGCGATGTCGCCCATCGCCGTCAGCTCCGCGGTGGGCGGCGTGATCGGCAAGATGTTGTTCAACCGGCTGGGGTCCGTGTTCCCCGGCGCCGAGCTCGTCGGCGCGGTCCAGGCCGCCGTGCTCATCGTGCTCGCCGTCCTCGTGCTGGCCTACACGCTCAACAAGGCGCGCATCAAGGGCCTCAAGCTCGAGAATGCGTGGGCGCAGGCGCTCATAGGGTTCTGCGCCGGGGCGTGCTGGTCCTTCCTCGGCATCGGCGGCGGCCCCTTCAACCTGGCCATCCTCGTCTTCTTCTTCGCCATGGAGAGCAAGCCCGCCGCGCAGGCGTCGCTGTTCATCATCGCGTTCTCGCAGACGGCGAGCCTCATCTACACGCTGGCCACGGGCAGCGTGCCCGCGTTCCTCCCCGTGGTCCTGCTGGGCATGGCGGCGATGGCGGTGCTTGGGTCGGTCGTGGGGCGCCGCCTGCTGCGCCGGATGGACTCGGCGGCGGTCGATAAGCTCTACGTGTTCGCCCTCGTGCTCATCATCGTGATCTGCACGTACAATTTCATCCGGTTCTCGGTGCTCTAGTTCTTCGCCCCGAAACGGGATGCCGCGATAATGGAGCTGGAGCGCGGGCCTTCCTCTTCTGCCTTGAGGAGGTCGCCGTGTCCCGCTCGTCTCATGAGCGCCGATGGTGTTGAAGTCCTCTTGGCAATAAGTCGCGGCAGCGTCAGCCGCCAATTCAAAAAAGCCACAGGCGGAAGGCAAACCGCTTCAAAGCAAATTCACCCTCCAACAAATAGTGGATCCCCAACAAAGTCTTTAGCCTGAGCGAGCAGAGTTAAGCAGGCGTCAACGTGTCGTCTCCCAAGCCCGGCAGAGCAGCAACCTTAATATATTTCGCCGCCGCTCTGCCGGCCCAAGGCGACTCCACGCACTTTACCTGCGTAAACAATGTGAGTGAAATATGAATCTCGATGGATACGCCCGCAGCCGTGTATACTAAACAGCTGTGTGAAACCAGGGGAGTATTCTGGCTGGACAAAATGCCTGCTTAATAGGGTTGTCAGGTAGTCCGGGCGAAATACAAGGCTGGGGAGCACGTCGTGTAAGTAGTGGTCCTCTAGGGGCGTACGCTCGGTGGTGTACGCATTGTCCCAAGACCACGCGAGAGTTGGGATCATATCTTGATCAGCATGATTCTCGGCCGCAAGATTGGCATGACCCAGGTTTGGGACGAGGACGACAACGTCGTTCCCGTCACGGTCATCCAGGCTGGCCCCTGCGCTGTCTCGCAGGTTAAAACTCAGGCAACCGACGGCTATGACGCCGTCCAGATCGGTTTCGGCGACATCAAGGCCAAGAACGTGAACAAGCCCATGGCTGGTCACTTCGCTAAGGCTGGCGTCGAGCCCGTCCGCTTCCTTCGTGAGGTCCGCGTCGAGAACGGCGAGGAGCACAAGGTCGGCGAGGTCGTCACCGTCGCTGATTTCGCTGATGTCGAGAAGGTCGACGTCATCGGTACCTCCAAGGGTAAGGGCTTCCAGGGTCGCATCAAGCGCTGGGGTCAGCGCCGCGGTCCTATGACGCATGGTTCTCACTTCCAGCGTCACCCCGGTTCTATCGGTCAGTGCGCCTATCCTGCGCGCGTCCTCAAGGGCGTCAAGATGGCCGGTCACATGGGTAACGAGCGCGTTACCGTCAAGAACCTTTCCGTTGTCCGCATCGATGCCGAGCAGAACCTCATCTTGGTCAAGGGCGCTGTCCCGGGTGCCAAGAATGGTCTCGTCGCCATCCGTATGGCCTAAGGGCCCAGCCCATTTAGCCCAGCGTCATACCAAGGAGAACACTTAAATGGCAAAGTTTGAAGTAAAGAACAGCGAGGGCAAGAAGGTCGCCGAGGCCGAGCTCGCCGCTGAGGTGTACGGCATCGAGCCGAACATCCACGTTATGCACCACATCGTCAAGTGCCAGATGGCCTCTTGGCGTCAGGGCACCCAGTCTGCTAAGGGTCGCTCTGAGGTTTCCGGTGGCGGCAAGAAGCCTTGGCGTCAGAAGGGCACCGGCCGTGCCCGCCAGGGTTCCATCCGTGCTGCCCAGTGGCGTCACGGTGGCGTCGTCTTCGCCCCCAAGCCCCGTTCTTACGCTAAGCGTATGAACAACAAGGAGGTCAAGCTGGCTATGCGCTCCGCGCTGTCCGCCAAGCTGGCCGATGGCGAGCTCGTGCTCGTCGACGACTACGGCTTCGAGAAGCCTTCCACCAAGGCTGCCGTCGCCATGCTCAAGGCTCTCGGCCTTGAGGGCAAGCGTCTGACCATCATCGTTCGCGATGAGGACGTCAACGCCTACCTGTCGTTCCGCAACATTCCCAAGACGTTCATCATCACTGCCGACGAGGCCAACACCTACGATCTCGTCAACAACAACGCCGTGCTGATGCCCGCCGACATCGCCGCTCACTTCGGGGAGGTGCTTGCATAAATGACCGCCCACGAGATCATCATCCGTCCGATCGTGTCCGAGCGTTCCTTCTCCGGTATGGAGCTGAACAAGTACACGTTCGAGGTCGCCAAGGATGCTAACAAGTATCAGATCAAGGACGCTGTCGAGGAGATCTTCGGCGTCAAGGTCGTTCGCGTGAACACCCTGACGGTCAAGCCCAAGACCAAGCGCGTGCGCTATGTCGCCGGCAAGACCCGTTCTTGGAAGAAGGCCATCGTCACGCTGGCCGAGGGCGACACCATCGAGGTCTTTGGCAACCAGGCCTAAGACTCGCTGCTGTTGAGTGAGCTCATGCCTCCCAAATAGGGGAGGCGAGAGCTCAAGGTTTTGGGCGTATAAAATGGACACGCCCGGAACCGTGTATACGTCCGGTGTCATCGCACCCGAGGCAGAACCTCGAATCCCTGTCTGCGATGGCTAACGGATTCCTATTGAAAGGGATTGTAATGGCTGTAAAGCACCTTAAGCCGACCTCCGCTGGTAGGCGTTGGCAGACGATCTCCGATTTCTCCGAGATCACCTGCACCAAGCCCGAGAAGTCTCTTCTCGAGCCCCTGCCCAAGAAGGCCGGTCGTAACAACAACGGCCGCATCACCACCCGCCACCAGGGCGGCGGCGTGAAGCGTCGTTACCGCGTGATCGACTTCAAGCGCAACAAGGACGGCGTGCCCGCCAAGGTTGCCACGATCGAGT
>URQD01000079.1:0-5373 GCA_900549905.1 uncultured Collinsella sp. | reverse complement strand
CGGGACGACAGGATTTGAACCTGCGACATCCTGCTCCCAAAGCAGGCGCGCTACCGAACTGCGCCACGTCCCGAAGGTGCTGAGCAGCTGGGGTAGGAACTACCCTGCTTGTCCCAAGGCTTTAGGGATTATAGAGTACCAGCGCGACTTCGGCAACGGTCGATGCGAAATGCAACGTTACGGACTCGAAATCGCCCGGAAACTTGAATGTCTTCTCCATAATCACTTTACTCGGCCGTAGTACCATATCCAGCGCAACGATATTCCCATATTTTGGAGGCATACCATGACCTACACCGAGAGGGTCATCGCCGAGCTGCACGAGCGTTACGCCGACCAGCCGGAGTTCATCCAGGCGGCCGACGAGGTCCTTACGTCCATCGCCCCTGCTGTCGACAACGAGCCCGCATACGAGCAGGCTTCATTGCTTGAGCGCCTTGTGGAGCCCGAGCGGGTCATCATGTTCCGCGTGCCGTGGGTTGACGACGCCGGCAAGTGCCACGTCAACCGCGCGTATCGCGTCGAGTACAACTCCGCCATCGGGCCGTACAAGGGCGGCTTGCGCTTTAACCCGACGGTCACACTCGGCATGCTCAAGTTCCTGGGTTTCGAGCAGATCTTCAAGAACGCCCTCACCACGCTGCCCATGGGCGGTGGCAAGGGCGGTTCCGACTTCGACCCCAAGGGCAAGTCCAATAACGAGATCATGCGTTTTTGCCAGTCCTTCATGACCGAGCTCTCGCGTCACATCGGCCCCGACACCGATGTCCCCGCTGGCGATTTGGGCGTCGGCGGTCGCGAGATCGGCTACATGTTTGGCCAGTACAAGCGCCTGCGCAACGAGTGGACCGGCGTGCTCACCGGCAAGGGCCTGTCGTTTGGCGGCTCGCTCGCCCGCACCGAGGCGACCGGCTACGGCTTGGCCTATTTCGTTGACGAGTACCTCAAGTGCCACGACGAATCCTTTGAGGGCAAGACCGTGGTCGTGCACGGTTCGGGCAACGTCGCGATTTACGCGATTCAGAAGGTTTCTGAGCTCGGCGGCAAGGTTGTCGCCGCATCCGATACCAAGGGCTGGATTGAGGATCCCGAGGGCATTGACTACAAGATCCTCGAGGAGATTTACAACAAGAAGCGCTCCGGCAACGATCGCGGCGTGAGCCTGGCCATGTACGCCGACGCTCGCCCTGGTGCGGTTTGGCACGCCGAGGACGGGCGCGGCGTGTGGAAGGTCCCGTGCGACATCGCACTTCCATGCGCCCGTGAGAACACGCTGTTGCTCGAGGACGCCGAGGCGCTGGTCGCCAACGGCTGTAAGGTCGTCGGCGAGGGTGCCAACATGCCCACCACTACCG
This sequence comes from uncultured Collinsella sp., assembly GCA_900549905.1. GTDB lineage: Bacteria > Actinomycetota > Coriobacteriia > Coriobacteriales > Coriobacteriaceae > Collinsella. The sequence continues at coordinate 4,018 of URQD01000079.1, read as the reverse complement.
AGGCGACGAATTACCTCATTGAGCATGGAGTTGCTTTTATGCCTGGCAAGGCCGCGAACGCCGGCGGCGTGGCGACCTCCGGTTTGGAGATGAGCCAGAACGCCGGTCATATTTCCTGGTCGTTTGAGGAGGTGGATGCCAAGCTCGAGAGCATCATGCGCGGTATCTACCACGCGTGTGACGATGCCGCCACCGAGTACGGCTTCGAAGGCAATTACATGGTTGGCGCCAACATCGCCGGTTTTAAGAAGGTCGCCGATGCCATGATGGCGCAGGGCATCGTCTAGCGCTGAACGGTTCGCGATCGCGGGTCTTGCATTGACGTTCGCGCACGCGGCGTTATTCCTGGTTCCGTGACTGCCCGCGCATGGGCCCAATACTCACAGCCTCCCGTTTCCTCGGTGTGAGAAGCGGGAGGCTTTTTGTTGGGCACGCTCAGCTACCAAATTTGACTAACTTGTAACCGTTCTGCGCTCGCGAGTTGGCGAAAACGGTTGAAAGCCGTGGGGACGAGCGTGGGTCAATCGATGGCGGCTCCCAAATTCGCTGGGTTTGTCGTGGGACAGGTACGGCGAGACGTGTTTTCTGGACTCGCTTCGTGTCCTGATTGCAATATGGAGCCTGTTTTTTCTGATTGCTTCATGTTTCCGGTTACAAGTTAGTCGTTTTTGGTAGATGGAACTCGCTTCTGTCGCTTATGAAGCCCCGTGGTCGTCAAGACCGAGCGCACGACGGAGTTCTTTCAGCAGCAATGGGAGTCGCTTGTCGTATTGCTTCGCCCGCGGTCGATAGGTCAGCCCGTTTCTGCGATAGATGATGCGCGCGACCGACTCGAGGTCACCTGAGTCGTTGAGCTGCAGGTCGTTAAGTCTGTAGACGTCGATGCCTATGCACATCAGGCCGAGCGTTCTTGCTTCGTCGCGCCGTCGCACCGATGATTCATCGTGGTACGACCCGTTGTATTCCAGAATTGAGTTGAAGCTTGGAAGGTAGGCGTCGGCGACAACGTAGGGCAGACCCGACAGTTTCTCTGCATTCCCCTGCATGGCAATCTTGAAGTTTGGTTTTATCGGACCGCAGTTCAGGCCGCCCAACATGTGGGGGAGCGAGAACATGGCATAGACGATTGCCTCCATGGGTGAGCGGCTTGAGCCCGTTGCATACATGATCGCTGTTTGCGCCGCTTTGCGGCCTGCAGCTCTTGCCGATTGTGAATGGTATTCCGTGAGGTCGTCGATGGTTGTCGCGGGTTCGCTTTCGTAATACCCGCATTGCTTGTCGATGAAATCGATGTCGGGGTCCTCCTTGTCGTCCTCGCTGTTGCGCTCGGGAAGCGACCAGTTGCCGGTTAGCTCTTCGATGAGCGCCAGCATCTCGGAGAGCGTATGCTCGCGCGCGAGGTCGAGAACGAGGGCGACGGGGGACAAAATGTATATATTGGCCCGTATGCGCATGATGGCGTCGTGCCCGAGATGCGTGATGTGCCGCACGGAAACACGGGCGCAGCTGTTTCGCTTGGCACCGGGGGAGACCGCGATTTCCAGGACCTCGTCGTCCTGAAAAATCCCGAGCCGCTCCAACTCTTCGAAATCGATGAACGACGCCAGGCAGGTTGCTTGGCGAAAGACGCGCTCCTGCTCATCGGCATCCACGGCGTCCCATGTCAGGCATCCGTGGACCCGCCGCTCCCAGCGAGTGGCGCGAAGGGCCGTCTGCCCCCTGATGACTATCGGGTGAGCTCCATGAGTCATGTCACCCTCCTTTCTGAGCAGGTTCGAATGCCCAGGACGAGATAAGGGAGACATACATGGAACGTATGGGTGAGCATACCTCGAAAGGGAAGAGGGCTGCGAGATGCGAGCGATTGCGACAAACGGGAGCGGTAGGGTCCGGTCGGTGAGTGGCGTATGTGCAGCAGTCGTGCGGGTTTTTCACGCTTCCGCAGGCGCCAACGCGCAGGTGCGCGCTTTTTGCTATTATGTTCGCCTGTGTGACCAGCTGCGGGCGTGGCGGAATTGGTAGACGCGCTGGATTTAGGTTCCAGTGGGCTTCCCGTGAAGGTTCGAGTCCTTTCGCCCGCACCAGGTACAACAACAAGGTTATCAAGGGGCCCCGGCGCCCGTACCAATGCCGGGCGTGTACCAGAGGAGGAACGTTGAACATCACTTCTGACGTGAAGGACGCCAAGCTCACCGCGACGGTCACCATCGCCGCCGCCGACGTCGACGCTGCCATCAAGAAGGCCTACAAGGAGGCTGCCAAGAAGTATCGCTTCCCCGGCTTCCGTGCCGGCAAGGCCCCCCGTCCCGTGATCGACTCCGCTCTGGGCAAGGACGCCATGCTCGCTCAGGCCACCAACGAGCTCATCGGCGCTAACGAGGGCGCCGTCCTCAACGAGCTCGACATCGTTCCCGTCAAGGAGGGCGATTACCAGGAGATCGACCTGTGCGCCGACGGCACCGACTACACCTACACCGTTGAGTTCACGCTGCGTCCCGCTCCCGAGCTGTCTTCCTGCGACGCCGTCGAGATCGAGATGCCCCCGGCGGAGGTCACCGAGGCCGAGATTGACCAGCAGGTCGAAATGCTGATGGGCTATCACGCCACCTTCGAGGACGTCGAGCGTGCCATCGAGGGCTCCGACTACGTCACCGTCGACATCAAGAACGTTGCCGGCGCCGAGGCTCTCGCTGGTGAGGGCCGCATGATCGCCATGGGTTCGGGCAACCTTCCCAAGGAGTTCGACGAGGGCCTGCTCGGCATGAACGTCGACGAGACCAAGACCATCTCCTGGACCCCCGAGGTCGAGGGTGCCGAGGAGGCTTCCGTCGAGGTCACCGTCAAGGGCATCAAGGAGCGCAAGCTCCCCGAGCTCACCGACGAGTTCGCAAAGACCAACTTCGGCTTCGACGGCATCGACGCCATGCGTGACGCCGTGAAGCTCGAGATCGAGTCCGAGAAGGGCTCCCAGCTTCCCCAGCTCAAGGAGAACCGCGCCGTCGCCGCGCTCGCCGAGCGTCTCCAGCTCGATGAGATGGACGAGGACTACGAGCAGTCCGTCTTCCAGGAGCTTGGCCAGAACTTCCTCCAGAGCCTGTCCGCCCGCGGCATGAGCCTCGACGGCTGGCTGCAGGCCAACCGCATCAGCTCCGAGGACTTCATCGCCGACCTGCACCGTCAGGCCAACGACGTCGCCCGTGAGTCCCTCGCCCTCGACGCACTCGCTCGCGAGCTCAAGGTCGAGGCCACCGACGAGGACGTCGACGGCGAGTTCGACCGCGCCGGCGTCGAGAACATCGAGGCCTCCAAGGCCCAGTTCCTCGCCGAGGGTCGCATGCCTGCCATCCGCGACTCCATCCGTCGCTCCAAGGCTGTCAACTGGCTGGTCGAGAATGCCAAGGTCACCGAGGTCGACGAGGCCGCTCGCGCCGCCGAGGCCAAGGCTGAGTAGATGGCCTCTACGCGTTTGCCGCAGCCGACGTATGTCTGCGAAAACGTGTATCATAAACGCCTGAACGGCTGATGTTTGTACGGTGTCCCATCGCGCTAGGTCGAGATAGGGCACCGTACGTGTTTATCGAGTGGCATTTCGCTCTTTGGCCAGTCAAGTTTTGCTTACGTGCCGGCTTCCCGGCGCCTTCCCAACGAAAGGGGCCATATGATTCACCGCATCGATTCCGCGCTCGTGCCCTATGTCATCGAGCAGACTCCGCGTGGTGAGCGCAGCTACGACATTTATTCCCGACTGCTCAACGACCGCATCGTGTTTTTGGGCGAGGAGGTCAACTCCGTGACCGCCAACCTGGTGATCGCGCAGCTACTCCATCTCGAGAGCCAGGATGCCGAGAAGGACATTTCGCTTTACATCAACTCTCCCGGTGGCGAGGTGTACTCCGGTCTCGCCATCCTCGATACCATGAACTACATCAAGCCCGATGTTTCCACCATCTGCGTGGGCATGGCCGCCAGCATGGGCGCGTTCCTGCTCTCCTCCGGCACCAAGGGCCAGCGCCTGGCC
>URQD01000078.1:0-5407 GCA_900549905.1 uncultured Collinsella sp. | reverse complement strand
TGTTCATGGACCAGGCTTCCTGCGACACCATCGACGCCGACGAGAACGCCGAGCCGCGCGTCCCCGACGAGCCGCTGATCGCCTCCTACATGAACTACCTCGTGACCAACCACGGCGTTATCGTCCCGCAGTACGGCGACGAGAACGACCAGCTGGCCGTCGACACGCTCCAGAAGATCTACGACGAGGTCTGGGGCGAGGGCGTCTACAAGTGCGTCGGCGTTCAGTCCGAGCAGGTCGTCTTCGGTGGCGGCAACATCCACTGCATCACTCAGCAGGAGCCGTCCGCTTAATCGTCTGACTTTCCGAGGCACCCCATCTCGCCGCTCAAACCGTCGCTCGCGTACCAAAGTACGCTTCGCTCCTCTTTCGCGGCGACCTGGGGCACCTCGAAAACCCAGCCGATCAATCGGACAATCGGCGAATCGAACCATCTTGGGGCATTGATGGTCGGCTTGCCCGATGTCTTGGTCGGTTGGGTTTTCTTTGGGCACTCCGTTGCCTCCACTTCGGAGTGCCCGCCTCTTTGATTGAGTACGCGTCTGATCTGGGATTTATTGCGGGTTAGGCCAATTGTTCGCTTGAATATCCCAGGTCAGACGCGTCTTCAATTGCCAAAAGATTCCGGTCGCAATCGCGGCCGTTTTGATCGGAGTATCTATGTACCAGCGTATCGTTATCTACACGCGCCTGTTCCGCGAGCGTTGGTCCAACAATTGCATCCTCTCTTCTCTTTGGGATGGCACCTGCACCGGTGACGCGGCCTGCAACCCTACCTTGGGCTGCGCCTTCGGTACAGATGCCATCCTTTTTGCTGTAGGGGAAGCGTGCCATGGCAGGTAAAAAGTTCTCCCTGTTCGAGGTCATCCTCTCGGTTATCTGCGTTGTCTTTACCATCGAGGCGGCTGCTCCGGCATCTGCCATGGGTAACGTGCAGTTCTTCTGGTGGATCTTCCTTATCATTACGTTTTTGCTTCCCTATGGCCTGGTGGTGGCCGAGCTCGGTACGGCGTTCGATTCCGAGGGCGGCCTGTACGACTGGGTTCGCCTGGGCTTGGGAGACCGTTGGGGTGCACGCTGCTCCTGGTGCTATTGGGTCAACTTTCCGCTGTGGGTGGCAAGTATCGCCTGCATGTTCCCCAGTGTCATCAATGCGGTATGGGGCATCGAATTTTCGCTTGGGGTCCGAATTGCCATCGAGCTTACCTTTGTGTGGGGCGTCACGGTCATGGCAATGCAGCCGGTGGCCGAGGCCGATTGGGTCATGGATGGCGGCGCCGTCATCAAGGTGCTCATTACCGCCGTGGTGGGAATCATCGGCATCTGGTTTGCCTGCAACAACGGCTTTGCCAACGATATGTCGTTTAAGACCTTTGTCCCCGATCTGGGAGACACTAACTCACTGACGTATCTTTCAATCATCCTATTCAACTTTATGGGCTTTGAGGTGGTCGCGACCTTTGCCAGCACGATAAAGAACCCATCGCGCGATATCCCCAAGGCGGTTATCGCCGGTGGCGTTGCCATCGCGGCGATCTACATTATCTGTGGCATCGGTATTGGAGCCGCGGTTCCCACCGAGCAGCTTTCACTCGATTCGGGCATTGTGGACGCGGTTGCCGCCATGGTGGGGCGCGCTCACCCGCTGACGATGGTCGTGGGCGTGGCCTTTCTGGTAACGCTGTTTGCCAACATGATCTGTTGGAGCTTTGGCGTCAACAACGTGGCGAGCTATGCCGCGCGCCATGGCAACATGCCGCGTCCCTTTGCGCTGGTGTCCAAGAAGACCGGCATGCCCAACGGCTCGGCACTCATTAACGGTTGTTTTGCCAGCTTGGTGCTGCTACTTCAGATTCCGCTGGGTGAAGGTTCCGACGTCTTTTGGGTCTTCTTCTCGATGAACGTCGTCTTTCTGCTCATGAGCTATATCCCGATGTTCCTGGCGTTTTGGCGCCTGCGTAAATACGACGACCGTCCGCGTGTGTTTCGCGCGCCCTTCGAGGGCAAGGTGCTTGCGGTAGCGCTTGCGGTGCCGGTGGTAGAGCTCGTGCTTTCGATTGTTGCGACAACCGTGCCGCTTAACAGCTCGCCCGCCGAGATGTCAAAGTTGCCGATCCTCATGGGTGTGGTGATCGGCGTGTTGCTGGGCGAGGTTTCGCGCCTCATATCGCGCCGCGGCCGCAGCATCGACAATCCCGGCGTTGGCGCAAGGGGGACAGGTCGCTTTGCACCAAAACAGTAGCGCCGCGAGTTGTGCGGTGCTAGATGCATCTTGGATTACTGCTCACGCTGCTCGGGATCAGATGCGAGCTTGGGTGCAAAGTAGGGGACGTGGCCCAGGTACGGGCGGCTGTCCGAACGCTCCTCGGCGATGCAGGGGACCTCATCGTAAGTAAGTGAGTCGCTCAGGTGGGCGATGGCCTTGGCGGCAGGAGCGACGAGCATCTTGAGCGGTGCGATAGGCGCCATGGCATCTCCTTTCCTGTATGCGACCCGTGCTTTGGCGCGAATGTATATGCCGCAAGTCTAGCATCCCGCCCAGGAGAGCTTCAAACCACCACAAAGGGGACAGGCACCTTTGTGGTGGTTTTTGCGTTTGCCCAGATGAAACCCGCCAAAATGAACCGGTCACCAGGAGAGGAAATGGCGTTGGGCGAGAATTTGGTTTGTTAAATAGGGTCCCGACCTGGGCTACTTATAGATTGTGGAAAACTCTACTGTCAGATTATGGCGAATGCTGCTGTAGGATTATGACATGCGCTACTACAGCCTATGGCAACGTACCTCATGAGCGCCGGCATGGTGCGAGTTGCCATCGCCACTCGCTACAGCGAGTAGCAGGCGGGCAAAACCACCGCAAAACCGTCGCAAAACCGCGATGAACAGCCGCCGCGAAGGGGGACGGGCCCCTTTCGCGGCGGTTTTTTGCCTGCCTGGTGCGTCTCGGATGCAAGTGAGTAGACTTTTTGGGATCTGCCGAGCGCATCGCGACAAACGCTCGATAAAACCGCAGGCCAGAGCTGCGGCGTTTTGGGGTGTGCTCGGGATCCCGCCAAAAGCCTACTCACTTGGTTTTCACGGTTAGTAAACCGCCGCGAGGGAAAGCAGCTCCCCCGCGGTGGTCTTAACGTTCGCCCAGATACAACCTGTCACCACAAGGGGGATGGGCGCCTTTTGTGGTGGTTTTGGTACTTGCTTAGCGGGTTATCCCTGCGTGTCGCCTCCGTACATGTAGACGATAAAACCGTCGCCGGTGTCTTGACTGTGATCCTCCAGGATGCGCTTCATGTTGAGGTGCTCGTAGAACTGCCAGTCGGAGTTGCAGTCGCTCATCAGGAAGAACTTGGTGCAGCCTGCCTTGGCGAGCTCGGCGCGCGCAAGGTCGATAAGCGCGCGGCCGAGCCCCTTGCCCTGCCACTCGGGCACGATGATGATCAGGTTGAGCTGGCCCTGGGCATACTCGTTGCCTGTGGCGGCAAAGCGATCCGCCGTGGCCTTTTCGCGACTGTCGCCGAAGAGCGAGCCCTCGAGCTTGGCGTCGGCAGCCTTTGCCATTTCGGTTGCCTGGGCGAGCATCTCGTTGTAGCAGGACTCCCACGTGGGGTTGGTGCGCGGCTTGCCGTCCTCGAAGATGCCGATGCAGCAGGCGGCGATAATGCGGCCCTCGGCCTCGGCGACAAGCGCGATAGGTGAGCGTTGCAGCTGCATAGCGATGTTAAAGCGCGCGCAGAAATCGGCAGCTTCGACGTCGCCGCGGTTGCGCAGCGTGTTGCACCACAGCTGGTTGTAGATGGCAGCGATGCCGGTCAGGTCGTCGAGCGTGGCGGCGCGCAGGGTTACGTTGTCAAGGCTCATGAAGGCTCCTTCCAAGTTGGGTCAGGCCACCTCTGAGTGTGACATGGACGCAGGGCGGCCGCATCAATCATTCGGCAGGCGAGCCCCGATCCCTCGGGGACGGAGGAAAAGGGGTCACGAGTGAGGATTTTCGGACGCTTGCCCGACGAGAGTGGATAATCTCCCACTTTGAGCGCGAACATGGGCCAAAAACGGGAGATTATCCACTCTCGTGGTGAGCGGGCCCTTGTGTCGATTCATTCCCTTTTTAGTAGGCTGTGCTTGCACTTTAGCGTGCGACAGCGGATAATGCCGAGCACTCGACAATACGCTTATTGCTCTTTCTATAGATTGAGGAGGCCCCTATGGCCATGGAATTCAAGCGCAGGCTGCCGATCCCCATGGAGATCCGCGAGGAAATGCCGCTTTCCGCCGAGCTTACCGCCAAAAAGCAGGCATTCGACGCCGAGGTCGCCAAGGTCTTTACCGGCGAGGACGCACGCAAAGTGCTCATCATCGGCCCGTGCTCTGCCGACCGCGAGGATTCGGTGCTTGAGTACATGAACCGACTGGCCAAGACCGCCGAGGAGGTCAAGGACAAGCTCATCGTCATTCCGCGCGTCTACACCAACAAGCCGCGCACCAAGGGCACTGGCTACAAGGGTCTGCTGCACAACCCCGACCCCGAGGCGCCCGATGACCTGCTCGAAGGCGTCAAGGCAATCCGCCACATGCACCTGCGCGTCATCGAGGAGACCGGCTTCTTTACCGCCGATGAGATGCTCTACCCGTCCAACTACCAGTACCTCGTCGACCTGCTGAGCTACGTTGCCGTGGGTGCACGCTCGGTCGAAAACCAGGAGCACCGCCTGGTGTCGAGCGGCATTTCGGTGCCTGTGGGCATGAAGAACCCCACTGCCGGATCCACCACCGTCATGCTCAACTCCATCTACGCCGCCCAGGCGCACCAGAGTTTTATCTTCCGCAACTGGGAGGTCGAGTGCGACGGCAATCCGCTCGCGCACGCCGTCATGCGCGGCTACATTGGCCTCGACGGCCGCACCTACCCTAACTACCACTACGAGCATCTGGAGCGTCTTGCCGAGCGCTACACCGAGCACGCCGGTTATGCCAACCCAGCGGCGGTCATCGACTGCAACCATGACAACTCGGGCAAGCGTCCGCTGGAGCAGTATCGCATTTGCAAGGAGGTGCTCGACAGCTGCCGCCGCAACGAAGCCATCTCCAGGCTGGTCAAGGGCTTTATGATCGAGTCCTACCTTGAGGACGGCAACCAGCCGGTCGACGGCGGCGTCTTTGGCAAGTCGATCACCGATCCGTGCCTGGGCTGGGAAAAGACCGACTACCTCATTCACGAGATCGCGGAGCGGGTTTAGTTACGCGGGTTTTCGCTGACTCTGCCAAGACATCGGCGGTCCCGTTGCTGCCGGGCACTCATTGGGGACAGACTTAAATGAGTGCTCGCAGAATGAGAGTGGATAATCTCCCGTTTTTAAGTAGTCGTTGGGTGTTCCTATAGTTTTGTCAACCTTCGACGCTACTCCCGGTAGGG
>URQD01000077.1:0-5595 GCA_900549905.1 uncultured Collinsella sp. | reverse complement strand
CAATGAGCTCGTAAACCGTGCTTGCCGCGGCAAGCACGGTTTACGAGCTCATTGCCGGCGTCGCGCCATACGAAGCCGCGCCGAGCGCTTCGGGCACCTCGGGTTCGCGCAAAAAGACGCGCGACATCGCCAGCCCCTACCGTCTCAAGATGGACACGCGGCCCGACTATCCCATTGGTGCCCATGCGCCCGGTTGCGATTTGACTCAGCTGCTTCGTCGTGAGCCCGATGTGGCGCTCGCCGCGGCCGAGCAGGCCCAGCAGCTGGGGCTTGAGCCGGATTCCGAGGAGCTACGCGATGCGCTGGCGTTTGTCGATGCCCAGCTGTTCGACGTGGTGATGGCCTGTCTGTCCAGCCATCAAAAAGATCGTTCCGAGCCGGCGGCGGTCGAGGCGGCGCTCTCGGCGTTTTGTGACCACTATGCGCAAAATGTCGGTCGTTCGCTCCGCGGCGAGCCGCTCACGCCGTGCCCCATGGATGCGTCTGGCCGCGCGGTTCGTCGCGCGCTGATGGTCGGCGCGGCGGTCGTCTGTGGCGTGGTTTGGGCTGTGGTCGTGGTTTCGGCCGCGCTGCTGGCGTCGGGCGCTCGCGTGACGGCGACTTTGGGATCGCTCGTGTGGTCTGGGTCGCTACCGGGTATTATTGCCGCACTGGCGTTGGCGCTGCCAGGCATAGCCGGCGTTGTCGCGGGGGCACTTGCGCGCAATCGGCGCTCGGGCTTCCTGCAGGGTGTGCTTGCGCTTTCTGCCTGCGAGGTTCCGGTGCTGGTTGTGGCTGCATGTAGCGTATTTTCCCAACGCGCCGTGATGGGCGGCCTTGTTGCCGCTCTGGTTGCAACCTATACGCTTACGTGGTTTTTGCTTGCGATGGGCTTTGCCTTTGAACTTCCCGTTTCGGCACCGCGACGTACAAAAGCCCAGATGGCGACTCCGCTTGCCGGTGGAGCCGCGGCTGCCCGTACTTTTGGCGGACCTGTCGAAGTATCGTCCGGTTCTATTTCTACGACCAAGGAGGCCTAGGTCATGGCATCTCAAGTTGAGCTCACCCCATGCGGGGCCATGTTTGACATCTTTAAGCGCGCGGCGCATCTGAGCCATATCGAGCTGTGCGGCTTGGTGCTTTCGTCCCGTCCGCTCGCCGACGGCCGCAGCCCGCAGAGCCGGGCCGCCGATCGCTCTTGGGTTTCCCGCTTTATCGTTCGCGCGCCGGTCGGCACGCTTCAGCAGCGCTACTTTGCCGAATACGGTACCTCGGCTGCGCGTATTATGTCGCAACTGGCCCTGCGCCAGCGCAATCCCATGGACTCCACGGCTGTGATCAATATGGTGTGCGGCCCTGCAGGTGAACCGATGGTACGCGCGCTCGAAGAGTGCCACCAGGACACGAATCTCTATCGCAACGCGCTCGATCGCCTGTCCCAGGCGGCGGAACTCATGCCCGCCGAGCGCGCCGAGGCCGTGCTGGTGCTGTTTGTCGCCGTCGGTTGTTCGGCGGATGTGCGGTCCTCGGTGAACTATGCCATCGACTACGCGCGCGCGACCTGTGGCGGAGGCACCTCCACGCCGCGTTCGCTTGGCATGTCGATGACCGCAGGCGAGCGCGAATCCGCCCCGGCGCACCCCTTGGGCTTGCTGCGCGTGCAAAACAGTTTTGTCGTGAGCGCCCCGCGCTGGATTCAGCCGAGTGAGCAGGGTGTTGAGATTGGCGCGCTGGCCACTGGTGAGGGCGATATTACCGACGTCGGCGACGATGTCTCGGCCCGCCATGCCCATATCTGGTGCGATGCTCAAAATATCTGGCACGTCGAGGACTTGTCGTCCACCAACGGAACCGTGGTGGTAAACGGGGCCACGCGCGTCTGCATTCAGGTCGAGCCCGGCCGTTCCGCCCAACTCAATCCCGGCGACGAGCTCAAGCTCGGCGAATCCACTACCTACGCCATCCTCTTCGGTGCCCTCTAGCCAGTCCCGCCAAATGGTCCCTCCGTCCCTAAGGGATCATTTTGCTCCCGGCAGTCACCCGAGGTAAACCTTTACCGCCCGCCTATATTTGCCGAAATTACACTTGACGGCGGGGTACAATAAACCCGCATGCGGATTTCCGTTGCGGGCGCTTCCCATCGCCGGGGCGTGCCCGGGAGCATCCGGCATGCGGCCTTTGCGGCGCTCGGTCATGTGCAAGACGGGCGGTCGGGTCTGTGGGGCGCATCAGTTGCCCCTCGCCTCGGCATGTCTTCTCTCCACGCCACGTACCTGCTGCTGAGCCTGCCTGCCAGATGATTGGAAGCAACAGCGTAAATCCCATCACGCCAATATCCCGGCAATCGCCGGGGCCTGTATACCTATATGAGAGGAGAGGGGTATATGGCGCGTAAGTTTAAGTCTATGGACGGCAACGAGGCGGCCGCATATGTTTCGTATGCGTACACCGAGGTAGCGGGAATTTATCCCATTACGCCGTCCAGCCCGATGGCCGACCATGTCGACCAGTGGGCGGCCCAGGGTCGCAAGAACATCTTCGGCACCCCGGTCAAGGTCGTCGAGATGGAGTCCGAGGCAGGTGCAGCCGGTACCGTTCACGGTTCGCTGGGCGCCGGTGCTCTGACCACCACCTACACGGCTTCTCAGGGTCTGCTCCTGATGATCCCGAACATGTACAAGATCGCGGGCGAGCAGCTCCCGGGCGTTTTCCACGTCTCCGCGCGTTGCGTCGCTTCGCACGCCCTGAACATCTTTGGCGATCACTCCGACGTCATGGCCTGTCGCCAGACCGGTTTCGCCATGCTCGCCGAGGGCAACGTCCAGGAGGTCATGGACCTCTCGCCGGTGGCTCACCTTGCCGCCATCGAGGGCAAGACCCCGTTCCTTAACTTCTTCGATGGCTTCCGCACCAGCCACGAGATCCAGAAGGTCGCCATGTGGGACTACAAGGATCTTGCCGAGATGTGCGACATGGACGCCGTCCAGGCTTTCCGCGACCACGCGCTCAACCCTGAGCACCCGCACACCCGCGGCAGCCACGAGAACGGCGATATCTTCTTCCAGAACCGTGAGGCCTGCAACAAGGTCTACGACGAGCTTCCCGCCGTCGTCGAGGGCTACATGAAGAAGATCAACGAGAAGCTCGGCACCGATTACGGCCTGTTCAACTACTACGGCGCTCCCGATGCAGACCGCGTCGTCGTGTGCATGGGCTCCTTCTGCGACGTGCTCGAGGAAGTCATCGACTACCTCAACGCTCACGGCGAGAAGGTCGGCCTGGTCAAGGTTCGTCTGTTCCGTCCGTTCTCCATCAAGCACTTCGTCGACGTTCTTCCCGAGACCGTCCAGAAGATCGCCGTCATGGACCGCACCAAGGAGCCGGGTTCCATCGGCGAGCCGCTCTACCAGGACGTCGTTTCTGCTCTCTACGAGGCCGGCAAGACGGGCATCAAGGTCGTCGGCGGCCGTTATGGCCTGGGCGGCAAGGACACGCCTCCCGCGTCCGCGTTCGCTGTCTTCGAGGAGCTCAAGAAGGACGAGCCCAAGCGCGAGTTCACCATCGGCATTGTCGATGACGTGACCAACCTGAGCCTGCCCGAGGCCGAGGATGCGCCCAACACCGCAGCCCCCGGCACCATTGAGTGCAAGTTCTGGGGTCTGGGTGGCGACGGTACCGTCGGCGCCAACAAGAACTCGATCAAGATCATCGGCGACCACACCGACAAGTACGTCCAGGCCTACTTCCAGTACGACTCCAAGAAGACCGGCGGCGTCACCGTCTCGCACCTGCGCTTTGGTGATTCTCCGATCCGTTCGCCGTACTACGTGACCAAGGCCGACTTTGTCGCTTGCCACAACCCCAGCTACATCGTTAAGGGCTTCAAGATGGTCCGCGACGTCAAGCCGGGCGGCACCTTCCTGGTCAACTGCCAGTGGAGCGACGAGGAGTTCGCCGAGCACATGCCCGCCGTGGCCAAGCGCTACATCGCGAACAACAACGTCAACGTCTACCTGATCGACGCTATCGACCTGGCCGCTAAGGTCGGCATGGGCAAGCGCACCAACACGGTGCTCCAGTCCGCCTTCTTCGCGCTGGCCAAGGTCCTGCCCGCCGAGGACGCCCTGCAGTACATGAAGGACGCGGCTACCAAGTCCTACATGAAGAAGGGCCAGGCTATCGTCGACGCCAACCACAAGGCCATCGATGCCGGCGCTACCGCTTTCCGTAAGTTCGAGGTTCCGGCCGACTGGGCTACCGCCGAGGACGCCGCTCCCGTCGAGCTCTCCGAGGAGACCAAGTCCGCCATCGCCCAGCAGGTCAAGAACCTGCTCGAGCCCATCGATCGCATGGATGGCGACAGCCTGCCCGTTTCCGCCTTCGTCGGCTGCGCCGACGGCCAGTTTGAGCTGGGCGCCTCCGCATACGAGAAGCGCGGCGTCGCCGTGGTCGTTCCCCACTGGGACGAGACCAAGTGCATCCAGTGCAACCAGTGCGCCTATGTGTGCCCGCATGCCACCATCCGTCCGTTCGCGATGACCGAGGACGAGGCTGCCGCCGCGCCCGAGGCTACCCGCACGCTCGACGCCATGGGCCCCAAGGCCAAGGGCATGAAGTTCACCATGGCTGTGTCCCCGCTCGACTGCATGGGTTGCACCAACTGCGTCAAGGTCTGCCCCAAGGGCGCCCTCGAGATGGTTCCCACCGAGCAGGAGATGGACCAGCAGCCCGTTTGGGACTACATGGTCGAGAACGTCTCCGAGAAGAAGGAGCTCATCGCGGCCAACGTCAAGGGCAGCCAGTTTAAGCAGCCCTACCTGGAGTTCTCCGGCTCCTGCGCCGGCTGCGCCGAGACCGCCTATGCACGTCTGGTGATCCAGGTCGCCGGCGACCGCATGTTCATTTCCAACGCCACCGGCTGCTCCTCCATTTGGGGCAACCCCGCTGCCACCGCTCCTTACTGCAAGGACAAGGACGGTCACGGCCCGGCGTGGAACAACTCCCTGTTCGAGGACAATGCCGAGCACGGTCTGGGCATGGCCGTGGGCTATGAGGCTGTTCAGCACAAGCTGATTGCCACCACCCAGGAGATCATCGCCGCCGATGGTCCGTCCGACGAGCTCAAGGCTGCCGGCCAGGCTTGGATTGACTCTGTCAACGACGCCGAGGCCTCCAAGACCGCTGCCGCTGCCTACGTTGCCGAGCTCGAGAAGTGCGGCTGCGAGGCTTCCAAGGCAATCCTCGCCGACAAGGCTTACCTCACCAAGAAGTCCTTCTGGATCTTCGGCGGCGACGGTTGGGCCTACGACATCGGCTTCGGTGGCCTGGATCACGTCCTGGCTTCCGGCCACAATGTCAACGTCTTTGTCTTCGACACCGAAGTTTACTCCAACACCGGCGGTCAGGCCTCCAAGGCCTCGAACCTGGGCCAGGTCGCTCAGTTCGCCGCTGCCGGTAAGGTGACCAAGAAGAAGTCCCTGGCCGAGATTGCCATGAGCTACGGCTACGTCTACGTGGCGCAGGTCGCCATGGGCGCCAACCCGGCTCAGACCCTCAAGGCCATCCACGAGGCCGAGGCCTACGACGGCCCGTCCCTCATCATCGGCTACAGCCCCT
>URQD01000076.1:0-5933 GCA_900549905.1 uncultured Collinsella sp. | reverse complement strand
TACCGGGAGTAGCGTCGAAGGTTGACAAAACTATAGGAACACCCAATGACTACTCATTTAAGTCTGTCCCCAATGACTGCACAATGGCTGGGAAGGCGCATCCCACACCGACGCATTGCCTTCGGGCCCTTTCCCCAGGCTCTCCATAGCTCAGCTGGACTCCCCGCAACCTGTTCCGAGTTGGTGGAACGAGCGCGACGTGGAGTGTCATTCTTTACCGCGTTAGACTAGACGCAGGGAAAGGAGGAGGACATGGATGCTCGCGTCAAGCAGCTTGTAAATATGATCGAGGACGCTCAGCCTGTCGCTGTCGCGGTACTTGCCAAGCGTCTCGAGGTAAGCGAGCGCGCCGTGAGAAACTATATCCATCGCGCAAACGACAACCTTGCAGGGGTTGCACGCATCGTTGGCAGCAAGGGGCAGTATCGTATCGATGTTGCACGTGCAGATGAGCTTGCTCGCTTGCTAGACGGTGCGGCTCTGGCCCATCCGGGCATTCCTGATACGCGCGACGGCCGTGTGTCCTTCCTTCTTAACGACCTCCTAATGCGGTCCCAGTGGGTGACGATTGAGGAGTATGCGGATTTACTCTACGTTTCGGCGCGGACTCTGTCCAATGACATGCGTCTGGTAGAGCAGAAACTCGCCCAATTTGACTTAACGCTTGAAAAGCGCCCACGCTACGGAATCCGCGTTGCGGGTGGGGAGTCGCAACGGCGCCTGTGCCTGGCCTCGCTGGTGAGGCCCGTGTTGCCCGACACCGACGATGCAAAGCTCGCCGAGCACCTGCGGGCCATCGCCGCATGTGTGGACGATGCCCTGACGGCCTCGCCCGTCACGGTGAGCTCGCTGGCATCCCGCAATCTCATCATGCATCTTTACATCGCTCTTGGCCGCATCGAGCAGGGCTGCTATGTCCCAGCTGCAGAATCGGACGTTCAAAAACTGGAGGGAACGCGCGAATACGCCGCGGCTTTCCAGATTGCCGCAAACATCAAGGATGCCCTGGGCGTGAGCATGCCCCGAGAAGAGGTTGCCTTTATCGCAATCCATTTGCTCGGCAGGGGCACGGGCGTGCCCGAGAAGGGCTCTGCCGTTATCTCGGACGAGATGTGGGAGATTGCTTCCGAGATGGTACGTGCGGTCAACGATGAGTTTAGGTTTGACTTTAGCAGCGATCTTGAACTTCGCATGAACCTTGCTCGGCATATTGGCCCTCTGGGTTATCGCCTTGAATATCACATGCATATGGATAACCCCATGCTGCCCGATATCAAGACGAGGTTTCCGTTGGCCTATTCGATGGCGGCCGGCACCTCGCAGGTACTCGAGCGTCATTTTGGCAGCCAGCCCTCTGATGAGGAGCTCGGCTACATCGCCATGGCATTTGCCCTGGCCCTCGAGCAGCAAGCCGACCAGCCGCGTCGCAAACGCATCCTGATCGTGTGCGCCTCGGGAGCGGGAAGCGCCCGTATGCTCGAGCACCAGTACCGCAAGCAGTTTGGTATGTATATCGAGTCGATTGAGACATGCGACGTCGCCCGCGTGGGAACGCTCGACTTTTCGCACATCGACTACGTGTTCACAACGGTGCCGCTCAACGTCAAGTTGCCTGTGCCCGTCCGCGAGGTCGATTTCTTCTTGGAGACGAGCGATGTCAACGCTATCCGCAAGGTGCTGAGTGATGACGCTGCGCAATCGGACTCCCTGAGCGCTTTCTTTAGCCGTGCCCTGTTCTTCAACCGCGTTGAGGCGTCGTCGAAGCAGGCCGTTCTCCGATATCTCTCCGAGCGCGCCGTCGAGAGCGGCCGTGTCGATGCCCAGTTTGCCCAAGAGGTTGCCGAGCGCGAGAGCGCGAGTGCCACCTCGTTTGGCAATGGGGTGGCCATGCCCCATGGGATGCATCCTTTGACCGCCGAGGCCTTTGTTACCGTGGGCCTGCTCGAACATCCCATTCTTTGGGACGAATACGGCCATGAGGTCGATATCGTCTTTATGGTGTCGTTTGCCCGGTCGGGCGGCGATGAGGCGCGGATCTTGAGCTCGCTGCTCGCTGAGATCTTTATGGACCGCCAGGGGGTCGAGCGCTTACGCGAGCGCCGGTCCTGGCATGAGCTGATGGCGCTTGTGCAAGCGCATACGGCTTAAGACTTCTTTTGTCGATGACCCTGTCAGTCTACCTGCAATAAACCTCGAGGATTGCGGGCGGGAGATAGGTGTTTCGAATATTCAAGTACAAACCAGACATCACGGGAGAGGAGACCGTTATGGACGATCAGGGAACCGAGATGGTTTCGTTTCAGCTGGTCGCTGCAGCGGGAGAGGCACGCAGCCTTGCCTTCGAAGCCCTTGAAAAGGCAAAGGCGGGGGATTTTGACGCTGCCGCCAAACTCATGAAGCAGTCAATGGATGCGGGAATCAAGGCTCACCACATCCAAACGCAGCTGCTTTCGACCGAGGCGGCGGGCGAGCATCTGTCGGTGGATGTGTTGCTGGTCCATGCTCAGGACCACCTCATGTGCTCCATGCTTGCTCAGGAGCTCGTGCAGGAGCTGATCTGCCTGTATGAGCGCACTGCAGCCAAGAACGCCTAACGGCGTGCGGCGACTATCCAACCAATCAATGCGAAGGGAATCCCTTATGAAGATCCTTCTTGTTTGCGCAGCTGGCCTGTCTACAAGCATTCTGATGAAGAAACTCGAGAAATACGCGGAGCAAAACGGCATCGAGCTCGATATCGATGCGGTGGGTATCGGCGAGTATCAGGAGACCTGTGCCGATTATGACGTGCTGCTCTTGGGGCCGCAGGTGTCCTACCAGCTCAACACCGTCAAGCAGGGGAGCGGTAAGCCGACCGCGGTCATCCCCGCACAGGACTACGGCATGGGCAACGCCGCCAACGTGCTGGCACTCGCCCAGTCGCTGTTGGGCTAGGAGGCGACCATGGAAAAGTTCATGACCCTGCTTCAGGAAAAACTGACCCCTATTGCCAATTTCTGCGGCACCGAGCGCCACTTTGCCTCCATGCAAAAGGGCTTTATGAGCGCGATCAGCTTCATCTTGGTCTCTGCCGTCTTTATGATCATCGCCAACCCGCCGGTCACGGCCGACCTGGTGGCGCAGGGCGGGTTCTGGTCCGTCTTTGGCCCTTGGCTCGATTTTGCCACGGCCAATAAGCTCACGCTGCTCATCCCGTTCAACATGACGATGGGCATACTGTCGGTGATCGTGACGTTCGCAATCGCCTATAACCTGGCGGGCACCTACAAGATGCCCAAGCTTAACGCCGGTATGACCTCGCTGGTGATGTTCCTGATCGCCGCGGCGCCGTCGTCCTACTACCAGCTTGCTGATGAGTCCGTGCTCCAGGCGGTCCCCTGCACCTATCTGGGTGCGCAGGGCCTGTTTACCGCCATCATCGTTGCCCTGGTCTCCGTCGAGGTCACGCGCTTCTGCCAGACCAAGGGCATCACCATCAAGATGCCCGATGGCGTGCCGCCGTTTTTGTCCGAAACCTTTGGCGCCATCGTGCCTATGCTCGTCAACATCCTCATCTTCTTTGGTGGCAACCTGCTGATCCAGATGATCGATCCCACGCTGTCCATCCCCTCGGTTATCGAGAAGCTGCTCGCTGCCCCGCTTTCCGTCGCAGTTGACTCTGTGCCCGGCGCACTGCTTATCTGCTTCATGACGCTGCTGTTTTGGTGCTTTGGCGTCCACGGCAACATGATCGTGATGCCCATCACCGCCCCGGTCACGCTTGCCGCCTTTGCTGCCAACGCCTCGCTCTACGCTGCTGGGCAGCCGCTTGAGTTCCACCCGGTACTCATGTCGATGGTCATCAACCTCATCGGCGGCACGGGCAATACGTTCTCTTTTGTGGCGCTCTGCGCGTTTAAGGCAAAGTCGCAGCAGCTCAAGGCATTTGGCAAGGCATCGATCGTGCCGAGCTTCTTCCGTATCTCCGAGCCCGCGATCTTTGGCGCACCCATCATCTTCAACCCGATCCTCATGATTCCGTTTGTGCTGGGCGGTATGATTTCGGCCCTGCTGTATTGGGGTGCAATCTCACTGGGTCTTGTCTCTAACTTCTACATCTTGGTGAGCGGCACGTTCCCCATCTTCGTTCAGGGCTTTATCCAGTGCCTCGACCCGCGTATCTGGGTATTTACGATCGTTTTGATCGTGGTCATGGCTGTGGTCTGGTACCCGTTCTTTAAGGTGTACGACAACCAGCTCCTGGCGCAGGAGCAGGAGAACGCCGCGGCAGCTTCTGCCAAGGATACTGAGTAGCATGGGTTACTTTGACAGAACGTCTGCTGCCGGTATGCCCGAGGGCTTTTTGTGGGGCGGCGCGCTCGCTGCCAACCAGGCCGAAGGGGGCTGGAACGAGGGCGGCCGCGGTATGTCGCACTCCGACCTGATTCCACAGGGTCCCGACCGCTGGGATGTGATGTTTGGCAGGCAAAAGCCCGTGGATGATCCGGACAGGCTGTATCCATGCCGTTGGGGCAACGACTTCTTCCATCATTGGCGCGAGGACGTCGAGCTCTTTGCCGAGATGGGCTTGAAGTGCCTGCGTCTTTCAATTTGTTGGAGCCGTATTTTTCCCACAGGGATGGAGGCCGAGCCCAACGGTGAGGGCTTGGAGTTTTACCGTCAGGTATTCGAGGCGCTGCGCGAGCACGGAATCGAGCCGCTCGTGACGCTGTCGCACTACGACTATCCGTTGGCTCTGGTCGAGCGTTATGGTGGATGGCAAAGCCGAGAGATGATCGAGCGGTATGCGCACTACGTCGAGACCGTCGGACGTGCGTACCAGGGCCTCGTGCGTTATTGGCTCACCTTCAACGAGATCAACAGCGTGGCGCTGTCCTATATCAACGCGGGCGTCACGCTCGAGGATGAGCGTGACCGTGCAGCCGTGACCGCGGCGTTCTCGCACCATATGTTTATGGCGAGCGCTCGCGCTGTCGAGATCCTGCACAAGATCGATCCCGCAAACAAGGTGGGTTGCATGATCGCTGCCGGTGCGACCTATCCGTACCGTTGTGCGCCCGAGGACGTATGGCTTGCGTATGAGGAGGACCGCGGCCGCTACTTCTACACTGACGTGATGGCTGCGGGCGCCTATCCTACTTGGAAGCTGCGTGCGCTCGAGAAAGAGGGTGTTCACGTGCCCTTTGAGCCGGGCGATACGGAGTATCTGGCCGAGCATACCGTCGACTTCATTTCGTTCTCGTACTATTGCTCGCGCTTGGTGTGCGCCGATGACCAGGTGATCGCCGAGAAGGCGGAGGGCAACGTGTTCCCGACGCTGCGCAATCCGTACCTCAAGGATAAAGAGACTGCCTGGAAATGGCAGATCGATGCGCTGGGTTTGCGCGTGACGCTTGCCGGCTACCACGATCGTTACCATCTTCCGCTCTTTATCGCCGAGAACGGTGTGGGCGGACTCGATGCGCTGGAAGACGGCAAAGTCCACGATGCATATCATATTGATTACCTGCGCAGGCATATTCTTGCGCTGCGCGATGCAATTGTCGAGGACGGTGTTGACCTGATGGGATACACGCCGTGGGGCTGTATCGATTTGGTGTCTGCCTCGACGGGGCAGATGAAGAAGCGCTATGGCTTTGTTTATGTTGATGCCGATGATACGGGCAAAGGCACGTTCGATCGCTACCGAAAGGACAGCTTCTGCTGGTATCAAAAGGTCATTGCATCAAATGGCGAGGACTTGAGTTAACCCTTGCAAGCCTGCTGCCCCCGTGGCCCGTTTCGGCCGCGGGGGCTTTTGCCATTTACCTAGTCCCCGATGAGACCCTCATTCTGTGGGTAGTCATTGGGTGTTCCTATAGTTTTGTCAACCGTCGGGGCTACTCCCGGTAGGGCACCCGGTCGCGCATCACGGCGTATATCGCCCTGAGCCG
>URQD01000075.1:0-6074 GCA_900549905.1 uncultured Collinsella sp. | reverse complement strand
CATGCCGCCGAAGTTGAAAGGCAGATTGCCGCTCTGGCGGGTTTGCAGCGTCAACCGGTTACGCGGTTTGGTAAAACCGCGTAACTAAACCAGCTTGAAGCCCTTGCGCTTGCCCACGGAGAGGGTGTCGCCCAGTTTGAGGGCGCTCGGATCGATGTTGTAGCTCTTGGGAGCCACAGCCTTGCCGTTGACCTTGACGCCGCCGCCGTCGATGTCGCGGCGGGCCTGACCGGCGCTGGCCGAAAGGCCCAGGTCCTTGAGCAGGCCGGCGAGGTAAATCTGGCCCTCGTCGTTGACGGTCAGTTCAACGTGCTTCTCGGGGAAGTCGGCAAGCTGGCCCTCCTTGAACACACGGTCGAACTCGGCCTGTGCCTCGTCGCCGGCGCCGGCGCCGTGGTAGGTGTCGCACAGGTCGCGGCCCAATGCGCGCTTGAGCTCGTAGGGGTCGGCAGAACCATCGGCCAAGGCGGCGTCGATCTTGTCGACCTCGGCCGGGGCGAGCGAGCTGGCCAGACGATAGTACTTGCCGATCATCTCGTCGGGGATGGACATGGTCTTGCCGAACATATCCTTGGGAGCATCGGTCAGGCCGATGTAGTTACCGTAGGACTTGGACATCTTACGGACGCCGTCGGTGCCCTCGAGCAGCGGCATGGTGAGCGCGATCTGCGGTTCCATGCCCATCTTCTCCATGAGCTCGCGGCCGGCGAGCAGGTTAAAGAGCTGGTCGGTGCCGCCCATCTCGACGTCGGCCTTGATCTGCACGGAGTCGAAGGCCTGCATCACAGGGTACAGGAACTCGTGCAGGGCAATCGGCGTCTGGGACTGGTAGCGCTTGGTGAAGTCGTCGCGCTCGAGGATGCGGGCGACGGTGAACTTGGAGCACACCTGCAGCAGGCCGGCCAGGTCCATCGAAAGGATCCAGTCGCCGTTGTGCACGATGGTGGTCTTCTCGGGGTCCAGGATCTTCATGGCCTGGCTCACGTAGGTCTCGGCGTTGGCCTCGATCTGCTCCTGCGAAAGCTGCGGGCGGGTGGAGTTCTTGCCCGAGGGGTCGCCGATCAGCGCAGTGCCGTTGCCGATGATAAGGGTGACGTTGTGGCCCAGGTCCTGGAACTGACGCATCTTGCGCAGGGGCACGGCATGGCCCAGGTGCAGGTCGGGGCTGGTGGGATCGACGCCGAGCTTGATGTTGAGGGGCTCGCCCTTCTCAAGCTTCTTGCGAAGGTCGGCCTCGGGGACGATCTGCGCTGCACCCGAGGTGATGATACGCATTTGCTCGTCAACAGACAGCATTGGGTATCCTCCTTTTGCTATAGCACCCTCACCGGATACGGCGGTGCTGGAAGTTCATAAACCCACTAATAATAACCAAAACAGCGCGACGCGGCACCTACGACAGGAAAATCCTCGTCCTGCCGCACGCGTCGATAACGACCGGCAAACGCGTGCCGTCACGTTCGACCAAAAAGCGCGCCTGCTGACGGCGCGAGCAGTCACGGCAACGGACCTGCCCCGTTGCATCCGTGGCGCAGGCGCCCTCGGCAGTCAGCAAGCAGTGCTCGCACACCATGAGCTCGGGACGGTCGGCATCGACAGGCCCCAAGACACCGGGGCAAGCGGCAAGTTCGGCAACACGCTCCGCATCATTGCCGAGCAACTCGGCAGACAAGCACACCCGCCCCGCACCGAGTCCGCGCAGCCAGGTAAGCGTGGCCCGATTGGCACAGAACACCGGCGCCGCCACGTCAAACGTTGTGCCCAGCTCGCGGGCCATCGCCACTTGTCCCAGATTGCGGCAGACGACGCGCCCGGCACGCTGCATAAGCGCCCGAGTCCGCTCGGCGTCGCCCGCGCGGCACACTTCGTCGAGCACCACCGTTGTATCGGACAGATCTCGCTCATCGCGCGGACCCACATCCATCAGCTCCCAGGCAAAGACCATACGAGCAAAATCCTCGCGCTTTGCCGGCCCCGCCGACCCCGCCAACTCCGTCGACGCACCGCCATCCACCGCAGCGCCCTCAAAGGGCAGCACCTCAACGGCACGCGCAACGGGCGCAATCGCATCCGCCTCGGCCCGCATGCGCTCCAACACCGCCGCCGTCTGATCCAACACGCCGGCGCTGCGAATCAGATAGACCTCGCAGCCCGCGTCCACCTTACGTTTGCAATGCACGACGATGCGCTCCCCCGCAGCGGCATCCACGGGGCAAGGCACCTGTGGCCAGCGCTTGGGCACATCGGGACGCGCGTCGGCACCCGGGTAAAATCGGATTTCGAGCGTATCGCCCGCCGCCACGGCGGCATCAAGCTCAACCGTCACCTCTTCGTGACCCACCGCCACCAAGTGGCCCACGCGCACGCCCTGGTTGATCGCGCGCTCAAAGCTCATGAGCTCGGCACCCGAACGACCCCGCAGGTAAGCATCGGTAAACCCACGGTTAAACGACCTTCCCAGCTCGCGTTCAAGCTCTTCCACGGCACCGGAGTCCCACGCGCCGTCGCACAGCATATCGAGTGCCCGACGCCACACCCTCACCACGTTGAATACGTAATCGGGATTCTTCATGCGTCCCTCGATCTTGAGCGATGCCACGCCGGCGGCAACAAGCTCGGGCAGGTGCGCGATACCCAGATAGTCACGCGGACAAAGCAGGCGGTCTCCCTCGACGGCAACAACACTCTGCCCCGCCTCGTCCACTAGGTCGTACGCCAGACGGCACGGCTGCGTGCAGTCGCCGCGCATCGCCGAGCGCCCACGCCGCAAGGCCGAGAACTCGCACGCCCCCGAATAGCCGATGCAAATCGCACCGTGGCAGAATACCTCGATGGGCACGCCCGTGGCACAGAGCGCCGCAATCTCGTCGACCGTCAGCTCGCGTGCCGTCGTCACGCGCTCGCCCCCCAGCTCATCGGCGGCAAGCCGCACGGCACCCTCGCTATGAGCGCCCGCTTGCGTGGACAGGTGAATCTCGACCCCGGGAATCGCCGCGCGCAGCGCGCAGGCCAACCCGGCATCGGCGACAATCAGAGCATCGGCGCCCAGCTCTAGTGCATGAGCTCCCAACGCCACCGCGTCGGACAACTCGTCGTCAAATACGAACACGTTGAGCGTTACGTACACACGCACGCCATGGGCATGCGCCACGGCGCAGCCGCGTGCAAACTCGTCGTCGGTAAAACCGTGCGCACTCACACGGGCGTTAAAGCCGCCCAACCCCGCATAGATGGCATCGGCACCCGCGGCGATGGCCGCAAGCATCTGGTCGAGCCCGCCCGCCGGCGCCAGCAGCTCGGGCAGCGCCGCACCGGCAGCATCCAATCCAGTCTCGTATTGTCCGCTCGGCCCCATCGTCCGAATCGCCATCGACAAACTCCTTACCAAGGTATGCATTCACTCTGAAAAATGCCGTCTTCCAGCATACACGAGGCCTCGCGCGCCCCGTTTGGTTTATCGTGTAATAACTTATGTCCATCCTGCCCCGACGGCACATCCACCGTCCGGCACGACATACCTGGAGGTCAATATATGGGTCCTCGCCAACGACAGGGACGCAGCCGTTCAAAGACGCATGCTCTGCCCATAATCCTGCTCTCGTTTTTGGGCTTTTTGCTTATCGCGGGCGTGGCATTTGGCATCGGCATGGTCGGCAACGTCAACCGCTGGCTGTCCGATCTGCCCGACTACACCGACGCCAACGCGTATCTGGTGAGCGAGCCCACCGAGATCGTCGACTGCAACGGCAACAAGATTGCGAGCTTCTACACGCAAAACCGCAAGTCTATCACCAAGGACGAGGTCTCCCCCTACGTGCTGCAGGGCACCGTTGACGTCGAGGACGAGCGCTTCTACGAGCACGGCGGTATCGACCTGTGGGGTATCGCGCGCGCTGCGGTGGCAACCCTCGGCGGCGGTCACGAAGGCGCCTCGACTATCACCCAGCAGCTGGTGCGCAACACCATCCTGCAGGAGGAGCAGTTCGACTCGACCATCGAGCGTAAGGTGCGCGAGGCTTACATCGCCGTCAAGATGGAGGATATGTACTCCAAAGACGAGATCCTCATGATGTACCTCAACACCATCTATTACGGCCACGGCGCCTACGGTATCGAGGCCGCCGCCGAGACCTACCTATCCAAGAGCGCCGCCGACCTCACCCTGAGCGAAGCCGCGCTGTTGATCGGCCTTCCCAACTCGCCCTCGCAGTACGACCCCACGGTCAACCCCGACCTGGCGCTGTCCCGTCGCAACAAGGTCCTCGACAACATGTTGCGCCTGGGCCACATCACGCAGGAGGAGCACGATGCCGCACAGGCCGAGCCCATCACCCTCAACGTGACCGAGATTTCGGGCAGCGGCGTCGACGTATACTCGCAGCCCTACTTTGTCGCCTATGTTAAGCAGCTGCTGGAGCAGGAGTTCTCGACCGACGTGCTCTTTAAGGGCGGTCTGACCGTCAAGACCACCATCGATCCCACGATGCAGCAGGTGGCAGAGAATGCCGTTCGCGAGCAGCTCGACACGCTCTCGCTCGACGGCCTGGACATGGGCATGGTCGTCGTCGACCCCAAGACCGGCTACATCAAGTGCATGGTGGGCGGCTACGACTACAACGCCGACGAGAACCACGTAAACCATGCCACGGCCAAGCGTCCCGTCGGCTCCACCTTTAAGGCATTTACGCTGGCAACTGCCATCCAAAACGGCATGAACCCCAACGTCACCCTCAACTGCAACTCGCCGCTCAAGGCCAAGGGCACCACGACCGAGGTCCAAAACTACGCCAACCATAGCTATGGCAACATCACGCTTAAGCAGGCGACGGCATACTCCTCCAACACCGGCTACATCCAGGTGGCGGAAGCCGTCGGCAACAGCAAGATCATCTCGCTCGTCAAAAAGCTCGGCATCGATCCCGCCAAGGACAACATCGAGGACGTTCCCGTCATGACGCTCGGCACCGGCTCGATCTCGCCGCTCGAGATGGCCGCCGCCTACGCAACGTTTGCCAATGGCGGCTACTATCGCCAGCCGATCGCCATCACCGAGATTGACTCTCGTACCGGCTCGGTGCTGTACCAGCACACTGACAATCCCTCACAGGTGCTTACCGAGGGCGAGGCCGCCGCGGTCACCGATGTTCTGTCCGGCGTCATGCAGGGCGGCGGTACGGGCGCTGCCGGTGCCCTGAGTGTCAACCAGCCCTATGCCGGCAAGACGGGCACCACCGACAACACCACCAACCTGTGGTTCTGCGGCTATACCCCGCAGCTGGCGTGCGCCCTGTGGACCGGCTATTCCGCGGGCGAGATCCCCATCCAAAAGTACGGCACGGACCTGCTGGGCGACAGCACCAACCTGCCTGTCTTTAAGCGGTTTATGAACACCGTTCTGACCGGTACCGAGCGCGAGGAGTTTGCGACCGGAACGGCGCCCACCTACAAGAACAACAGCGTCTGGAAGTTCTACGGCACCAACAACACCAAGAAGTCGGAGAACGACGACAAGGACAAGGACGAAGAGGAAGAGGAAACCACCACAACGACTACCACGACGACCACGACCACCGAGACCACGGGCGGCGACACCACCGGCGGCACCGGTACGACCGGTGGCTCGACGGGTGGCTCCACTGGTGGTTCGACCGGCGGCGATGGCGGCACGCCTACGCCTACGCCTACGCCCACTCCCGACCCCTCGCCCACGCCTGACGATACGGTCGGCTAAGAAGTACGCGACTAAAGCCAACAAGGCCCCGAGCAGCTTATTGAACTGCTCGGGGCCTTTTAGTTTGAAACGACCTGGAGGGCGGTCTTTATACCGGCAAACAAAAAGGGGGTACCGACCAACGTCGATACCCCTTACAAGCCACTATGTCAGCGCACACAATGCCGAACGCACGACCCGCACGCCTACTTGCGAGAATTGCTCAACTTATTGATCAGCGCCTCGAGACGCTCGCCGTCCTCGGCCGTCTGGGCAATAACCAAAATCGTATCGTTGCCGGCAAGCGAGCCAAGCACATCGGGCAACTCTGCCGCATCAACGGCGGCGGCGATATCGCGGGCCT
>URQD01000074.1:0-6308 GCA_900549905.1 uncultured Collinsella sp. | reverse complement strand
CGGCGGCAGCGGAGCCGCCCGAGGAGCCGCCGGGCACGCGCTCGGTATCCCAGGGGTTGTTGGTGCGGTGGAACGCCGAGCTCTCGGTGGAGCTGCCAAAGGCAAACTCGTCCATGTTGGCCTTGCCCATGGGCAGGCAGCCGGCATCGAGCATGCGCTGGACGCAGGTGGCGGTGTAAACGCTCCGGTAGTCCGCGAGCATGCGGGAAGCGCAGGTGGTGCGCGTGCCCACGAGGTTCATGTTGTCCTTGATGGCCAGCGGCACGCCCGCGAGCGGGGGCAGCGGCTTTCCGGCGGCACGGTCGGCATCCACGCGCGCGGCGGCCTCGAGCGCAAGCTCAGGCGACACCTGTAGGAAGGCCTGGACCCCGCCCTCGCGCGCCTCGATGGCGGCAAGGGAGGCCTGGGCCACCTCGATAGCGGTAAAGTCGCCGGCGGCAACGCCCGCGGCGATCTGGGCGGCGGTAAGGGAATCGAAGCTCTGCGCCATTACTCGCTCTCCCCCTCTCCCAAAATGGACGGCACGCGGAAGTAGCGGTCGCGTGCGCTGCCGGCGTTTTCGAGCGCAACGCCGAGCGGCAGGTCGCGCTCGGGCTCGCGCAGGTCGTCGCCCATCACGTTGGACAGGCTTCCGATAGGATGGAACGTGGGCTCCACGTCGGGCAAGTCATATTGCAAGACGGGCTCGAGCATCTGGACGGCGTCGTTCATGTAGGACGTCATCTGGGTGAGCTCGTCATCGGTCAGTGCGATCTTTGCGTACTCGGCGATACCGCGCACGTCTTTCTCGCTGAGTGCCATAGGCGCTCCCTTCCGCATAACAGATAAACCGCTCTAGTATACAAGGCAATGCCGCTTGGAGCAGGCGCTTTACCCAAATGCAGCGAAAACGTAACGAGGGCGACGGGCTGGCAGGCAGCGGACTGGCGGTTCTGCAGCGAAACCGCACCGTCCATAGCGAAAACCGTCTCGCCCACAACGAAAACCGTCCTGCCCACAGCGATAACCATCACAACATTCGACACTTTTCGCCAAAATCGCGATTTTCATCGAATGTTGTGATGGTCTGGGCACCCCGAATGTCCAGCTGGAGCCAACCACCACAAAGGGGACAGGCACCTTCGTGGTGGTTTTGGGCGATGCCTATGCCGAGGCCTTGGCCTTGCGGCGCTTGCGGACCGCGTGGATCACGATGTCCAGCAGCAACAGCACAATGGCCACGACCACGATGAGCACGGCAAACTCGCGCTTGCCCCAGTGGCGGCCGGCCAGCGACTTTTGCTTGTCGACGTCCTTCTTGCTGTATTTGGTGCGCACGCAATGCACCAGCAGGCGATGGTCGTTCACGCCATAGGGCGTGCAGGTAACGAGCGTCACCTTGTCGGCACCGGGCTCGATGGTCAGCGACTCCATCTCCTCGGGCAGCACCACCTCGGAGTCCACCATCTTGTAGGCAAGCGTCTTGTTCATGGTGTGCAGCAGCACCAGGTCGCCGGGCTCCAGCGAGTGGATGTCGTCGAACATGCTCAGGTTGCGCATACCCGAGTGCGCGGTGAGCACGCAATGCGTCGAGGTGCCGCCCACCGGCAGGCTCGTGCCCTCCAGGTGGCCGACGCCCGCCATAAGGACTTCTTCGCTCGTGCCGTGGTAGATGGGCATACTAACGTCGATGGAGGGGATCTCGACCCAGCTCATCATGGGGTCGCGGTCAAAGATGAGCTGCTGAGCGTAGGGCTCGATCTGGTCGGCTGGAAGCTCGGTGGCCTCGCCCGCCAGCTGCTCGTTATAGGAGCGCGCCTGGAGCAGGATGCGCTCGCGCTCCTCGGCAGATAGCGCGTCCACGGTGCTGGACACGGTGCTGATCTGGTTGAACACGCCCGAGGCCTCGAGCCGGTCCAAGATCCACGGCCAGGTCATAAGGCCCACGCCAATAAGGATGATGACGATGGTGATGAGCCGGTCGGCCCAGCGCGGCAGTCGCTTGCGACGGCGCTTGGGCTTTGGTTGAGGTTTGGGCTGAGGGCTTGAGCCGCCGTTGTCCGCGGCGTTATTGCTCTTCATATGTTTGGCGCCCTGCACCATCGCCGGTCACTCCTTTACAGCTCAGGTTGTCTAAACAAATAATAGCCGATTCGCGAACCTCTGCCGCGGGCAACGCAGCTAGGACCGAAACGCCGCCTACGGTACGAATTCTTGGAGACCTTCTACAGCGCTTCTTGCCATGGATATTCCTTTCCAAACATGCGATCGACTTCGAGCTGAATTCGCTCATCGTCGATTGCCGCCAAAGATAGCGCAAGCGAAATGTCGTCGACACGGGAGGAGCCGGCAAACACGGGCGCATAGCGCCATACTTGGATCATCGCCGTTTCGTTATCCGGCAACTCACCATCTGCGACTTCGAGGTCGCTCAGTTGACGCCATGCACTTCTTAAGACGGCCTTTTGTTCCATGCCCGGCGCAGCGAGCATCGAACGCGCAGCGAGCGCCGTCTCCCCGGCGTCAACAAGATAGTCGATCTGCTGCGTCTTCCTTGCAAAAAAGACCTTCGAGACAGGCGAGGAGAGCTCTGCCATGTGCTCGCTGAGCAGAAGATCAACGGCAACAGGGAACACGAAGACACGTCGCTCGCGACGCTCGCGTCTCGCGAGCCCCCTGTCAACAAGCTCGGTTATGGCCTCACTCGCGCGGCTTGCCGAGATCCCAAGCGCGCGACAAAGGTCATAGGGACGATATGGCTCCTGGGCTGCTCCCCAGATTGCGGCAGCCTGCGCGTTGGGTGACATCTTGGTCGCGTGATTGCGAAACCGGACACTGCCCCTCTCCGTACAGGCCGTGCCCATAAATGGAAGAAAAGCCTGTCTGCCGGGGCAAACAAACGGAATCCCTTGTGCGACCAATGCTTTGCGCTGACGTGCATCGGCATCAGGAAACGAAACGACAACAGGAGTCTCCGCACGCAAGGCTAGCTGACTATAGACCCTCTTAGCCTCGGGAAGCCCGACGCCAGTAGGCAAACTTGCAAGCAAAAACGAAAAACCGTTTGCGTCAACAGCGCGGACCTCAATCGCCCGCAGATACAGCGGCAAGCGTGCGGATCCAGGCCAAGTTCTGGCCTTGGCGGAGAGGCCTAGTGCTTCTTGTAAGTAGATTAGCGCTTCGTTCATTTCCATTATTTTCGTTCGATTCCAGTTTATATTGGAATTATACATAATTTTCGGAATTAACGAGATTCCGTTCGCGCCTAAGCCCATATTTGAGTTTTCAAAATGTCCCGGATCGGCGGGGCGATTCGGGATACAATGTCAATAGAAAACGACGCACCCCGCGTAAGTACTTAGGAGCGCGGGCGGCTTAGTTTTCTGGTTTTGTTAAATGCCCGGGATCCGACCCCCGGGCATTCTTATTTGCGCTTGCGGCGCAACTGCCTTCTACCGTCCGCACCGCGCGTGCGCCTACGGACCTTAATCCGAACCTCATACGAGTCAAGAAACGCGATGACGAACGTACCCGCATCGGACGGTGGAGGCTGGCTGCGTTGTCCCAAAAAAACAGGGCAGACTCCAGTGCGGAGTCTGCCCCGAAAAGAGAATGGCGAAGCAAGAACGTAGATAGACGAGAAAAGTGTCCGCAAGTCTCATGGCCATCACATCCCACCTGCCAAAGGGATGGGTGAGCGAGCGTTACTCCTGCTCGGACTCCTCAGCCTGCTTACGGCTGCGGATGAGGTGCGCCACGCCGATGCACAGCACCGCGCCACCAGCAATCCAAGTGAAGGTCACGCCGTTAAGGCCGGTGAGCGGGAGACCGGAGCCCTTCTTGTTCTGGATGGTGACAGGAATGGTCGCGTCATTTGTAGCACTGGGAGTAACCATTTCGGTATTGCTGGACGTTACATCGAGACTCTGCAGGCTACCGTCTGCGTTGTACTTCGGCTTCACCGTAATGGTAAACGGAGCAAGGGTGTTGTAACCAGCAGGAGTATTGCATTCGGTAATCTCATACGTTCCCTCAACAAGACCAGGGATATAAATCTTGCCAGTTTCCTTGTCGGTCTTGAATTTTCCGGCATCTTCCTCTTTTTCGGTAATGCCGCCAGTTTGGGTCAGCCACCTATTAGTCTCAAGCGAAGTATCTCCCTCTTTGGTCATTTTAACTTGGAAGGTAGCTTCAAGTTTTTGATTCTGGTTGTCCTTTTCGACCTTGGTCACATCCAGGCGGAAGACATGGTCGGTAACTCGCTTCGACGTGGAGGTGCCAGTACCGTCAACCATGGGGTTATTAGAATAGACAAGCTTGACCTCATTGGTGTTGCCGGTGGCAGTATATTCAGCCTTGTCAGTCAGCGTTGCTTTGTATTTCACAACGGCCTCGGAATTCTCATTGAGTGTAACACCCTTGGCCTCCGCAGCAGCCTTGAGGTTATCGAAGGAAATCGTCAGATCGTTGCCCGTAGAGTTCCCGGACTTGTCTTTGGTTTCCTTAAGATTTACCGTATAGCCATTTGCGGGCTGATCAGCATCTACACGAGGGATGGTAGCACCTCCAATAGTAACTACGACGGAATCCAGGTCGGCAGACAGCCCAACAGAGAGATGGTCCTGGAACACATACCGGTACTTATCATATGTGGCAATATTGGCCGCAACAGTACCAGTCAACTTGTAGTCGATTACCTGCCCAATCCAGGCATCGCCCACGTTCTTCCAGTCATCCTTTGTAGCGTCATCGGCCGTCGTGCCCTTAGTGTCATCGAGGATCTGCTTGCTGACGGTAGGAATGCTGGTCTTCTCGGTAACGACCACGGGATTACCGCCAACAATGGCAAAGATCGGGGAAGTGCCAGTTTTCGGCTTGGTCGAATCCGTAAGACCATCCGACACGAAGAGATAATAGCCATCGCCAGTAGTGTTCGGGCGCGTCCACTGCTCGCCTGCCTTAAAGGAGCTGCCCGCAGCCTCCCCGTCTTCAGCTACAGCTTTAGCAATCGAATACAGCACGTCGCCAGGAGCGACACACGTACCTTTGTTGTTTGCCGTGCTAGCGGTGATACCCGTTACATTTTGAGAAAGCCACTCAGCCACAACCGGAGCAGCGGCATCATTTGCGAGCTCCTTGGTGGAGTCTTTATCCACGAGTTTCTGGTACTCAGCAGACCCCCGAATGGCGGTAATCACCTTGGAACCGATAACACCATTTGCCCATTTAATATCAGAAGCAACCTTGCCCCTGCCCTCCACGTCATCAACTTTTGCCTTGAAGATCTGATAAGCCTTGAACGTATTGTCCTTGTTGGCGTCGTCGACCTTATTGATCGTGATACTACCTGTCGCACCATCCTCAGCAAACGCCATGGTCACGGGGGCCATGACGCCGCCGAAGCTCAGGGCTGCTGTGAGGCCGGCGGTTACTGCCAGGCGTGCGATGTTCTTGGTTGCTTTCATGTTGGGACCTCTTTCTTGGAGGTTGCTTTAATTCTTGTCATCATCAAAAGCCAGCAGGCGTATTTCCCTGCGCGCCACTCGCTACGGAGGCAGTACGCCATTGAGCAGGGGGGGGGACAATTATTTATCATGGCGACCTCCTCCCCGCTTGATGACGAGCGCGACGACAATAGCCACTACTCCGATGACGACCAAAGCCGTCACCAACACCAACGTTCTATCTCCCGTCGAGGGTATAAAGCCCCGACTCGCTTTGTTACTTGGGGTGTTAAGCACCGACAACTCGACTAAACCCTTCCCGGCATCGGCGCCATCAACTCGCAGAGGGCTTTCGGCCGATACGGTCACCTTGGGCTTGGCGGCGGCCACCTGGTCGACGTCCAGGCCCTCGGCCTTAACCGTCACGCAGCGCGTGCCCTCAAAGGCGGTGTAGCCCTTGGGCGCCTTGAGCTCGCGGACCTCCAGCTTGCCCGAGTCCACGCCCGAGACGGTCACGCGGCCGTCCTCGCCCGTGGTGACGGTGGCCTTGCCCTCTGCATCCCACGTGCCGTCGGCCGCCAGCGTACGACCGCGGTCGTCGGCGATGCTCAGGACCGCCCCGGCAAGCGGCTTGTCGCCGTCGCTGCCGCGCTTGGTGAGCGCGAGATCCCAGGTGTAGGCGCACGCATCGTCGCTCGGCGTGCGGGTGAAGCCGGCATCACCGGACTGATCGGCAAGGGGAGAGCGCGGGTAGCGCAGGTAGACCTCGTTGGGGTTGCCCTTCGCGATGCCGTGGTTGCATGCGCTGTTGAGCGGCGCATTGTACACGGCGACCACGCGGGCGCCCGCGGTAAAGGCGTCGGCCCCGCCGAGCGCGGCGATCAG
>URQD01000073.1:0-6510 GCA_900549905.1 uncultured Collinsella sp. | reverse complement strand
GAGCGCCGGCCTGTCACGTCGGAGGTCGCGGGTTCGAGCCCCGTACTTCCCGCCAACGCAATTAAAGCCACGTCTTCGGACGTGGCTTTTTGCGTTTGATGCACTTTGTTTCGATAGAACGATCGCCCTGGCGCATCTTCGCCCAGAATCCCCGCCCCTTCGGGAACGCAAGTAAAATCTAATAAGCATATCTGTCTAAACAACAGCTTTGTTGCGCAACACCTGTTCAACGAGACAGGGGGTTAGGTTATACTAAATTGCACTGTAGGCCGCATCTGATGCATTTCGCTCCAAGCGCGGCACTCAGTGGATATCCGATTTACCATTTGGATGTCCTAGCGGTCATTTAGCGTCTCGGCACAAGCTCGGCCCCGGAGCTCGTTCGAGCTGTTCGTATTCCTTGAAAGGGGAAAAATGGACATATCGAGGAAGACTGATTACGCCCTTCGTATGCTGGCGATGCTTGCCGAGGATCCGGAGCGTTTGCTTTCTGTTCGCACCGCTGCCGAAGAGGTCAATGTCCCGTATTCGTTTGCCCGTTCGATTCAGCACGGTTTGGTCCAGGCCGGTATTGTGGAGAGCCTGCGTGGCGTCCACGGTGGCATGCGTCTCAAGGTCAGTCCGGACGACGTTACCATTCGTCAGGTCGTCGAGGCCGTTCAGGGCCCTATGGTTATGAATGATTGCACCGCACCCGATGGCGACTGTGCGCGCATGGGCACGTGCTGCTATCATCCCCTGTGGGCCGGAGCTCAAGCATTGATGCGCGACTACCTCGATTCCGTTTCGCTCGGCGACATCGTCGCTCACCGCCAGTTCCCGGCCGTCGATCCCAAGTTCGCCGACCGCGAAGCGTTTCCCGAGTACGCCACCTGTGCGTATACATGCCGGGAGGAATAGCGCCGCATAAGGAGCATAGATATGATTCAGGACCCCTTTCGTTCGATGATTCGTTCGGAAGGGGTCCTGCGTTATCGCGACCTTCCGTGGCGCCGCACGCGCGATCCGTACATCATTTGGCTTTCCGAGGTCATGTTGCAGCAAACACAGGTGCCACGCGTGGAGACGCGTATGCCGGCGTGGCTCGATCGCTTTCCGACCGTGCAGGCGCTTGCCCAAGCCGCGCCTTCCGATGTTTTGGACGCTTGGCAGGGCATGGGCTACAACCGACGCGCTCTGGCGCTCCACAAGGCCGCTCAGCGCGTTGTGGAGGACTGGGACGGTGAGTTTCCGCGTGAGACGCG
The DNA here is from genome assembly GCA_900549905.1 of uncultured Collinsella sp. Lineage (GTDB taxonomy): Bacteria > Actinomycetota > Coriobacteriia > Coriobacteriales > Coriobacteriaceae > Collinsella. The sequence goes on along the minus strand of URQD01000073.1, from coordinate 5,266 downwards.
TGACTTGGTCGCTCTGCCTGGTATTGGCCCGGCAACGGCGCAAGGTATCCGGTCGTTTGCGTTTGACCTTCCAGGCGTGTATCTGGAGACCAACGTGCGCACGGTCTTTCTGCATCACTTCTTTCCCGATGTACCGGCTGTTCCCGACCGCGAGCTGGTGCCGCTGATTCAGGCGGCCTGTCCGGCGGTCCCCGGTGCGGCGACCGACGAGATCGCTCCCTTTGCCGTGCCGCTCGATGATGCCGACACGCCGCGCGCGTGGTATTACGCGTTGCTGGACTACGGCGCATATCTAAAAAAGACGTTGCCCAATCCGTCCAGGCGCTCGGCGGGCTATAGCCGTCAATCAAAGTTTGAGGGCTCACGTCGCCAAAAGCGCGCGCATATCGTGCGCATGTTGCTGGCAGCGCGCGATGGCCAACCGGCGGGGACTACGCTTGCTGATGCCGTGGTGGGCGTTAACGATATGGAAGCGGCGGCTGGGCGCGGGCCGGTCGAGCGCGAGCTTGTCGCGGGCATTCTGGCCGACCTGGAGCGTGAGGGCTTTTGCCGAGCCGAGGGCGATCGCTGGCTGAGCATTTAGCCCGTGGAAATCTGAAGAACAGGATTGTAAGGTTTAGATTTCCGACATGAGGGCATCCTAAAGACGAGGCCGCTCGAAGCCTACGGGCGGCATGCGTTGAAGGGAAGTACACCTATGGATTTTGAGAATTCCCAAACCAAGAAGAACCTCGAGACCGCTTTTGCCGGTGAGTCCCAGGCACACACCAAGTATCGCTACTATGCCTCCAAGGCAAAGAAGGACGGCTACGTTCAGATCTCGAACATCTTTGCCGAGACGGCTGGCAACGAGTCCGAGCACGCCAAACTGTGGTTTAAGTATCTGCACGATGGCGCCGTCCCCGATACCCTGGACAATCTGCGCGATGCCGCCGCGGGTGAGAACTACGAGTGGACCACGATGTACGACGAGTTTGCCAAGACCGCCGAGGAAGAGGGCTTTGCCGAGATTGCCGCAAAGTTCCGTGGTGTCGCCGCCGTCGAGAAGGCCCACGAGGAGCGCTACAACAAGCTCGTCGAGCGCATCGAGTCGGGCGAGGTGTTTGAGCGTGAGGGCGTAAAGGTGTGGAAGTGCCTGAACTGCGGGCACCTGCATGTGGGTGCCGAGGCGCCTGAGGTGTGCCCGGTGTGCAACCACCCGAAGGCGTACTTTGAGGAGCAGGTGGTGAACTACTAGCGCGTGACGCTGGCTGCTGCGGAGCGCAGGGCGGGGAAATACCTTTCCCTCTCGCTCACGGCTTCGCAGAGTCGCGCGAGGCAAAGGTGTTTCCCCGCCCCACGCTCCGGCGTTGGGTCGTTGCGCGCTCGGTACTGAAAAGCTGATTTTAAGTTTGCGTGCCGCCCCTTTTGGGGCGGCACGTTTTTGTGTGTGGGGTCCCTGTCTTCACAATTTTCGTCAAGCTTTTGGTTAGATTTTGGTCAGTTGGCGTAAGGGTGGAAGGCCAAAAGATTGCTGGCGAAAAAAGCTCAGAGAAAGTGCTGGTAGGGGAGTTGTTGAGCTTTTCGACGGCTTTTGAGCAAAAGAAACTTTGTGGCTATTGCCGGCGATTGCGTTGTCGCGGTCATGGCGGTGCGGGATGCTGGTCGTAAGCGTCGAATGCTCCGATTTTGGAGGCCAGCATGGATCTGTTTCTTGAGACTCCGCAGCAACAAGCTGAGCGCATGCTGCGTCAGCAGCAACGACTCATGGAGATGCAAATGCAAGGGGCGGCAGCCCAGCCCCTTGCGCAAAATGTCGTGCCCGCTGCTGTACCTGCGGCTGTGCCCGGGTGTGACTCGGCGCCAGAGGCCTATTCCGTACAGCAGGATTCATATGCGCAGGAGCTCGCGTTCGATAAACGTCGTGCGCGTCACCGTCTCTGGGCCCAGCGCCTGCGTACGCTGGCGATGATCGTGCTGATCCCACTGGGGCTGGCGGCAATCTTCTTGGTCTCATATGCCCTCACATGCATCCTCAACGGCGCCTCGCCCAACGAGGTGCTCCAACACCTGGCAGCTCTCGGCCAGCGCCTGGGCGATGTCATAACAACCATCCGCACCGGCTGGGAGAGTTAGCATTCGCCATCGCGGGTCTTCTTGGATGCAAGGATTATCGCCACGAGTAAAACTCTTGCATCCCGTGGGTCCTGTCGTGCGATTGATAGTATTATCGAAGATGAATAATAATAGGAAATATAAGGAGGTGCGTGGTTGAATCTGACTTTTGAGGGATTCTTGAAAGGCTATTGCCGAGAGCTATCCGGACAGCAGTCACTGAGTTTTAGAAAGCTGGTTGAGCAGGCGACGACGGTTGCGCCGCGCGTGGCGGAGCCTCTGTTTTTGCTTGCTTTGGCGCAAGGAAAAGCCGAATACGTTCTGGGCTTATCCGAGGGCTCGTGGATGGAAGAGGGCTACCGAGACGTCTTTTCCCTGTACGGTCAAGCGGATAGCCTGGCATCTCTATGCGCCGGGGACAAGCTCCCTAATCGTTATGCCAACGTATGGCGTGCGTATCGGGGGATGAAAGAAAAGCCAGTGGCCGACAGAAGGGTTAATGCCCTGATGAGAAAAAGAACGCTGAAAGCACTGGAGGCATCGGGCGTAACGCGCTATGGCCTCTGCCACGATTTGCACCTGAATAAGGGAAACGTGTACGCATACTTGGCCGGTAATGACTCAAAGGTGAGCAGGAAGACGGCGCGCCGCATTATGGAATATGCGGAGGAGAGAGGCACCCAAGAAGGGGTCGGGCGCCCGGTGCGTGTGGCGGGGTAAGATTGATCGCGGTTTTGATTGGTGCTCGATTGGGTTTGTTGGGCGGAGTTTATGTCTGCTATTGATATTGTGCTTGTTGTGATCGCCTTGGTGGCGGTGGGGGTTGCTGTGGCTTGCGCCCTCCAGCTCAAGAGCCTGCGTGCCGAGCTGCGGGAGCGTGGCGACAGTAGCGCGGAAACGCTGGTAGCGCTCGAGCAGGCCAACAGCACGCTCGACACCCTGAACGTCGCGTTGGCCGAAACCCGCCGCACGGCAAATGCCATCGCGCAGCAGCAGACGACCGACGCCGCCGTAGAGCAGCAGCGCTACCTGACCATTGCGCGCGAGTTCTCGCAGGCCGGCGACCGTATGGATGACCTGCGCCGCGAGACGGCCCAACAGCTTGGCGCCAACCGCGAAGGCATCGAGCATCGCCTGGACAAGGTGCGCGAGACGGTCGATGCTCAGCTGGGCGCCATCCGCAAAGACAACAACGTGCAGCTCGACCAAATGCGTGCGACGGTGGACGAGAAGCTCTCTCGCACGCTCAACGATCGCCTGTCGGCATCGTTTAAGCAGGTGAGCGACCAGCTCGAGGCCGTGTACAAGGGCCTGGGCGACATGCAGTCTATCGCCACCGGCGTGGGCGACCTTAAGCGCGTGCTAGGCAACGTCAAAGCGCGTGGCATTTTGGGCGAGGTGCAGCTGGGCGCGATCCTGGCGGACATCCTCACGCCCGACCAGTATCTGGAAAACGTCGCCACCAAGCCCGGCGCCTCGGAACGCGTTGAGTTTGCCGTCAAGCTGCCGGTGGACGAGGGCGACCCCGTGCTGTTGCCGATTGACTCCAAGTTTCCGGGCGACGCGTACGAGCACCTGCTCGACGCGCAGGAGTCGGGCGACGCGGAGGCCGTTGCCGCTGCGCGCAAGGCGCTCGATATGATGGTGAAGCGCGAGGCAAAGGACATCTGCGAAAAGTACCTGAGCGTACCCGCGACCACCAACTTTGGCATTATGTTCGTGCCGTTTGAGGGCCTGTATGCCGAGGTCGTCAGTCGCCCCGGGCTTATCGAGACCCTGGGCCGCGACTATCACGTCAACGTTGCCGGCCCCAGCACCATGGCCGCCATTCTCAACAGCCTGCAGATGAGCTACCAGACGTTTAGGCTGCAAAAACGTACCGACGACGTACTGCGCGTGCTCTCCGCCGTCAAGGCCGAGCTGCCACGTTATCAGGCGGCACTGCGCCGCGCCCAGCAGCAGATCGAGACCGCGGGCAAAACGGTCGAGGGCATCATCACCACGCGCACCAACGTCATGGAGCGCAAACTCAAGGACATCGACGCGCTGGAAGACGCGCGGGAGGCCGACGCGATTTTGGGCTTGGAGTCCGCAGACCTGCCCGCAGACCAAAAAGACGAGGACTAGCTGCATCTGACGGCGGGGCGCCGGCGCAAGCACGGCGCGGGCGCTTTTCGCGTCGCGCTTGACTGAAGCGCGCTTTAATGTGCAACAATGGCCTCTCGCCCTATCAGACGCGAAAGGAAGCCCATGTCTCAGAGAAGCACCAGTCCGCTCAAACGCTCCACCGTGCGCCGCACGTTGCAGCGTTTTTGGGGTGTCACGCGCACGCAGCCGCTGATTGTCTTTCTCTCGGTGCTCTCGTCGGCGGGCTACATCTTTTTGCTGACGTTTGCCAATACCTATGTGATGGCCCTCATTGTCGACCGCATTCAAGCCGGTCCCGTGGCGGGTGACCAGGTGTTTGAGGTCTTCGGCCCCTATATCCTGGCGCTCGTACTCGTTAACCTGGTGGGTCAGATCCTCTCCAAGCTACAGGACTACACCGTCTACAAGCTCGAGATTGCGGGCAACTATCACCTGGCGCGTCTGTGCTTCGACACGCTCTCCAACCAATCCATGACATTCCATACCAGCCGCTTTGGCGGATCGCTTGTGAGCCAGACAAGCCGTTTTATGAGCGGCTACACGGGTCTGGTCGACGTGACGGTGTATTCGCTCATCCCCACCATCACCTCGGTCATCTGCACCGTGGCCGCACTCGCCCCGGTGGTACCGACGTTTACCGTGATCCTGGTGGGCATCATGGTCGTCTACATCGCGTTTGTCTGGCTTATGTACAAGCGCATCATGCCGCTTTCGGCCGCGACGTCCGCCGCACAGAACAAGCTCTCGGGCGTGCTCTCCGACGCGGTCACGAACATCTTGGCCGTCAAGACCTGCGGACGCGAGGACTTCGAACGCGATCTGTTCGACGCCGCCGATCGTGCCGCGCGCGACGCCGAGACGGTCTCGATGCACGCCATGATGCAGCGCAACTTTACGACCTCGGGCCTTATCGTCATCACCATGGCCGTGGTGAGTGTGTTCGTGGCGGGCGGCAACGCGTGGTTTGGCATCTCGGCCGGCTCGCTCGTCATGATCTTTACCTACACCTATAACCTCACCATGC
>URQD01000072.1:0-6872 GCA_900549905.1 uncultured Collinsella sp. | reverse complement strand
CACCACGTAGACGGGGTCGAACTCGCCCAGGTTCTCGACGACGCGGGCAACGTGGGCGCGAACCTCCTCGCGCGGCATGACCTCGGCACCCAGGCGCTCGGCGAACACGGAGCCCCAGGTACCGGGCACGTAGTTGCACCACATGAGCACGAGCGCCGGGCGAATGCCGTGCTCCACGGCTGCCTGGCACATGCGGCGGGCGCGGTCCCAGTACTCCTGGTTGGGTGCGCTCCAATCAAAGTGCACGCCGTCCTCGCTCGCGTAGGGCCAAATGCCCAGGTCGGGCAGGCAGCGGTCCCACTGCGGAAGGGTGTTGATCTGCAGTACGTTCATACCCTGCTCGGCACGGCGGGTGAGGTAGTAGTCCCAATCGTCCTCGGTGATGCTCGTAAAGGCGCTCCAGCACGTATCGGCAAACCAAAAGAACGGTTTGCCGTCGCAGAGGAACCCGTCCTCACGGGTATTGACGGTCAGTTTTCCCAAGCTCATATGGCACCTTTCTCTTGGGGAGACTTGCTAGGGGGGAGTAAAGAAGTCGCCTGCCGCATTATCACAGTAGGGTCTGCGGCTGCAGTTGCTCAGCTCAAATTGAACGCACGCGAAGCACAGGGCCCTTACGTCTCTCCTAAATAGTCTACAGGAAGGCCCCGCCGGGCTTATGCCAAGCGGGGCCCTGTCGTGTAGGGGGTCTTATTTAGACCAAGGCCGGGGCGACTAGGCCTCCATCTCGGCGAGCTCCTCCTTGGAGAAGCCGGTGAAGTAAACCACGACGGCGGACACGATGCACGCGACAGCCAGGCCGGCAACGGCACAGATGGTGTTCTCGAGACCACCCTGGAGGTAACAAAGGAATACCAGGAAGTTCGTGGCCATGGCACCAATGTAGAGAGTAACGTGGAGCAGCGCGGAGACGAGGGCACCAACGGCACCACCGATAATCATGCCGATCATGGTGCGACGGAAACGTAGCACGGTACCGAAGAGCGCAGGCTCGGTAACGCCACCGAGGAGTGCGGAGACGACGTAGCCGGCGCACAAGCCCTTCTCCTCCTTATCGCGGATGCGGAGGAAGGCACCAATGGCACAGCCCCAAACGGCGGTCATGGCGCAGTTAGTAGCAACGAACAGGAAGGGGTCGTAACCAACCTCCATGATGTGGACCATGGCGATCATGAGGACCGGCATGTGCATGCCGGCAACGACGAACAGCTGCCAGAAGGCACCAAGGATCACCATGGCGAGGATGGTAAACACACCGCCGAAGTTCTGCAGGCCGAAGAGGATGGCAGCGACGCCCTGGCCGAGCAGGTCGCCGATAGGAGCGAGGCACAGGAACATGATGGGGACGACGACGATCATGGTGAAGAAGGGGGTGAAGAGCGTGGACAGAACGTCGGGCACATGCTTCTTCATGAACTTTTCAACCACATAGAGCACAGGCACGGTGAGCATGATGGGCAGAACCGTCTGCGAATAGTTAGCAGCAGCGATCTGGATACCGTAAACGCTCATCATCGAGCCCTCGGCAGCGGCCGAGACAATGCTCGGGGCAACAAGGATACCACCGCAGAGCAGGCCGAGCATCGGGTTGGTGCCGAGCTTCTTTGCGGCTGCATATCCCAGGTAGATCGGCAGGAAGTAAAAGCCGGCCTCGTACAACGTGGTATTAAAGAACGTGTACGTGGGATCGGTTTCAGACAGAAGACCGAATACCTGCGGACCGAGGACGACAGCAAAGGTACGGAACAGACCAGCAACCATAATCAGCGGGATAAGCTGGGTCATCGTGCCGGAAAGGTAGTCGAGAATCGCATTGCCGATACCCTTGAGCGTGAGCTTCTCCTTAGGAGCGTTATCGAGGTTCTCGTCGACGGCAGCACCGCGTGTAACGCCAGAGATAGCCACGAACTCGTCAAGAACCTTGGGCACGTTCTGACCGACGATGACCTGGAGCTGGCTGCCGGAGAACTGGCAACCCAAAACGCCCTTGATCTTCTTGATCTTCTCGACCTCGGCCTTGTTGTTGTCCTTGAGCGTAAGGCGCAGACGCGTCATGCAGTTGGTGGCGATCTTGACGTTCTCGGCGCCGCCAACGAGCTCGAGGACCTCGGTGGCAATCTGCTTGTTGTCTGCCATGGGACCCCTCCTCAATAATTTATGCGACGTACCTAACGCCGCGACTTGCATGGACCCTTACCGCTATAACCCCTTACGGCGGCCCGGGTTTTAACGTTGCGGTAAACGATTTGTTTACTGAACGTTTATTGGCTTTAGTTTACACGGAGTGCCTGATTTGTGGCAATTTTGCCGTCTGAAGTCCGGTGAACGGTAGGGAATCGGGGGTAAGCGTATTTAGACGGTAGAAGATCGTCTCTTTGACCAGATATTGATATATGCCTATTTACGTGGGCTTTTATTTTGATAAACACCTTTGTAACGAGCTAGCTCATCAACAAGAGTCCTGCTAGTTAGTAGTAAACGTCTGTTTAGTAGCTCATTGCGTGTTCAGTTATACCGTTTACCGAGTTCATCTGCTCACTCTACAATTCTGCATTAAACTAAACATGTTTAGTCTGTATTGCCGCTTTTGTTTAGTACTTACGGCACAAAGGAGTAGCTCATGGAACTCAAATCGTGTACCTACGCAACCGTCACCACGCTGGGCGATTTTGGCCCCTGGATCAGCAAGGTCGTACTCGACCTGCCCTGTACCGTGCGCGCCAACGACGTGAACGAGCACACGTTCAATATCTACTGCGCCCGCCATGAGCGCACAGGCGAGGTCCTGATGCGCAAGGAGCACGGTACCGATCACGCGGCGCCCTCCGTGGGCTACGTGCCGGTCCTCGCCGCCTACCCCTGCGATGAGAACGGTCAGCGCCTGCCAAAGGGCATACACGTAGCGCTCGAGACGCCCGAGGTGCGTCTCACCAAAGAGATCGAGGGTGGCGTGCTGGGTTCGCGCTATATAGAGAACCACCTGCACGTGACGCAGCTTGTGGCGCTCCCGGGCGAAGACGGCGACGGCCCCACCGCGGGCCTTGTCTTCGATCGCAGCCGCGGCGACATCTGTCCCGCGCTCAAGGGCTGGCATAACGCCGTGCAGCAGACGCCCGTCGACGGCATCGCACTCGAGTACGGCTATTTTGAGCCGAGCTTTGAGCCCGCTGACTCCGCGCTCTTCAACCCGTTTGCGCCCAAGGACACGCCCGCCGTCGAGAAGGCGCCGCTGATCGTGTACCTGCACGGCGCCGGCGAGGGCAAGGGCACCACGCAGGGCGAGGGCGCGACGCGTGCCTACACTGGCAACCGCGTGACGGCACTCTCGCAAAAGCAGATCCAGCGCTACTTTGGCGGCTTTGCCTGGGTGCTCGTACCGCAATCGCCCACGTTTTGGATGGACAACGGCGTCGAGCAACTCGGTCGCTCCAACCAGAGCATCTACTCCCCCGTGCTCAAGGCGCTCATCGACGAGTTTGTCGCCGAGCATGCCGACCGCATCGACACCGATCGTATCGTGGTCGCCGGCCTTTCCAACGGCGGCTTTATGACCCTGCGCCTGTGCGCCGACTACCCCGATTTCTTCGCCGCGGGCCTTCCCTGCTGCGCCCCGTGGTACAACGCCACGGACGAGGACGTGGCCGCGCTCGCCAAGACGCCGCTGTGGTTTACGCACTCCAAGGGCGACGAGCTCGTGTCACCGCAACAGACCGTGCTGCCGCTCACGGCGCGCCTGCGCGATGCCGGCGCCAACGTGCACCTCACCTACTTTAGCCATGTCGAGGACCTGACCGGCGTGTACCGCGAGGCCGACGGCTCGGCCAAGAAGATATTCAACCACGGCGTGTGGATCCACCAGTTCAACGACCTGTGTTATCAAGACTTCGACGGGGGCAACGTACTCATCGACGGCGAGCCGGTGGGCTGCTGGGAGTGGTCGGCCAGGGTCGACCGCTAAGCCCTCCCATCGCGGGGACCGGGGTTTAGTCTTGCAAACGTCCTCGGGCATGCATGGGCTGGCGCTTTGCGCTTCGCACTGCGCCTGCCCATGCCCCCTGCGGAATGTTTGCAAGACTAAACCCCGGTCCCCGCTGCGTTGACGTTGCCGTGACCCTGGCCGGCCGCTTCTAGCGGGCCGCTGGGTCGGTGGCGATGGGGGCATGGGTCCCGTCTTGCCTTGCGCGTAACTGGCTGAATTGATTTTGATTGGAGCTGTTCCTATGTCCCAGAAGTTGACTCGGGTGATTGTTACTACCGATATGGAAGTCGACGATATGAACTCGCTTGTTCATTTGGCTCTGTATCTCAACTTGCTTGATGTTCAGGCTGTGGTGTATACGGCTTCGCAGTATCACTTTCTTGGGGATGGGGTTCATACGCTCGGCGAGGTGAATTCGCATTGGCGGACCAAAGGGCGGCGCTCTTATGAGTGGGCTGTTGTGCCTCATGAGCCCGATCCGCTAGCCGGCGAGCTTCGTGAGTATCGGCCGTTTCCCGAGCATTGGATTGAGAGTCTCTGGAGTAATGAATATGCCCAGGCTTGGCCGCAGTTGCAGGCAAATGCGGACGCCGCCGGTGAACCGCCGTTTCCCACGCCTGCCCAGATGATCGAGCGTACGTTTGTGGGAAATGTTGCCTTTGAGGGTGATGTGACTGAGGAAACTGAGGGGTCTCGCGTAATTGCGCAGGCGATTCTGGATGATGATCCGCGTACGTTATGGTTGCTCAGCTGGGGTGGTATGAATACGATCGTTCGCGCCCTCATGAGTATTGCCGAGCGCTATCGCGCCACGCCCGAGTGGCCCGCCGTGCAGCAGCAGGTCTATCAGAAGGTGCGCGTGATGGGCGTTGCCGATGGCGTGGGACAGGACAACTCGTGGCTCGACCATGGGCGCGAGCTCTTTCCCGAGCTCATCTTTTGGCGTACGCCCTATATGTATGGCAACTATTTCGACGCCAAAACAGCTCAGCCCGATACGCTGCCGCTGTTTAAGGCTCCCTGGCCCGAGCAGAATCTCACGCAGGGCAACGGCCCCCTCATGGCACGCTATATGCTCTATGGCGATGGTAAGGTCTACGAAAACGAACCCGAGCGCTTTCAGTTTGGCAAGCATGCCCGCCTGGATTGGGGCCTGGAAGGCATGCCCGCGGTGCAGTTTGAGCGCGGCGACTTTATGGCCGAAGGCGACAGCATGACCTATATTCCACTGCTGCCGTTTGGCCTGCGCGGCATCGACGACCGCGACTTCGATACGCTGCTGGGCCGCATGTTTCTTGATGGACACCCCGATGCGAGCGCGCCCGCCGGTTTTGCCTCCATCGGCACGCCCGCAGACGACAATCTCAATCCCTATCTGCGTGCCTATCAGGAAAACTTTGCCGCCCGCGCGCAATGGTGCGCCCATGATCCGGCCATCTGCTCGCATCCGGCACATGTTGTCGAGGTCACGGCCGACCGCAGCGCCGCAGCCGGCGAGCGCGTCGCCCTTGCGGCAACCATCGTCGACCCCGACGACAAGGGCTTCGATGCACATTGGGATGTGGCCGTAGACCCATCGAGCTATGCAGGCGTCCAGGATCTGTCGATGTGGCAAGAATGCACGGTGGACACCGCTTTCATCGTGCCCGCCGACGCGCAGCCCGGTGACCGCTTCGTACTCACGCTTACCGTGCAGACGCGCGCCGAGCGCCCCTGCACCCGCTACGCCCAGATCGCCGTGACCGTGGCATAGCAAGAACGGCGCCCACATTCGGCAGCCGCCGCATTCGACAAAGAGTGTCCCCAATGAGTAGGAAAAATGGGCCATGTGTCCCAGTTGTGGAGACTCGTTGAGCCGTCTGGGTATCGTGAAAGGCTGCGCACTCCCCCATCATCAAAAGTGACACACGCTACCAGTTGATGGGAGGCAGCCATGGGCTTCTTTGACAAGATGTTCGAGAAGAAAGAGTGCGCGATTTGCGGTACCGAGCTGGGACTTCTAGGTAAGACAAAAATCAATGAAGGCTACCTGTGCAAAGAGTGCGCCGGCAAGCTCTCCCCCTACTTTCACGGCTATCGCTCCAGCACCGCGGACGATATCCGCGAGCAGCTCGCCTACCGCGAGGCCAATGCCGAGCGCCTGGCGTCGTTCAACCCCACGCGCACGCTTTCTGCCGGGCGCACCAACATCATGCTCGACGAGGACGCGGGCCTGCTGATCATTACCTCGCAGAGCCGCTGGCGCGACGCCAATCCCGACATCATCGAGTTCTCGCAGGTACTCGGCTGCGATATGGATATCGACGAGCATCGCACCGAAATCTATCGCGAGACCAAGGACGGCGAGCGCGAGAGCTACAACCCGCCGCGCTACGACCTGGATTACGACTTTAATCTGACCATCCACGTCAACACGCCGTACTTTACCGAGATCAACCTGCGCGTGAACGACTCCACCATCGATCAGCGCGGCTCCATCGAATACCGCGAGGCCAAGCGCCAGGCAACCGAGGTCCGCGACGCGCTGGTGCAGCTGCGCCAGGAGACGCGCGACAGCGTCGCGGCCGCCAAGGCCCCCAAGACCGCGGTGACCTGCCCCTTCTGCGGAGCCACCACCATTCCCGATGCCAGTGGGCGCTGCGAATACTGCGGCGGCGCCATCGGCGCATAGCCTCCGGCACGGAAAGGACCGATCATGGCCTTCGAGAGCGTTAACTATCAGTGCCCTGCCTGCGGTGGTCCCCTGCATTTTGCCAGCGCCGAGCAAAAGCTTGTCTGCGACTACTGTGACTCACGCTTTGAAGTCGAAGAAGTCGAGGCCCTCTATCGCGAGCGCCAGGACAAGGCAGATGCCAAAGCCGATGCCGCAGCCGCAGCTCCCCAACCTGCTGCC
>URQD01000071.1:0-6906 GCA_900549905.1 uncultured Collinsella sp. | reverse complement strand
GGGGGGCCTGCGGCTGCGGCCTTCTCTGCCTCGACGAAGGCCTTGGGCTTGCGACCGCGACGGTGCGGGCGCAAAGCCGGATCGACAACGGGAACTTCGCTGGCCTCGACAGGCACAGCGGGCTCAGCAGGCGATGCGCCCTCCCCTGCCGCGGAACGGACCGAAGCCTCAGTGAGCTCGGGGGCTACCTGTTCCGCAACTTGCTCGGCCTTAGCAGCCGTGCGGCGGCGTGTGCGCGGTGCCGGCTTCTCGGTCGGCAGGTCGGCGGCAGGGGTCTCGATGGCGGCAGGCGTCTCGGGCACAGACGGAGCTGCAAGCTCGGTCAGAGCCGCGGCCTCGCGCTCGGCAGCACGACGGCGGGCGCGCACCACCTGAGCCTCGCTAATCTGCGCCAACGCACGTGCCTGCGCGACCTCATCGGAAATCGGCACCGAGGAGTCAGCTGCAACGGTGCGCTTGGCGCGCGTCGTGCGCGTGGTACGGCGCTTGGGCTTGGTGACCTCCTCGCCGTCAGCGGCAGGCTTGGCCGTGCGGCGCGCGAGCCTGGGCTTTGCCGGAGCAGCCTCCTCACCAGTTGCAGGCGCAGGCGTCGAAGCAGCCTTAGGCGTCTCGGGAGCCGAGGCTTGCGCGGGCGCCGCGACCTGGTCCGACGCAACCGGTGCAGCGGGAGCGGCCTGCGTCGTCGTTATTTCGTTTTCTTGCTGTTGATCAGACACAGTGTTTGCTCAACTTTCTTTTCAAGCCCTGTGATCACATGCTCCCTGCATAAACCTTCAGGGCGGCTAAACAGTCTAGTTCCGTTCAAAACGACGGACATCATTGATCTGTATCGAGATGATTGCGTCAACTACGCAGCGTTAGTGTAACACAACCGCCGCCACCTGCAACTTAGTCATTGGGGGGACGTTCTTAAACGACTAGTCAAAAGGGACACTCTTTGTTTGCCACCCACAAATCCGACTGCCTCCGCCAAAACTATGGCGGTTTACTACGATGAATCGCTCAACCGCGACCACTCCGAAACTTGTTGAACTAAAACCGCAGGTAGACGCCTTGCACTTTTTAGCAAAACGCCGGCGTGGTTAGAATTCCTCAATTCATCGTAGTAAACCGGCATAGTTTCGTATTTCCAGCAGTTCCAAATTCATCAATACGTCGGCGTTTGCGAAAAAAGCCCGACCTCCGTAGGGGATCGGGCTTATAGGGCTCAGTTAAACCAAACCTACACGGTCAAATGACCCGCAGATTACATCTGCTCGGGCGCGGAAACGCCAACGAGGGTAAGCACCAGGGCGAGCGTCACGCGGACAGCGTCGCAAGCTGCCAGACGGGCGCGCGAAAGCTCGGGGTCGACGGGACGGCCCTCGCTCGGCAGAACCTGGCAGGCAGCGTAGAAGCTGTGGAAGTCGCCGGCGAGCTCCTCGGCAAAGTGGGTCAGACGGAACGGAGCGCGGTCGCGAGCACAGCTGGCGATCAGGTCGGTGAGCTCGTTGAGCTTGCGCGAAAGGGCGAGCTCGGTCGGGTCGGTCAGCAGCGAGTAATCGACGTTCTCACCGATGGCCTTGGCGGCAACGGCCTTCATGCCCATCTCGTCGGCCTGCTCGGCGGTAACGTCGGCGGCACGGCGCAGGATGGAGCACACGCGGGCGTGAGCGTACTGCACGTAATAGACCGGGTTGGAGTTGTCGCGCTTCTTAACGGCCTCGATGTCGAAGTCGACCATCTGGTTGGAGCTCTTGGAGATGAGCGTGTAGCGAGCGGCATCGGAGCCGACCTCGTCGACGAGCTCCTGCAGGGTCACCATGGTGCCCTTGCGCTTGGACATACGGACGGGCTTGCCGTTACGCAGCAGGTTGACGAGCTGGCCCAGCAGAACCTCAAACTTGCCGGGATAGCCAAGAGCGTCGCAGACGCAGCGTACGCGCTCGATGTAACCGTGGTGGTCGGCGCCCCAGATGTCGATGACGTGATCGACGCGCTGGAACTTATCCCAGTGATAGGCGACGTCGGAGGCGAAGTAGGTGTACTCGCCGTCGGACTTGATCAGGACGCGGTCCTTGTCGTCGCCCAGATCGGTGGAGCGGAACCACAGGGCGCCGTCCTTGGTGTAGAGGTAGCCCATCTTGTCGAGCTTCTCAAAAGCGCGGTCGACGGCGGAGGTGCCGGCGGTCTCGCCCTCGGTGTCCTTCACGTACAGCGAGCGCTCGGAGTACCAACGATCGAAGTCGCAGTTGACGGCGTGGCAGAGGTCGCGCATGTTATCGACCATCTTTACATAGCCGCGCTCGCGGAAGCTCTCCATGCGCTCCTGAGGATCGGCGTTGACCCACTTATCGCCGTCGGTGCGCCAGAACTCGGCGGCCTCGTCGATGATGTAGTCGCCGCCGTAAGAGTCCTTGCCCAAGGTCTCGGCAAAGTTGTCCTGATACGGATGGGTCTCGGGGTGCTCGTCGTTCTCGTCGGCAACAAAGGCGTCACGGTCAGCGATCAGCAGCTTGTGAGCCTCCTCGATATCAACGCCCTGCTTGGCGATGATATCGGCAAGCTGCATATAGCGCGTGCTGATGGAGTTGCCGAAGGTGTTCATCTGAGAGCCGTGGTCATTGATGTAGAACTCACGCTGGATCTCATAGCCGGCGTGGTCCATAACGCGGCAGAGCGAATCGCCCAGCGCGGCCCAGCGGCCGTGGCCGATGTGCATGGGGCCGACGGGGTTGGCGGAGACGAATTCGACCTGGGTCTTCAGGCCACCACCGACGTTGGACTTAGCGAAGTCCATGCCCTTCTCGCGAGCCTCGCCAAAGATGGCATTCTTGACGGCAACGGAGAGGTAGAAGTTGATGAAACCGGGGCCTGCGATCTCAACCTTCTCGATCGCGGGATCCTCGGGCATATGGGCAACGATGGCCTCGGCGATCTTGCGCGGGGCGCAGTGGGCCAGCTTGGCGGACTTCAGGGCCATGGTAGAGGTCCACTCGCCATGAGAAGTGTCAGCCGGTCGCTCGATAGCGCAATCGTCAAGTTCAAATGCGGAAAGGTCGCCGGCCTCCTGGGCCGCAGCAAGCGCAGCGCGTACCAGCTCTTCAATCTTCTCGGGCATAGATCCTCCTTGTGTTAAAGCCCCCGAGCTCTTGGTCACTCGTAGGGCAAAAGCCAGAGTTTGTAGCACTCTATCACAAGCGAGGGGCACTGTCGCAGGGTAAAGCCAATCGAAATTGCATATGCACAAAATTGACTACAGCTTGTATGGAGTCACTCAAAGATGCCGGTCTGCCTGCAGATTATACACGCGTTGAAAATGCATAAAGGTGTGAATGAGCTGTGTCTTTTATCGAATACTCTTACCTATCAGAGTTGTGTGCTTTTCCTGCATAAAGCGAGGATTTGCGCACGTCAGCGTGTTATTCTAGACATACGTAAATTCGTATAAGTTGGAGGTAGCATGTTCTCAATCGGTCAACACGTCATTCATCCGGGTCAGGGAGTCTGCACCGTCGTCGGTTTTAGGGACGACACGCCGCAGCCCATGTTGTTGCTCGAGGCCAAGCAGGGGCATGCGCAGACGATCCTTATGTACCCCGTGGCGCAGGCCGACCGTCTGCATGCCGCCATCTCTCAGCAAGATGCCGAGCATCTGCTGAGCCACTATGACGAGCTGGAGTGCGACACCTTTACTGAGCGCAACAGCTCGCTTGAAGAGACACACTTTAAGCAGCAGCTCAAGCTGGGCGCGCCCGAGACGGTCCGCGTGGCAAAGACCATGATGCACCGCATTCGCCAGGCCGAGGAAGCCGATAAAAAGCCCAGCTCTTACTATATGCGTGTACTCAAGGAAGCCAAGCGCCGCTCCATCGAGGAGTTCGCCGTGGCATTGGGCGTCACCGAGGAGGCCGCCGAAGCCCGCCTAGCCCAAGCCGCCCTCAACTAACCTGCCAAAAAGGGACAGGTTTATTTTGGCAGGTTCTATCTGGCCAAACATCAACAAACAATCAGTAAATGGTCGGGTGCTCCGTTTTGTTTAAGAGCGCCCGACCATTTTTCTATCGCCGCAAAAATGCGTGAAGCCCATTTGCGATGACATCACGCGAGGGCCGTCCAGATCGACGTAACCAACGCCCGCATCCACAACAAGCGCGCCCGTCTTACTCAATTACCATTAAAAAGCATCAATTTGAAAACGCAATTATATTTCGGCAGGTAGCAGCTATAGTCGGTGAACTGAATCTCGACAACCGAAGCCCCCGAATGAGGTATCTTCAGCCCATCCAAGCTAAAGGAGGGGCCATGCCGAGAAAACCTCGTTCAAAGTCACCAACCGGTTATTTCCACATCACGTTGCGTGGAAACGGAGGGCAATTGCTGTTTGACGATGCCGAGGACCGAATCGCCATGCTTCAGATCCTCGATGCGATCCTCCCCAAACACAATATCGAGCTTATCGCTTGGTGCCTTATGGGAAACCACATTCATCTGCTCATCGACGATCCGGACGACCGCAAGAGCGACGCGATGCATGCGATAGCCGTATCGTATGCGGGCAGGTACAATGCGCGGACGGGGCATATCGGCCACGTGTTTCAGGAGCGGTTTTGGGATTCGCCCATTAAGTCAGAAGTATATTTACTCGAGGCAATTCGATACATTCATTTGAATCCACAAAAAGCGGGACTGGCAGCATACGACGAATATCCCTGGAGCAGCCATCGCGAGTATCTCATGAGTGCCAGGTCACGGCCGCATGTTACCGGCAGCGTTGTCGGTGTTATATTCCCAACACCTCGCTCATACCTTCGGCTCATGGAAAGTACGCCGTCGCTTCCCTATCGCCCCAGCGCAACAGCCAAGGTTCGCGAGGAAGATCTATGCGAATTTGGCACGGCAATCGTGCAGAGTGTCGCAGGATGTGCTCCGACGGAACTCAAATCCGCCTCCAAGCCACTTCGCAATGAGGCGATTCTCGCGCTTCGAAAACAAGGGCTAACGATTAAGCAGGTTCAGCTGCTGACCGGACTGGGAACATGGATTATCAAGAACGCGTCGTAGCGTCGCGTTTGCCGAGTTACGGATACGGCGAAGCGCAGCTGTCTGCCGCGAGGCGCCGCCATTCGCCAGCTTCACCATGTCAAACAGAAAACGCTTCCGCTGAATAACATCCAACGGAAGCGTTTTCCCAGATAAAACCTACCAAAATAAACCTGTCCCTTTTTGGCAGGTTAGGCCTGAAAGGTGTCGCGGTCGGGCGCGAAGGACTGCATGGCCGCGATGGTGCGGTCAAAGAGCTCGGGGAGCTCCCAGCCGAGCATCTCGGCGCCCTGCGAAATCACGTCGCGCGAGCAGCCGGCGGCAAAGCGCTTGTCCTTGAACTTCTTCTTGAGTGACTTGGTCGTAAAGTCCATGACGCTCTTGCTCGGGCGCATGATGACGGCGGCTCCGATCAGCCCGGTGAGCTCATCGCAGGCAAACAGGATCTTTTCCATCTGCAGCTCGGGTTTGGGCAGCGAGGTGTTGAAGTCCGACGTGTGCGTCTGGATGGCGCGAATGAGCTCGGGAGACGCACCTTCGCCCTTAAGAATCTCGGCAGCGTAGATGGTGTGGTTCATGGGGTCGTCCTCATGCTCCTCCCAATCCAGGTCGTGGAGCAGACCGACGATGCCCCAGAACTCCTCGTTCTCGGGGTCGAACTCGCGCGCAAAGTAGCGCATGGTGCCCTCAACCGTCTCGCCATGGGTAATGTGAAACGGGTCCTTGTTGTGCTCGTTGAGCAGTTCGAATGCGCGGTCGCGGGTGATTCCGGCGGTGAGCGTCTGGGACATGGCAATACCTCCAGGTGAGTCGATGTTAGGACACGGTGTCACTATCGTATATCGCCGCGGCTCAAGCCGAAAGGCAAAAAAGTTATGCGGAGAAAAAAGCCGGGCGAACGTGTCGCCCGGCAAAACCGCAGATAAAACCTGCCAAAATAAACCTGTCCCTTTTTGGTAGGTTTAGGGGCGGACCTGGCCGGTGCCTCGGAGCTTGTATTTGTAGGTGGTGAGGGCCTCGGCGGCAAAGGGGCCGCGGGCGTGGAGCTTTTGGGTCGAGATGCCAATCTCGGCGCCCAGGCCAAACTCGCCGCCGTCGGTAAAGCGTGTGCTGGCGTTGGCATACACGGCCGAGGCATCGACCTCGTCCAGGAAGCGCTCGCAAGCATCCGTGTCCTCTGCAACGATGGCCTCGGAGTGCATCGTGCCGTAGCGGTTGATGTGCGCGATGGCCTCGTCCTCGTTCGCCACGACCTTCACGCTCATCTCGAGCGCCAGATACTCGCGACCCCAGTCCTCCTCAGTCGCGGCAACGTAGTCATCGCCCTCGGCAAGCCCGGCGTCGGCGCATGCGGCGCACGTGGCCTCGTCGCCGTGAATGAGCACGCCGTGGTCATGCAGCACGGCCACGACCGCGGGCAAAAACGCATCGGCCACGGCACGATCAACCAGCAGCGACTCGGCAGCATTGCACACGCCCACGCGCTGGGTCTTGGCATTGACGATAATGTTGAGTGCTTTATCGAAGTCGGCGGATTCATGCACGTAGATGTGGCAGTTACCCGTGCCCGTCTCGATCACCGGAACGAGCGACTCGCGCACGCAGCGCTGGATCAGGCCCGCACCGCCACGCGGAATGAGCACATCGACGACGCCGCGGAGCTTCATGAGCTCGCCGGTGGCCTCGCGGTCGGTAGACTCGATCATCGACACGGCCTCGCGCGGGAAGCCCTTGGCCTCGAGCGCATCGGCCAGCAGTTCGGCAATCATGGCACACGAGTGATAGGCCAGCGAGCCGCCGCGCAGAATGCAGGCGTTGCCGGTGCGGATGCAGATGCCCGCGGCGTCGGCCGTCACGTTGGGGCGCGCCTCGTACACCATGGCG
>URQD01000070.1:0-6959 GCA_900549905.1 uncultured Collinsella sp. | reverse complement strand
ACCTCTGCGATCATGGCGGCGTTGTCGGTGCACGCCGAAAGCGGTGGCACCGTTACGCGGATCCCCTGACGCCCGAGCTTCTTGATCATCATCTCGCGCAGATGCGGATTAGCCGAGACACCACCGCCGATGCAATACTCCTTGCACCCGGTGGCGTGCAGGGCGTTTTTGGCCTTCTTGTACTGCACGTCAAAGACCGCCGCCTCAAACGAGGCCGCTAGGTCGGGCAGGTGAATCGTGCGCCCGGCCTTGGTCTCCTGCTCGATGTAGAGCGTCACCGCCGTCTTGAGGCCCGAAAGCGAGAAGCGATAGTCCCTCCTGCTGTTAAGCGCACGGGGGAAATCGATCGCCTTGGGGTTGCCCGTCTCGGCAAGCTTGGAGATGATAGGGCCTCCGGGATAGCCAAGACCCAGTGCCTTTGCCACCTTGTCGAAGGCTTCGCCCACGGCGTCGTCGAGCGTCTCGCCAAGCACTTCATAGTCGCCCCATGCCTTTACGTGCACGAGCATGGTATGACCGCCCGAGACGAGCGTGAAGATAAACGGCGGCCTGAGATCGGGCTGCGCCAGCAGGTTGGCGAACAGATGGCCCTCCAGATGGTTGACGCACACGAGCGGCTTGCCGGCGGCATAGGCAAAGCCCTTGGCGAAGGCGACGCCCACTACCAGAGCACCCACCAGGCCCGGACCCTGCGTCACGCCAACAGCGGCGAGTTCGCTCGGCGCGATGGCTCCACCCTCAAGACCAAGCGATGCTGCGGCATCCTCGAGCGCCGCATCCACGACACTCACAATCACCTCAACGTGTTTGCGCGAGGCGATCTCGGGCACCACGCCGCCAAAGCGGGCGTGAAAATCAATCTGTGTCGACACCTGGTTGGCCAGCATATTGCCATCCGCATCGATAATCGCCACGGCCGTCTCGTCGCAGGAGCTCTCGATAGCGAGCACTAGGCGGCGGCGCTCAATTTCGGCACGCTCCCCCTCGGAGCGCCCAGGCGCAGGCAGCGGCCATACGCGCTGCTCTGCCGCCGTCGGCTCGGGCGAAGCATTATCGACCGGAAGCACCAGGGGCAGCGGAGCCGTCATGACGATGGCGTCCTTGCCGGCACCATAGTAGCCGCGGCGACGGCCAGCCTCGGTAAAGCCCAGAGCGTTATAAAGCGCGGTCGCTCCCTCGTTACCGTCCTCGACCTCGAGCGAAGCCGTAGTGCAGCCGAGCATCTGGGCATCATAGCTCACATGCGACAGCAGCTTGCGGGCAATGCCCTCACGGCGATGTGCCGGGTCGACGGCGACATCCAGAATCTGCACATCACCGTCCACGACCATACCGCCGGCAAGGCCCAGCAGCTTGCCGTCGTCGTGTGCCACCCACCAACTACGCGGCGCAGCGACGTCCTCGCCCAGTTCGGACAGGAACATGCCCGGCGTCCATGCCTCGTGTCCGGCACCTTCAAAGCAGGCAGCCTCCAGCGCGCTTGCGCCCTCGGCATCCGCCGCGCCCATGGGACGGAACTGCAGATGACGACCGGCGAGCTCATCGGCAACACCCGTAATTTCGCTCTGCGCACTCTCGGCAAGACCAAGACGCTTGCGCTCGTTTTCCTCGGCATCCGAAAGGCGCGTGTAAATCGGCAGGACGCGGGCCGGATCGCCGTCACCCGCAGCGTGCGCGAGCAGCAAGCCCTCGCCCGAAGGCCACCACAGGTCACGCTCCACGCAGCGGGCGGCCTCGTCCTCACCCAGCAGCTTGCCATAGCGCACTAGACCGTCACCGGTCAGCTGAACCTGGCCCCAGTCCGCTGCTCGGCGCCACTCATCGAGCGCCACGGCGGCCTTGACCACGTGTTCGCGCTCAAATTGACGCTCGGGACCCTCATCGACCAGCATATACAGCGCCGGATATACCTCACCGCGCATAGCATCGGCCAAGATACCAAGCTTGCCGCGCACGCCAGCCTTCCACGCCGTCCAAGCGCAAGCGTCGAGCGTCGACACGCCCAGCAGCGGAGCATTGGCACCGCGCGCGAGGCCCTTGGCAGTGGAGATGCCGATGCGCACACCCGTAAACGACCCCGGGCCGCGGCCGACCACGTAGCAACCAACATCGCTGCGATCCAGACCGGCTTGAGCCAGCATGCCATCAACGGTATTCACGAGCTCAACGTTGGCGTGACGGCGACACATGTGGTCGCCACTCACGAGCTTCGTCTCGCCCGTCTGCCCATCAATCCAGCTTGCCGCGCAGGCAAGCATGTCGGTCGAGGTATCGAGCGCCACCACCAGCGCGTTGTCGTTATGCAAGCTCATCTTGTACAGCCTTATCAATCAAATGGGAAAGCTCCATTGCGCGGTCACCGTGCGCCTCGAGCGTTATCGTTCGCACATCACTGTCGCCCTCATCACGCTTGAGCGTCACCGAAAGATACTCATCCGTCAGCTCGTCTTGGAATTGTTCGCCCCATTCCAGCAGGCAAGCACCCTCATAGCCCAGCACATCGAAAATGCCCGTATCCTCGAGCTCGTAGGCATGCTCCAGGCGGTATAGATCAAAGTGAAACAGCGGAATACGACCTTGATCGTGGACGGCCATGAGCGCAAACGTAGGGCTCGTAACCATATGCCCATCGCCCAGCCCGCGCGAGACGCCCTTGGTAAAGTGAGTTTTGCCCACTCCCAGGCCACCGGTCAGGATGAGCACATCGCCGTCCTCAAGGCACGGTGCAATTAGCTCGCCAAAGTACTCCGTATCGGCAGCGCAAGTCGTTTTGTAAGTACCTACCCCCAGGCGCTCCAGGGACATATATGCTCCTTATTATTCCGAGGCGTCCTCTGGTGCGGGATGTCGCTCCAGATAGTCGCCCAGCATCTTAAAGTCTTCCTCCAGCAGCTCCTGCCATGCCGGATTGCGTAGCGCTGCTGCCGGATGGAAAGTGGGCATTACTACAAAATGCCCCATCTGGTGGAACCTGCCGCGCAGCTTAGTAATGCCAATCTCGGTCTTAAGCACAAAGTGCGTCGCGGGGTTGCCGAGCGTCACAATAATATCGGGCCAGATGCTTCGAATCTGCTCACGCAAAAACGGCGAGCAAGCCAGCACTTCCTCGGGACGCGGATTGCGGTTTCCCGGCGGGCGGCACTTAAGCACGTTGGCAATGTAGACGTCTTCGCGTTTGAGCCCCGCCAGCGACAAAATGCCGTTGAGGTCCTCGCCTGCCGCCCCCACAAAGGGCTCGCCCTGCAAATCCTCATTGCGGCCCGGCGCCTCGCCAATAAACATCACGCGAGCGTGGGGGTTTCCCACGCCAAACACGATGTTATGGCGCAACTGGTAAAGCTGGCAAAGGTGACAATCGCCCAGAACGGCCTCGATCTCCTCGAGTGCGACCTCACGCGGCGCCTGATGGCTATGGCCGGGGATGTGCATGACGCCCATAGCGACTCCTACACGTAGACTTTGTCGAGACGCATACCAAAGCCGCAAGCGACCTCGTAGTTAATCGTGCCGCGTAGGCGCGCCATCTCGTCCATGGTAATCTCGGCATCTCCATCGCGGCCGACAATGATCATCTCGTCACCATACTCGGCCTCGGGAATCTCATGCGCCGGGTTGGACTGAATGGCGACCATAAACTGGTCCATGCAGATATTGCCCACCTGACGCACACGCTCGCCGCGATACAGCACGTCCATACGATTGGAAAGCGTACGCGAAAGGCCATCGGCATAACCGATCGGAAGGGTGCAGATCTGAACGCGCGTGCGCGGTACGCGGTAGGTAAAGCCGTAGCCCACGCCCTCGCCCATCGCAGGATGCGCCACGCGCGTCACACGCGCGTGGACGCTCATGACGGGATCAAGCTGCATCACGCGACCACTCAGCTCACATGGCTGCAGACCATACAAACCGATGCCGGCACGAATCATGTCAAAGTGCATTGAAGAATCGAGCATCGAGGACGGCGTATTGGCACAATGCACGATACCGCATTCAAAACCTGCGTCCTTAATGGCCTGAACGGCCTCGGTAAAACGCTGGCACTGCAGCTTGTAGTCCCAACCCGAAGGTTCATCGGCCGTGGCGAAGTGCGTAAATACGCCGTCGCACTGAATACCGCGATGGAAATTAATACCGCGGACAAAGTCGAGCACCTGCGTGTAATGTACGCCAATGCGGTTCATGCCCGTCTCGATGGCGAGATGATACTTGCCCACCTTGCCCGCCGCGACGGCACATTCGCCATACGCAAGAGCAAAGTCAGACGTATAGACCGAGGGCATGATATCAAACTCGAGCAACGTCGGAATAGCCTCGATAGGCGGCTCGCTTAGGATGAGGACGGGTTTCGTAATCCCGCCCTGTCGGAGCTCAACGCCCTCGTTAACCGTCGCCACGGCAAACATGTCGGCACCGGCCGAATACATGATCTTGGCGCACTCAACAGCTCCATGACCATAAGCATCGGCCTTGACCACGCAGCACAGGCGCTGACGCGGATTCAGCAAGTTCTTATAGGCCCTCGTGTTGCGACGGAGCGCCCCGCGGTCGATCTCGACCCAGGACCAGCGCGTCAAATCGGCTTTATTCATGATTAGTCATCCGACCCTTCGTCCATGATTCCCAGATCTTCGAGCGCATCCTTTGCCGCCAGCTCCATGGCAGGACCGATCAAGTCGATAAGATCGGCCGCGATGACGCTCTGCTCACCATACTCCGTCGCCGCGGCAAAACCGGCGTAGCTGTGAAGTGCGACGGCGTACGAATACAGCAACTCCCAACGATCCATCTCGTCGCGCATGGTGGCAAGCGTGCCGGCCAAAATACCCGCGAGAACATCACCCGAACCGGCAGTTGCCAGAGAAGCCGGACCCGAGAGCGGCAGCAGCACACGCTCAACGCCACAGATAGCCGTCGTCGGCCCCTTGGCAATGACCACCAGATTGTCGGAGCCTGCAGCCCAGACAACCTTCTGCGCGGCCGCAATCGCGGTACCAAGGTCGTTCACCTCGTCACCGGCAACCAGACGCGAAAGCTCACGATAGTGCGGTGTCATAACCAACGGCTGCTCGCGACGATACATCTCGGGGTTACTATCAATACCGTCAATGGCAATCTTAGCAAGGCAGTTGAGTGCATCGGCGTCCAAAATTAGCGGTACATCAAGCTCGAGCAAGCCCGAAACCACCTGCATAGCGCCGGCAGACGTCGTCATACCGGGACCGCACAGCACGCAGCTGTACTTCTTTGCGATCTCGCACACCGTCATGCGCGCAGCGGCGCCAAAGGAGCCGCGGGAATCAGACGGAATAGCAAAGACCGGAATCGAAGGAAGTGCCATGCGAATGAGATTGGCGCAGGCGTCAGGAGCCGCGACTGCCACGTAACCAGCACCCGCGCGAGCTGCAGACTTGGCCGCCATAATGGCAGCACCAGGATATTGCGCTGATCCGGCGACAATAAGCACGGAGCCACGGGAATACTTATCGATATTCGATGGTAGCGGAGCAAAGTAATCAACTAAGTCACCGGGCTCGACAATCTCGGCGGCGTGGTCGACATCATCGATGACCTCGTCAAGACGGTCGTAAAGATTGCCGCAGATCAAATCGCCGGCATACTCAGGACCATCAGCGCTATACAGACCAATCTTGGGCGCAATCATCGTCACCGTGCGCTCGGCACGAATGCAGTCGTCATCAACAACGCCCGTCTCGGCATTCAGGCCCGAGGGGACATCAATGGATACGACACAATCGGCGCATTCATTGACCGTAGGAATCCAAATGGAGAACGGCGCACGCAGATTCCCGTGGAAACCGGTACCAAAAATGGCATCGACAACAACATCGGCCTTATCGATCAAAACCTCGAGTTCGTCACGCGAGGGACCGACGCAAACGTGCACATCGCGGCCGGCAGTTCGACGAGCAACATGACGTGCCAGAGCAGCAGGAATCTCATCCGGCTCAACCGGAGAAACGATATCCACGTCCACACCCTTGTGGCTCAGGATATCGGCGGCAACCCAACCGTCGCCGCCATTATTACCAAAACCGACCAGAACGAGAACCCGATCGGGATTGAGCTTCAAGACCTCGTTGGCGGCAAACTCACCCGCTAGCTCCATAAGCTCGGCCTTCGAAGTCCCTTCGCGTTCGATGATATCCTCGAGACGAACGACTTCTTCGGTACTCAAAACCGGTTTCATCTATGCTCCTAGCGTATCTTGCGAAGCATCGCCCAGGTGCTCCGTCAATGCTGAATTCTGCAGCTGTTCAAGCTCATCTAAAACAGAGCGAGCCTCTTTAAATGTCTGCGCAACGCGTTTCTTGTTGCTCACTTTTTCTTCCTTAGGCTTAGGTCGAGCATCTTCGGTAATGGCGATGGCATTCGCAACGGCTAAGTCTCCTGTAAGCGTAATGGAAAGAGCGACCTCAACAACACCCAGCTCTTGAGCGATCTCGAGTGCACGGCCCGAAAGCAGCGCCTTCGGCTTGCCGAGTTTATCACGCGTTACCGAAACATCCTGGCGACCCACGCCTTGACTAAAACCCGTGCCAAGAGCTTTAAGCACCGCCTCGCGCGAAGCAAAGCGGCTCGCATAGTGAGCAGCGGGACGCGATGATGCATCGCAATACGCGCGCTCTTCTTCGGTAAACACACGCCGAGCAAACGACGGCGTCTTTTCAAGAATTGATTTCATACAGGAAATCTCGACGATATCAACGCCGATACCAGCTTCAGCCATGTTCACCTCCATATCGCACAGACTAAGTTATTGTAGCCCGTTCACAGAAGATGCGACAAACGAGGGTTATAAAACACAGCTACTATGTGAGACAAAACCCGTTAACGCAAAAAAGGGGGAGGCCGCGAGGCCTCCCCCTTCTTCAAGTCTTGCGACGGCTCGGTGCCGTCCACCGGTCAGCGGCGCCCTGGCCTCCCACGGGCTGTCC
>URQD01000069.1:0-7036 GCA_900549905.1 uncultured Collinsella sp. | reverse complement strand
TCTCGATCTGTAACATCTAGCAGCCATTTTTGATCCTAGATGTTACAGATCGAGATGAAATGACCAGCGGCGCCCGTTTGTCTCAATCTGTAACATCTACTCGGCAAATAGGGCTCTATCTGTTACAAATCGAGACGAACGAAGACACCTGAGTCGAAAATCTAAATCTGTAACACCAGGCCCACTTTTAGCGGCCAAGATGTTACAGATCGAGACAAACCGAGAACTACTACAAAGGGGACGGGTACCTTTGTGGTAGTCGCGGTCTCTACTCCTTCGCCGAACCCGTACTTCCCGATTCGACGGTCCAGGGCATCTCATCCTCGAACAGCCATGTACGGGCAGACCCACTATCGCGTGCAGTCTGCGGGTCAGGCAAGCAGGTCTGTTTATAGGCATCTTGGATACACTGACCCATAAAATCGTTGAGCTCGGTCTGGTCGCCCTCCATGACATAGGCGACATCGCCGTCCATGATGTAGATGCCCGGACCCCCATTGCCCTCGTAGCCCGGATCGTACGAGACATCACATAACTTTGCGCCGTTTGCAGTGTCCAGCTCGATGGAAGAGTGGCATCCGCCAACCATGTCGTTCGCTTTTGCCCGATAGGACGCATATCCGTACCAACGCTTAAATGTTTTGCCCTTGAGTAGCTCGGACGCCCTATCGATCAGGCTTGTATCCGTGGTATAGCGCATGGCCCCAAGCTGAATACGCGGATAATTGCTAATACCCAGCACAGCCGGCTGCTCATCAAAATCAACGGCAATGGTCTCGGGCTTGTCGTCGCCGGTCAGAAGTTCGACAGATTGAGTCACAGGCTTGACCACCGGCTCCGTCACCGCAGCAGGTAGAAATGCCATGCCGACAACGCCCGCGCCAACCACGGTAATCGCAAGCGCCAAAACAATCAATCCAATACGGGCAGGACTTCTCACAGCAAAGCACCTCGCAACGCAAACCTTCGCTACCTGCACTAATGATATCGCCAGCCAGCACTATTACCAAAAGAAGCCGCGCGCTCCTCACCACCACAAAGGGGGCAGGCACCTTTGTGGTGGTTTTCGACGCTAACGGTCGACCATCTCGCGCCATGAGATTAAACTTGAATTGTTCTCTGAACATATCCATTTCTGCCTATCCTCAACAGATCTTTGTCTCGAGGAGCGCATATGAAGCCGTCTCATTCCACCGGTCGCAACGTCATCGCC
Source organism: uncultured Collinsella sp. (assembly GCA_900549905.1). GTDB lineage: Bacteria > Actinomycetota > Coriobacteriia > Coriobacteriales > Coriobacteriaceae > Collinsella. The sequence continues at coordinate 5,823 of URQD01000069.1, read as the reverse complement.
ATTCTCGCCATACCCATCGTGATGCTCTTCCTTATCGTCGCCACGCCCTTTTCCCTTGGCATCGCCTCGCCCTTCGATTTATGCGGAATGGTCGACGCCGGCTCGCGTGCCACCTCGCTCTCCTTTATCTGTCGCGGCGTGTTCTACGAAGATGGAATTCCCACCGGAATTTGGCGGTCAAAGTTACCGCTGCTCGGAACGATTGATGGATGCTTCCCCTATTTCAGCCTTGAACCTCAGACGATGAATTATTTGATCGACGACCAGCCACTCGACTCCATCACCCTCGCCTACGACTACGCACCAAACACCGGTGAGCGCCACATGAACCAAGTCCTCGACAAGATGCTTGGACAGTGCGGGCTCACCGAGGAGGCCGGTCGAACCATCTATAGCAACCAGAAATTAAAGCGAACAGAACTCCGCCGTGTCGGAAAAATCAAAGGGCGAAACGGGGCCGCCTACTGGGATGCCTGGGCAACACGCGACAAGGGCGAATTCGGACACAACACCTATATAGTCACTGTCTACACCAAAGACGGAATTAAGGACAATGTTGACGATTTCGCGTCATCCAAACTCGGCATCCCCAAAACGACCAAACCCGCCAACCCGGATGAAATTCTGTAGAGCCGCCCATTAACATGCCGCTCAACGATCACAACAACATCGAGCTAGTCCCCACCACCACAAAGGTGCCTGTCCCCTTTGTGGTGGTTTTCGACAAAAAGAAGCCGCCCCAATAAAAAGAGGCGGCTTCAAGCTCAGTCTTTTTTAGCGTCCCTCAAGACCCAACGAGAACGTCGCGGTAGCCCCGGCCACACCTTTCCCTCGGGCGACCCTCGCGAAGCGCGTGAGCACGAGGGAAAGGTGTGGCAGGGGCGTACAGCAGAGTTACTCGGCAGCGGCCTTGAACTTGTTGTAGTTGATCAGACAGCCGGCCTTGACGATGGCACGTTCTTCGGCCGTCATATCGGCAATATAGAGCTCAATCTGCTCGACCGCACCATCGGCGCGCACCACGTAGGCGGTGATATTCTGCAGATCGCCATCGAGCGCGGCACGGATGCCCGGCACAAAGACGTAGTCGCCCACCTCAAAGTTGGGCTCGGCCTCCATCTGGAAGGGCACCATGCCCCAGTTCATCACGTTGGAGCGATAGCGCTTGGTGGCGTACTCGTGGACGATGTTGGCCAGGCCGCCAATTACGCGCTGGCAGCTCGCAGCCTGCTCGCGGGCAGAACCGTCGCCCGGCTTCTTGGCATAGAGCATGGAGCCGTACTCGGTCGCCTTGGCATCGGCCGCGACACCCGCGCCAGCCAGTGCCTCAAACACGCCGGCAAGCTCGGCATCGAGCGCCGCCAGGTCACCCGCGGCCTCGCCGGCCACGCGACGCTTCTCCACGGCGTCGACCTCCTTGGAACGACCGACGTAGGCCGGATCGCGGCGGCTCAGCGTAAACTCGGCCAGGCCCAGCGGGTTGGAGCGGAAGGAGCTCGTCTCGCCCGAAGGAATGAGCTCGTCGGTCGTAGTGACCGGGTCCATGATCTTGGAGCACACCTTGAGAAGGATGTCGTCGCCGAGGGGCTCCATCGCGGGCCACGGCTTGATGTTGGGGCCCTCGACCAGCTCATCGGCCGGCTCCGCCTTGCCAAAGCCCCAGTACACGCGCTTTTTGTACGGCGCGTCGTCAAAGGTGTACTCGCAGGCCTCGTCCCAAGTCTCCTCGGGCAGGTCGGTCGCCGGCGTCAGGACGCCGCCGTTAGCAGCCGTCGCCGCAATGGAGCGGGCGTCCATCAGGGCCACGGCGCTCAGCTGGCCATTGCCCGGCTTGGAACCCTCGCGGTTGGGGAAGTTGCGCGTAGTGTGGCGGATCGAAAGGCCGTTGTTGGCGGGCGTGTCGCCGGCGCCGAAACACGGGCCGCAGAATGCCGTGCGCACAATCGCGCCGGCCTCCATAAGATCGTAGATATAGCCGCGGCGCGTAAGCTCGAGTGCTACGGGCTGGCTCGTTGGATAGACCGACAGCGAGAACTCGCCGCAGCCGGTGTTGGCGCCCTTGAGCACGCGGGCAGCCTGGACCACGGAGTCGTAGTTGCCGCCCGAGCAGCCGGCGATGACGCCCTGCTGCACGTGTAGCTTGCCGTCGACGATCTTGTCGAGCAGGCTAAAGTGCGTCTTGCCCTCGCCGATCTTGGCGGCCTCGAGCTCCACCTCGTGGAGGATGTCCTCGAGGTTCCCGTTGAGCTCGTCGATCTCAAAGCCGTTGGAAGGATGGAACGGCAGGGCGATCATGGGCTTGATGCTCGACAAGTCGACCTCGACGCAGCCGTCGTAGTAGGCGACATCGGCGGGCTTGAGCTCGCGGTAGTCGTCGCCGCGGCCGTGCATGGTCAGAAATGCGTGCGTGTCCTCGTCGGTGGCCCAGATGCTCGACAGGCAGGTGGTCTCGGTGGTCATGACGTCGACGCCGTTGCGGTAGTCGGTCGTCATGCTCGAGATGCCGGGGCCCACGAACTCCATGACCTTGTTCTTAACGTAGCCCTTGGCAAAGACGGCGCGGATGATGGCGAGCGCCACGTCGTGCGGGCCGACGCCGGGACGTGGGGCGCCCGTGAGGTAGATGGCTACGACGCCGGGATAGGCGACATCGTAGGTGTCGCGCAGCAGCTGCTTAGCCAGCTCGCCGCCGCCCTCGCCCACGGCCATGGTGCCCAGGGCGCCGTAGCGGGTGTGCGAGTCGGAGCCCAGAATCATCTTGCCGCAACCGGCGAAGTTCTCGCGCATAAAGGAGTGGATGACGGCGATGTGCGGCGGAACGAAGATGCCGCCGTACTTCTTGGCTGCGGAAAGGCCAAAGACGTGGTCGTCCTCGTTGATGGTGCCGCCCACGGCGCACAGCGAGTTGTGGCAGTTGGTGAGCACGTAGGGCAGCGGGAACTGCTCCATGCCCGAGGCGCGCGCCGTCTGGATGATGCCGACAAAGGTGATGTCATGGCTCGCCATGGCGTCGAAGCGAATCTTGAGCGCCTCGGGGTCGCCGGACGTATTGTGTGCCTGAAGGATCGAATACGCGATGGTGCCGCGCTTGGCATCCTCGGGCGTCTGCGTAATACCGCGCTCAGCAGCCTCGGCCGCAGGCACAACCTCGCTGCCGCCGCGCAGGTAGATGCCGTCCTCGTACAGCTTGACCATACTGTCTCCCACTCTGCCCAAAACGATTTGGGCGCATAGCATACATTCGTTCAATATCGTGCCATAGAACAGTTGCCAGCGGGTTACGAATCTGCACGTTCACTTTATCTCAGTAAAGCATAAGGCGAGCCGGGGGCGGGAAGACCGGTTTGGCGCAAGGAGTGTCCCCAAGTGCCGGCACAAAAGGAACGTCCCCAAGTGCCGAAATGACGAGAGTGGATAATCTCCCACTTTGAGCCTGCACATAGGCCAAAAACGGGAAATTATCCACTCTCATTCTGTGGGCACTCATTTAAGTCTGTCCCCAATGAGTGCCCGGCAGCGTCGGCGGAGCTATAGGTCGCCACCCGTACCTAGCAGTTTGCGCATAACTTGCTCGGGGTTAACCGAGCCGTCGCGCGGGGCCAGGGCGGTGATCTTCTTCTGCATCTTGTACTCGTGCAGCTCGTCCTCGAGCTGGCGCACGCGGGCGCGGAGCTTCTCGTTCTCGCGCTCGCGCTCCTCGGCGCGCTCCTTCATATCGAGGATGCGCACCACGCCGGCAAGGTTGATGCCCTCGTCGGTCAGCTGGTTGATGAGCTCCAAGCGCTCGATATCGGCACGCGAATACAGGCGCGTGTTACCGCCCGAGCGCTGGGGGTTCACCAGGCCCTTGGACTCGTAGACGCGCAGAGTCTGCGGGTGCATGCCGGTCAGCTCGGCCGCCACGCTGATCATGTACAGCGGTTTGTTCCTATTGTCCTCGGCCATGCTACCTGACCCCTTTCCGTCTCGTTATCGTCCATCATAAGCCCGCGGGCGTGGGCGTGCGCCGCGACCGCCCTAGTACGTCGCCTTGTAACGGTTGACCTTCTCGCGATAGTCGCGCGTGTCGGCCTCACGCAGCTTGGTCATGGCATCGCGCTCGTCGTCAGACAGGTTCGTGGGGACCTGCACCTTGATCTCGACGAGCAGCGCGCCCGTGCGGCCACGGTGCTTAACGTCAGGCGCCCCCATTTCCTTAAAGCGGAACTTCTTGCCCGTCTGAGTACCCGCGGGCACTTTCAAACGGACCGTCGCACCGCCGGGTGTGGGCACGTCCACCGTGCAGCCGAGCGCCGCCTCGTAGACCGAGACCGGTACCTCCATGGTCACGTCGGCGCCTTTGCGCTTGAACAGCGGGTGCTCCTCCACATGCGTGGTCACGACCAGGTCGCCGCGCTCGCCACCCGCAACGCCATACTCGCCGCGACGCTTGTAGCGTAGCTTGCCGCCATCGACCGCGCCCGCGGGCACCGAGACCGTGATGGTCTGCTGCTCGCCTGTCGAGGGAATGCGATAGGTGACCTTGTGCGTCACGCCGCGAAACGCGTCCTCGGCCGTCACATCGACGGTCAGCGATAGGTCGCCGCCCTTGCGAGCGCGGCTGCGACCCGCGCCGGCACCGGCAGCGCCCGCAGCCCCGGCAAAGCCCGAGCCCCAATCGCTACCCCAGGCGCCATTGCCGCTGAAGATGCTGTCGAAGATATCGCCCCAGCCGCTGGCGCCCGCGCCGGCACCGTAGCCGCCGCCATACGCGCCGCCCGCGCCCGGCATGCCGCCGAACATGAGCATCTGGTCGTACTCTTTGCGCTTCTTCTCGTCCGAAAGCGTCTCGTAGGCCTCGCTGATCTCCTTAAACTTGGCCTCGTCGCCGCCGGCATCGGGGTGATATTTTTGCGCGAGCTTGCGAAACGCGCTCTTGATCTCTTTGTCGGAGGCGCTCTTGGATACGCCCAGGATGTCATAGAAGGTTTTGCCTGCAGCCATCGTAGCTCCTCTCCTGTTACGTCCGCCGCCCATGCAGACGACGGCTCATGCTTTCATATGGCACTAGGCCAGAAAGGGCCCCGGGTGTTGCCCCGGGGCCCTTCTCAATTACTCCTCGGTGCTCTCGGCCGTATCGGCCGAAGCATCCACGGGCGCCGCTTCGGGCTCCGGTGCGGGGCGCTTCTCGCCACCGTAGGTCACCGTCACCATCGCGGAACGCAGGATGCGATCCGCCATGCGGTAGCCCTTCTGGTACACGTCGTTGACGGTCTCGTCGTACTGCGATGCGTCCTCGACGCGACCCACAGCCTGGTGCTCGAGCGGATCGAACGCCTCGCCCTTGGGGTCGATGGGCTCAACGCCCTCGTGCGCAAACACATCGAGCAGCTTGGCATGCACCGCGTCGACGCCATCGACGAACTGCTTAAAATCGTCGGAAAGCTCCTGGCTACGGGCATGGTCGATCGCGCGCTCGATATCGTCAATCACCGGCAGCAGCGCAGTGACAAGCTTCTCGGTCGCGCGCTCGCGCTCAGCGATGCGCTCGTTGGCGGTGCGGCGACGAAAGTTCTCCCAGTCGGCCTGTAGACGGGCAGTGCGCTCGGTGGCGTCCTTTGCCTTGTCCTCGGCGGCCTTCTGAGCCTCTGCCGCAGCATCGAGCTCGCTGCGCACGTCGGTAAGCTCCTTTTGGGCCTGCTCGAACTTGAGCTTAAAGTCGTTGTCGGCGGCTTCCTCACCGGCGCGGATAGCGGCTTCCACCATCTCGTCCTCGGTCATCGTCGCCTCCTTGTTGGAATCCTCTACCTGGTTCTCGGCAGCCTCGGCGGCCGGGGCCTCGTT
>URQD01000068.1:0-7055 GCA_900549905.1 uncultured Collinsella sp. | reverse complement strand
GGCAAGGCATGACCAGAAGGTCTATGCCTTGCCTTTTTCATGCCAACTTGTTCGCCCTGGGCGGCGCTCGCTGGCGTTGCCAAAACATCGGCGTTGCCATGATCCAAGGTAGTCATTGGGGACGTTCTTAAACGACTACATAGCATGAGAGTGGATAATCTCCCGGTTTGAGCCTGCATTCAAGCTCAAAGTGGGAGATTATCCACTCTCATTTGTTGTATGTCCGAAAATCCACGCTCGTTTAAATTCTGCCTACATTTGCAGGAACAGTTCGTGGAGGCGGGTGTCTTCGTCGAGCTCGGGGTGGAAGGTGACGCCGAGCTGGTTGCCTTGGCGGGCGGCGACGATGCGACCGTCGACTTCGGCTAGGGCCTCAGTGTCGCCGTGCACTTCGACGATGCGGGGCGCGCGGATAAACGTCAGCGGCACCTCACAGTCGATACCGCCTACCTGCCCCTTGGTGCGAAAGCTGCCGAGCTGTCTGCCGTAAGCATTGCGCTCAACGAGCACATCCATGGTTGCCAAGCGCGGCGTCCCCTTATCGTCGTGGGCGGCAAGATCGCGCGCCAACAGAATCAAGCCGGCGCAGGTGCCCAGGACGGGCATGCCCTCAACAATGCGGGTGCGAAGCTCATCGAGCATACCAAGCTCGGCAAGTAACTTGCCCTGAACGGTGGACTCGCCGCCGGGGAGGACCAGGCGGTCAAAGTTCTGCTGCAAATCGGCCGCCTGCCTCATCTCGATACAACGTGCGCCCAGCTCGGACAGTCTTGCCTCGTGCTCGGCAAAAGCGCCCTGGACCGCCAGCACGGCGACCGTTTGGTCTGCATAATCGCTCATGTGCGATCCTTTCTGCTGGACTAGCGCCCGCGCTCCTCCATGATGATCTCGATTTCGTCGGCGTTGATGCCCACCATGGCCTCGCCCAGGTCCTCCGAAAGCTCGGCGATGAGCTTGGCGTCGGTGAAGTTTGCCACGGCCTTGACGATGGCGGCGGCGCGCTTGGCGGGGTCGCCGCTCTTAAAGATGCCCGAGCCAACAAAGACGCCCTCGGCGCCCAGCTGCATCATCAGCGCGGCGTCGGCGGGGGTCGCGACTCCGCCGGCGGCAAAGTTTACGACGGGGAGCTTGCCCGTGGCATGGACCTCGCGCACCAGCTCGACCGGAACCTGCAGCTGCTTGGCTGCCTCAAAGAGCTCGTCGTCGCGCAGGGCAACAACGTCGCGGATCTGCTTTTGGATCTTGCGCATATGGCGCACGGCCTGAACGACGTCGCCCGTGCCCGGCTCGCCCTTGGTGCGAATCATCGTGGCGCCCTCGGCAACACGGCGCAGTGCCTCGCCCAGATCGCGGGCGCCGCAGACAAACGGCACGTCAAACTGGGTCTTGTCGATGTGGTAGACATCATCGGCGGGGGAGAGGACCTCGGATTCGTCGATGTAGTCGATTTCGATGGCCTGCAGGATCTGCGCCTCGACAATGTGGCCGATGCGGCACTTGGCCATAACAGGGATGGAGACGGCCTCCTGGATGCCCTTGATCATCTTGGGATCACTCATGCGCGAGACGCCGCCTGCGGCGCGGATGTCGGCCGGGATGCGCTCGAGCGCCATGACGGCGCAGGCGCCCGCCTCTTCGGCGATGCGTGCCTGCTCGGGCGTGGTGACGTCCATGATGACGCCGCCCTTGAGCATCTGCGCGAGCTCGCGGTTGAGTTTAACGCGATCGGCCTTGCTGGTCTGTTCTGCCATGGTTGCTCCCTTGGTTGGCATGTGCATTGCTTGACGGAACATCCTATCGGGGAGCTGGGTATGGCGAAATACTCAGTTTTCGAGATAATAACAAGGTCAGAGTAATATCAGATTGAATGACTCGATAAGGTCAGGTGACAAACTCATGCTTGACTATAATTTGGAAAACCGCGGCGAAGCATCGCTCTATGAGTATGTTTACCAGCAAATTCGAGATGATATCGTTGCTGGACGCATTGCGGCGGGGGAGCATCTTCCGTCTAAGCGCGCCTTTGCGAGTCATCTGGGTATCAGTGTCATTACCATCGAGAATGCATATAGCCAGTTGCTTGCCGAGGGCTATATTTGCTCAATGCCGCGTCGTGGCTACTACGCGTGCGAGCTTCCGGATGCGCCGGTTTTGGCTTTGGCTGCGGGGGATATCGACCGAGAAGCTGTCCCTGTTGGTCCCAGCGCGCATGATGCCATGGGGCAGGCAGAGCGATTCGACGCACTTTCTCCTTCCGCTTTGGAGGCGGCGCGGCTTTGGCAAAGTGCGCTACGGGCGACGCTGACGTCCGAAGACGAACGTGAAATCTTTTCGCCCGCACCGGCGCATGGCACCGCTCGACTGCGACGTGCGATTGCGCACCATCTGCGCGGGACAAGGGGCATGAATGTCAATCCCGACAATATCGTTATCGGTGCGGGCGCCCAGCTGCTCGATACCATGTTGGTTCAGTTGCTTGGCGCGGACAAGGTGTATGCCGTCGAGGATCCAGGCTATTTGCGCTTGACGCGCATCTATCAGGCCATGGGTTGCGAAGTGCGGCATGTCCCGTTGGATGCTGAGGGCGTGGACTTGAGCGCGCTGCAGAAAACCGGGACCGATGTCCTTCACCTGATGCCGTCTCATCAGTATCCGACTGGTCTTGTGACGAGCATTGCACGTCGCTATGCGTTGCTGAGCTGGGCCGCCGAGCGGCCAGGTCGGTATCTCATCGAAGACGACTTTGATTGTGAGTTTCGTCTTGCCGGCAAGCCGATTCCCGCACTCGCGTCGATCGATGCCGCCCAGTCGGTTATCTACACCAACACGTTTTCGAAGAGCCTTTCATCGGCGTTACGTTTGGCGTACATGGTGCTGCCCGATGAGCTAATGGAGAGGTTTAAACGCAACCTTGGTTTCTACGCCTCGTCGGTAAGTTCTGTTGATCAGGTTGCCTTGGCGCGTTTGCTGGAATCGGGTGATTACGAGCGACATGTGAACCGCGTGCGCGTTCGTGCTCGCGAGGCGCGTGATGGCCTGGCGGCGCTTGTACGGAAAGCGTTTCCGGCAGGGGAGGTTTCGATCGATCATGCAGACGCGGGCCTTTACTGCACTGTTGCCCTGGCCGAGGACAAGGCAGGGGAGAGTTTCGCGAAGGCTCTCGCTGACGCTCGTATTTCCTATGTCAACATCGCCGATTGCCTGTGGACGGGTGATCGGGCATCGACTAAGAACGCTCCATCTCGCGTCCTCATACAATACGACGACCTGAGCTCTCAGTCGCTCAGTGTTCTTCAGGAGCAACTGCAATAAGCCAACGAAAAGGCCCGAACCAATACGGTCCGGGCCTTCTTCGAGCTAGAGGTTATGTCTCAGGCAGTTGGCTTAGCCAAAGTAGCGCTTGAGCAGGCCGGCGAAAGCCTTGCCGTGGCGAGCCTCGTCGCGAGCCATCTCGTGCACGGTGTCGTGGATGGCATCGAGGCCAGCGGCCTTGGCGCGCTTGGCAAGATCGGTCTTGCCGGCGGTGGCGCCGTTCTCGGCCTCAACGCGCATTTCGAGGTTCTTCTTGGTGGAATCGGTCACGACCTCGCCCAGGAGCTCGGCGAACTTGGCGGCATGCTCGGCCTCCTCGTGGGCAGCCTTCTCCCAGTACAGGCCGATCTCGGGATAACCCTCGCGATGAGCGACGCGAGCCATGGCCAGGTACATACCGACCTCGGAGCACTCGCCCTCAAAGTTGGCGCGCAGATCGGCAACGATGTCCTCGGAGACGCCCTCCATCTTGGCGACGCCCACGACGTGCTCGGCAGCCCACTCGAGCTGGCCCTCCTCCTGCTTCAGGAAGCGAGAGCCAGGAACGCCGCACTGGGGGCACTTGAAATCCTCGGGCAGCTGGTCGCCGTCGAACTCTTCCACATAACCGCAAACGGGGCAAACAAACTTCATGATTCGATCCTTTCGATCGATGGCGATGGTGCGCTCGTCCGGTCCCGTAAGGGCCCTCTCCGGACGTGCGTCTTGACGAGTTCTATTATCCATAAATGAGACCGAATGTGAAGCCTATTAGGAATGATTTTTATTAAAACAATTTAAGCATGTGTAGATGTTGATTGATTAACGATTGCTAGACCTCGTGCGACCTCCGATGAGTACAATCGGTCGAGCAAATGTTGACCAATCAACAAATGAAGGAGCTTCCTTTATGCATCTAGCCCGCCGCGCCTGGTGCCGAACGTATCAAACGGTTTTTCGCATCGCATTGCCGGTGCTGCCCTATACCGAGCCACGCATTTTAGAGCACGCTGAGGAAGTGCCCGCAGTGCTTCAAAAGCGTTCAATACACCATGTTCTTATCGTGACAGATCCCGGCATTGCCCGTCTGGGGCTCACGGCACCGCTCGAGACAGCGCTCGCGTCCAAGGGAATTAGCGCTGCGGTCTATGCCGAAACACGTGCGAACCCCACGGTCTCAAACGTGGAGGAAGCGGCATCTCTGTATCGAGAGAGCGCCTGCCAGGCCATTATCGGCTTTGGCGGCGGTTCGGCCATGGACTGCGCCAAGGGCGTGGGCGCGCGCATCGCGCAGCCAAAGAAGCCCATCAACAAGATGCGCGGCCTGTTGCGTATCCATCGTCGCCTGCCGCTGCTCATCGCCGTTCCCACCACGGCGGGCACGGGAAGCGAGGTCACGCTTGCAGCGGTAATTACCGACGACGAGACGCACTACAAGTATCCCATTAACGACTTTGTGCTGATCCCGCGCTTTGCGGTGCACGACCCCGAGTTTACGCGCGGCCTGCCCGCCTCCATTACGGGGCAAACGGGCATGGACGCCCTGACGCATGCCGTCGAGGCCTTTATCGGGCGCAGCACCACGCCCTATACGCGCAAGATGGCGCGCCAGGCGGTGCAGCTCATCCACGACAATTTGCTCGAGGCCTATGAGTGCGGTGGCAACATGTGTGCGCGCCGCAATATGCTTTCGGCGGCGTATAAAGCGGGCGTTGCCTTTACGCGCTCTTATGTTGGATACGTCCATGCCATCGCGCACAGCCTGGGCGGGCGTTACGGGATTCCCCACGGCTTGGCCAACGCCATCATCCTGCCGCGCATGCTTCGCGCCTATGGCGAAGCTGCTGCTCCCAAGCTCGCCGATCTCGCCCGCATGGCCGGCATTGCGCCGGCTAATGCGCTGGACAACGTGGCTGCTGAGGCCTTTATCGATTGGGTCGACCGCATGAACGCCGCCTTGGGCATACCCAAATATGTGACGGGCATTCGCCGCTCCGACATTCCTGAGATGGCGGCGCATGCCGATGCCGAGGCCAATCCGCTGTACCCCGTTCCGCTTTTAATGGACCGTTTGGAACTCGAGCATATGTACGAAGTCGTCGCGGGTGGTATGTTTGAGGGCGAGAACTAGGAGGGTCCATGAACACCGAGAAAATTGCGCGCATCGTCGGCGATCAGCGCGCCTACTTTAAGACGCACGCCACGTTTGATGTCGATGCTCGACGTCGTGCGCTCGTGAGTTTACGCGATGCGGTGCGGGCCCACGAGGCCGATATTGCCCATGCGCTCAAGACCGATTTGGGTAAGTCGCATGACGAGGCGTATATGTGCGAGATCGGCACCTCGCTTTCCGAGATTCGTTATCAGATTGCGCATGTGGCTCGATGGAGTCGCTCGCGCCTGCGTCCGTGTGACCTCGCCAACGCCGTGAGTGTGTGCAAGACGCAGTCCGTGCCCTATGGCGTCACACTCATCATGGCTCCGTGGAACTACCCGTTTTTACTGACGCTCGAGCCACTCGCCGGCGCCCTTGCCGCGGGCAATACCGTGGTCATCAAGCCGAGCGCCTATGCTCCGGCATCGAGCGCGGTGCTCAAGCAAATCTGTGAAGAGGCATTTGATCCGCGCTTGGTGACGGTCGTCGAAGGCGGGCGTGCCGAGAACGAAGCGCTGCTCGACGAGTGCTGGGACAAGATCTTCTTTACCGGTAGCGTTCCGGTCGGCAAGTTCGTTATGGAGCGCGCAAGTAAAAACCTTACGCCCGTGACGCTTGAGCTGGGCGGGAAGAGTCCCTGCATCGTGGATGCGACGGCTAACTTGAAGGTCGCGGCGCGCCGTATCGCCTTTGGTAAATGGCTCAACGTGGGGCAGACTTGCGTGGCGCCCGACTACCTGCTGGTCGATACGCGCGTGCACGACGAGCTGCTGGGTCTCATCAAGGAAGAGGTCCGCCGTATGTTTGGCGAGCATCCGCTCGATAACGAGGATTACGGGCATATCGTCAACGCCAAGCATTTTGCACGCGTGCGCGGGCTGATCGATCCCGATAAGGTCGTGCTTGGAGGTACCGCGCGCGAGACTTCGCTCAAGATCGAGCCGACGATTTTGGATGGCGTGTCCCCCGATGACGCCGTGATGCAGGAGGAGATTTTCGGCCCCATCTTGCCGGTGCTGACGTTTGAGAGCCTAGACGAGGCCGAGACGTTTATTACGGATCGTCCGACGCCGCTGGCCCTGTATATCTTTAGCCAGGACCGTGAGGTTCAGCAGCGCTTTGTGCGTTACGTGCCCTTTGGTGGTGGCTGTGTTAATGACACCATTATGCATTTGGCCACGAGCCATATGGGCTTTGGCGGCATGGGGGCGAGCGGTATGGGACAGTACCATGGACGCGAGAGCTTCGATACGTTTAGCCACAAGAAGAGCATCGTGAACAAGGCAACGTGGCTGGACGTGCCGTTCCGCTATGCCCCTTACGCAAGCTGGAAGCACAAGTTCGTGCGCATGTTTGTGCATTAGAATCAGATGACATAGGGATAAACAAAGTGGCCGCCCCCGCGTAAGCGAAGACGGCCACTTCTCACAATGAAAACGTGTATCGGAGTTGGCAAGACCCGCTGCCACGGGTGCCATCCGTGTTCCTATCTTATCTGCAAGCGTTCTGTCGCGCAAGCGTTGCGGCAAACGATTGAAAGACGCAGACAGGATTCTTGATTATCGACTTTATCCGAACACCTCCCACATTCATCCGTACATGTACGGAT
>URQD01000067.1:0-7080 GCA_900549905.1 uncultured Collinsella sp. | reverse complement strand
ATCGCCTTGTACTGCTCGGGTTTCAGGCGGTTGGCCTTGTCTCCCTTGTAGCCGGAGGCCTCGAGAGCCTCGCCGACCATCAGGCCGCAGGCGATGATGGTCACATCGGCGCCCTCGCGCATGACAATGCCCTTACCCAACTCGAACTTGTAGGTCTCGGGGTCGTTGATAACCGGCGAGGCCAAACGGGCGAAGCGCATGTACACCGGACCGTCGCACTCGTAGGCGGCGCGCGTCACGGCGCGGGCCTCCACGTCGTCGGCGGGAACAATTACGGTCATGCCGGGGATGACGCGCATGAGGGCGATATCCTCGCAGCACTGGTGCGTGGCGCCGTCCTCGCCCACCGAGATGCCAGCGTGCGTGGCACCGATCTTAACGTTGAGGTGCGGGTAGCCGATGGAGTTGCGGACCTGCTCAAAGGCGCGACCGGCAGCGAACATGGCAAAGGTACTCGCGAAGGCAACACGACCAGTGGTCGCGATACCGGCGGCGACGCCCATCAGGTTGCTCTCGGCAATGCCCACATCGAAGAAGCGGTCGGGGCAAGCGGCCTTAAACTTACCGGTCTGCGTGGCGGCGGCCAGGTCGGCGTCGAGGACCACAAAGTCATCGTGCTCGTTGGCGAGCTCGACGAGGGCCTCGCCGTAGCTTACACGCGTGGCGATTTTCTTGACGTCTGCCATCCTAGAGCTCCTCTCCGGCGGCCGTGAGCTCTGCCATGGCCTGCTCAAACTGTTCATCGTTGGGGGCCTTGCCGTGCCAGCCAACCTGGTTCTCCATAAAGGACACGCCCTTGCCCTTTGTGGTCTCGGCGATAATGGCGGTCGGCTGCCCCTTGGTGGCGCGAGCCTCGGCAAAGGCGGCGCGGATCTGGTCGAAGTCGTTGCCGTCGGCGAGCTCAACCACGTGGAACTTGAACGCGCGGAACTTGTCGGCGAGCGGCATGGGGTCGTTGACCTCCTCGACGGGACCGTCAATCTGAAGGCCGTTGTGGTCGACGATCACGCAGAGGTTATCGAGCTGCTGGTTGCCGGCAAACATGGCGGCCTCCCAGACCTGGCCCTCCTCGCTCTCGCCATCACCCAGCAGGGCGTACGTGCGATAAGTATCGCCCCAGTGCTTGGCGGCAACGGCCATGCCCACGGCGGCGGAAATGCCCTGGCCGAGCGAGCCGGTGGACATGTCGACGCCCGGGGTGTCGTTCATGTTGGGGTGACCCTGCAGGTGGCTGCCGATGTGGCGCAGCGTCTCAAGATCCTCCTTGGGGAAGAACCCGCGCTCGGCGAGCACGGCGTACAGGCCCGGAGCGCAATGGCCCTTGGAGAGCACAAAACGGTCGCGATCGGCCTTGCGGGGATCGGACGGGTCGACGTTCATTTCCTCAAAGTACAGATAGGTCATGATGTCGGCAGCACCGAGCGAACCGCCCGGATGGCCGGACTTGGCAGCGTGCACGCCGGTGACGATGCCCTTCCTTACCTCGTTGGCAACCTTTTTGAGCTCTTCGTCGCTCATTGTGCCTTCCTTTCATCCTCTTTAGACAAGATGCGCACGGCACCGAAGGTAATCCCAACACAGCCGCAATGCACGTACGTCATTCATTATGCTGGAAACTGATGGCTTTACCAGAGTTTTTATCTTTATTTGAACAATTTAGCAGGCAGAACCGCTGATGAAACGGTTTATTAATGTGAACGTCTTTTGGATGGAACGCGGTCGCCCCTACGCGCTAATGTCCTTGAATCCCTCGCCGAAGGCTTCCGTAACGTCAGCGACCGTCACAATGGCGTGAGGATCGCGCTCGCGCACGATCGTCTTAAGGGTATTGAGCTCTCGACGGCTCACGATGACCATGATCACCGGCTTCTCGGCACCCGAATACATGCCAGTCGCCTTAAACTTGGTACAACCACGACCCAGGCCATACATAATATCGGCAGCGATATCAGGGAACTTGTCCGAGATGATGAGTACCATACGACGCTTGTTGCCGCCATCGACCACGGCATCGATCACGTAGCCGCTAATGACCATCGAAAGGCCTGCATATAGTGCATTTTCGATTGAAAAGACCGGAGCCGACAGCGCACATACGGCAACATCGATCGCCATGACGGTCGAGCCCACGGGCAGCGAGGTATTACGCGAGATGATTTGGCCAATCGTGTCCGAGCCGCCGGTGTTGGCGCCGGCGCGCAGCACCATGCCATAACCGATGCCCGTGATGATGCCGCCCCACATAGCGGGCAGCATCAGATCGGCATGTGCCAGCGGCGCCACAAACGGAGCGAACAGGTCGGTGAAAAAGCCCAGCAGCACAAAGCCTGTCGCCGTCTGCACCACGTAGAACATGCCGCCCTCGCGCATAACGACCAGCAGCAGCAAGGCGTTCATCACGATCGTCTGAATACCAACGGGAAGCGATAGACCGCGCGATGCGCCGACCGCCTGGATAATGGTGGCAAGGCCCGTAACGCCACCGGCAGCAAGGCCGTTAGGAATCAAAAACAGGTCGGTCGCAATAGCGGCCAGAGCGCACCCCAACATAATCTGGGGCAGGTCGTGAAAGAAGTTCATCGAAAGAATGCGCTTAATGTCCAGACGATATGCCATGCTGCCTCCCTCAAAAAAGCGCACCCCATCGGATGCGCTTTGAACTTCTTCTTGTATTCGATTCTACCGATTCGCCGGACAAAAACCACCCCTGCGCAGGGTTTATTCCGAATACAAACCCGTCCAACCGTTGGGCTTAGCATCGGCTTGAAGCCGCCCGATGTTTTAGATCTCCGAGCCTTGTACATCGGCGTTGCCGGTAGCCCAACGGTGATAGCCAATCACAAACGGATCCAAATCGCCATCGTCAAGAACGGCCTCGATGTTGCTGGTCTCCACGCCCGTACGCAGGTCCTTAACCATCTGGTACGGGTAGAGCACGTAGCTGCGAATCTGGTTGCCAAAACCAATCGTGGTCTTGGGTCCGCGAATCTCGTCCAGGGCCTCGGCACGCTTCTCGAGCTCAATCTCGTACAGGCGAGCCTTGAGGATCTGCATGCACGCGGCCTTGTTCTGGATCTGGCTGCGCTCGTTTTGGCAGGTAACCACAATGCCGCTGGGGAAATGCGTCACGCGCACGGCGGAGTCGGTGGTGTTTACGCCCTGGCCACCCGGGCCACTTGCGTGGTACACGTCGACGCGGATGTCGTCGGGGTTGATCTCGATATCGATATCGTCGGGCAGCACCGGAATGACCTCGACGCCGGCAAACGTGGTCTGGCGGCGCTTCTTGTCGTCGGTGGGGCTAATGCGCACCAGGCGGTGGACACCGGCCTCGGCGCGAAGCATGCCAAAAGCATCCTTGCCTTCGACGGTAAAGGTCGCGCGATCAATGCCAATGACCTCGGCCGCGGGGCAATCGTTGATGGTGACCTTCCAACCGCGGCGCTGGCAGTACTTCATGTACATCTTAAAGAGCATGAAGGTCCAATCCTGGGCCTCCAAACCACCCTGCCCGGGCTTGATGGTCACAATCGCGTCGCCATGGTCGAACTCCCCGGTAAACCAGCTCGCAAGCTCAAGCTCGTCGATGGCGCGGGCCAGGCGTTCTGCCGTAGCGGCAGCCTCCTCGCGCAATGCGACGGCGTCGGGGTCATCCCCCATCTCCTCGGCAAGCTCCAGCGCAGCGCGGGCATCGGAAAGCTCGCCGCGCGCGGTGTCCACGGCAGCGATATCTTCCTTGGTGCGCGCGATCTCCTCCATCGTGGCGCGAGCGGCATCGGCGTCGTCCCAAAAGCCCGGGGCGACGCTTTTGGCCTCGAGCTCCGTTACGCGGGTGCGCTTCTCGTCCAAATGGAGGTACGACTCAACCTCACCGAGCCGGTCCGCAAACGCGTCCAGCTCGGCGGGCGTTACCTCTAAAGCCTCAGCCATTAACGATTCCTGCCGTGGCAGTACTTGAACTTCTTACCGCTACCGCAAGGGCACGGGTCGTTGCGGCCCACGTTGACGTACGGATCGTCGCTCTCGGACTTGCGGTAGGTCGTCACCTTGCCACCGTTGTTGACGGCAGCCGGTCCGCCTTGGACAGCCGTGCGGGCCTGCACCTGCGCCTGCTTGCGCAGCACCGAGTCGCCGTTGTCACCATCGACCTCGGCAGGACCGGAGAAGAGCGCACCCTCGAGCGCGGGCTCCTCCTTGTGCTCCACGACACGCGGGGCAGCCTTGATCTCGATGCGCAGAACCGTGCGCAGGTAATCCTCGTACATGGTGTCGACGAGTATCTGGAACGCGCCGTAGGCCTCGGTCTTGTACTCGACCAGCGGGTCGCGCTGGCCAAAGCCGCGCAGGCCGATGCCGGTCTTGAGGTAGTCCATCTCCTGCAGGTAGTTCATCCAGCGGGTATCGATGACGCGCAGCATGACCTGGGTGTTGAGCTCGCGCATCAGGTCCTCGCCCAAGCGCTCGGCTTTCATGTTGTAGCACTTCTCTACGTAAGCCAGGACATCGGCAGCTAGGGCCTCATAATCCTCGTCGGGGAACTTCGGCGTATCGATGTGGCCGGTGAGCTCCACAACCCACTTGCGCAGGCCCTCCAGGTCGCGCTCGCCATCGTGACTGTCCTTGGTGCAGAACTCCTGCACGCAGCGGTACACGGTATCGTGCATGACCTCGGTGATGTGGTCGGTCAGATCCTTGCCGTCCAGAATCTTATTGCGCTCGGCGTAGATGACCTGGCGCTGCTTGTTCATGACGTCGTCGTACTCAAGAACGCTCTTACGCATGGAGAAGTTGATGCTCTCGACCTTGTGCTGGGCGCTCTCGACAGCCTTGGAGATGATCTTGTGCTGGATGGGCATATCGTCGCCCATGTCAGCCGTGACCATCATCTTGGAGACGCGGTCCATCTTGTCGCCGCCAAACAGACGCATCAGATCGTCCTCGAGCGACAGGTAGAACTGGGTCTCGCCCGGATCGCCCTGACGGCCGGAACGGCCGCGCAGCTGGTTGTCGATACGGCGGGACTCATGGCGCTCGGTGCCGATAACGGTCAGGCCGCCGGCGGCAAGAACGCGCTCGCGCTCGGCCTTGCAAGTCTCCTTGGCCTCGGCGTTAAACTGCTCAAGCTGCTCGGGCGTTACGTCCTCCATGGTCAGGCCCTCGTACTCCAGGCGCTCGCGCACCAGCTCGTCGGGGTTACCGCCCAGCAAGATGTCGGTACCGCGGCCGGCCATGTTGGTAGCGATGGTCACGGCGCCATAGCGACCAGCCTGGGCAACGATATGGGCCTCGCGCTCGTGGTGCTTGGCGTTGAGGACCTCGTGCGCGATACCGCGCTTCGTGAGGGCGGCGGACAGCTTCTCGGAGCTCTCGATGGAGACGGTACCCACCAGGACCGGCTGGCCCTTAGCGTGACGACGCTCAACGTCGTCGGCAACGGCGTTGTACTTAGCCTGAATGGTGCGGTAGACCAGGTCCTCGTGGTCCACGCGCTGCACGGGCTTGTTGGAGGGGATTACCTCGACGGGCAGCTTGTAGATCTCGCGGAACTCGGCGTCCTCGGTGAGTGCCGTACCGGTCATACCGGAGAGCTTGTCATACAGGCGGAAGTAGTTCTGCAGGGTGATGGTGGCCAGCGTCTGGTTCTCCTCGCGCACGAGCACGCCCTCTTTGGCCTCGATGGCCTGGTGCAGGCCCTCGGAGTAACGGCGGCCTTCCATAATGCGGCCGGTGAACTCGTCGACGATCTTGACCTCGCCGTTGGTGACCACATACTGCTTGTCGCGGTGGAACATGTACTGGGCCTTCAGCGCCTGCTGCAGGTGGTTGACCAGCTGGCCGGAGAGATCGGCATAGATGTCATCGATACCCAGGCGGCGCTCGATCTTCTTAAGACCGCGCTCGGTGGCAGCGATGGTGTGCTTGGCCTCGTCCATGACGTAGTCGCCCGTGGGTTCAACGTCCTCGGTGGCGGTAAGCATGTCGTGCGACACGTCCTCGCCGCGCTCAAGGCCACGCACGGCACGCGCGAAGTCCTTGTAGGTACTGGCGGACTTGGTGCCAGCGCCCGAGATGATCAGCGGGGTGCGAGCCTCATCGATCAGGATGGAGTCAACCTCGTCGACGATGGCGTAGTTGTGGCCGCGCTGCACGCGCTGCTCGGGACGGGTAACCATGTTGTCGCGCAGGTAATCAAAGCCGAACTCGGAGTTGGTGCCGTAGGTGACGTCGGCCTGGTAGGCCGGGCGCTTGAGCTCGAGCGGCATGTTGTTCTGGAGCAGACCGACAGTCATGCCCAGGTACTTATAGATGCGGCCCATCCACTCGGAGTCGCGCTTGGCAAGGTAATCATTGACAGTAACGACGTGCACGCCCTTGCCGGCAATAGCGTTGAGATAGCCAGCCAACGTGGAGACGAGGGTCTTACCTTCGCCGGTCTTCATCTCGGCGATGTGGCCCTCGTGCAGTGCCATGGCGCCAATGAGCTGCACGTCAAAGTGGCGCATACCCATGGTGCGCTTGGAAGCCTCACGCACGGTGGCAAAGGCCTCGGGGAGCATGTCGTCAAGCGACTCGCCGTTGGCGTAACGCTCGCGGAACTTATCGGTCTGGCCGCGGAGTTCCTCCTCGGTCATCTTCTCAAACTGGGGCTCAAGACCGTTGATCTGGTCGACGATCTTGTAGTAGCGCTTAAGGTCCTTATCGGATCCAAAGGACAGCAGCTTTGACATGAATCCCATGTGGTTTTCCTTTTTGGCCATCGCCCACGCCGTGCAGCTGCGGGCGAGTTAAACACAGATGATTGTACTTTAGCCAAACAAGGCGCGGCCTATACGGTCGACCTCGACCGCCACGTAATAACTATGACCAACCTGCCACAATGGGACAGGTTTATTTTGGCAAGTTTTATCTGAGCAAACGCCGTCTCTCTGCCATTTGGTGCCACGGGGACAGGTCAGCTTGCACCAATAAAAAGAAAAGGGCCGCGCACCCAAATGGATGCACGGCCCTTATGCCATGAATGCGAGCGATTCCGCGGCGAGCTATTTACTCAGCAGCCTCGGTGGTCTCGGCCTCGGCAGC
>URQD01000066.1:0-7336 GCA_900549905.1 uncultured Collinsella sp. | reverse complement strand
CCGAGGCCTCGGAGAACACGCGCTGCTGGGACCACTGTCCCTCGGTCTCCATGAGGCTCGCGCACGTCAGGCGCAGCATCGACTCCCTCGAGGGGAAGGACTGCACGACCCTGTAGCGGCGCTTGATCTCGCGGTTGGCGCGCTCCTGGACGTTGTTGGTGCGGAGCTTGGCCCAGTGCGCCCTGGGGAAGGCCGTGAACGCCAGCGCGGAGTCCTCGGCCTGCTCGAAGACCTCGCCGGCCCTGGCGGACACCGACGCCACCCAGGGCGCCGCCTCGGCCCACACGCAGCGCGCGAGGTCGGGGTCGTCCTGGTAGACCGCGGCGTGCACGAGGTCCCTGACGGCCGCCTTGGAGTCCTCGGGCCTGCCCGAGCAGGCGCTCTGGAGGTTGCGCTGCAGGTGCGTCACGCAGCGCTGCCAGGCGCAGCCCTGGAACAGGCGCGAGACGGCGGCCACGAGCCCGGCGTGGCTGTCGGAGACCACGAGGCGAACGCCGGCCAGCCCGCGCTCGCGCAGCCCGCCGAGGAATGCCGCCCAGGAGTCCTCGCTCTCGGTGTCGACCACGTCGCAGCCCAGGAAGTGCTTGCGCCCGTCGGCGCCCAGCCCGATCGCGGTCACGACGCCCTGCGAGACGACCGACGAGCCGACCCTGCAGCTCATGTAGGTAGCGTCGAGCCACAGGTAGCAGCACGGCGTGCCCGACAGGTCGCGGCGGCGGAACTCCGCCACCTCGGCGTCGAGGTCGGAGCAGAGGCTCGAGACCTCCGAGCTCGACAGCGAGGATATGCCCAGCTTGGACGCCACGCGCTCGACCTTGCGGGTGGACACGCCGCATACGTACATCTCCTGCACGATGGCGGCCACCGAGGTGTCGACGCGCGACCATCGCGCGAGCATGCCCTCGGGGTAGTAGGTGCCGTGCCTGAGCTTGGGTATCTCGAGCTCCACGTCGCCCACGGCGGTCTTGAGCGACCTGGGGCGGTAGCCGTTGCGGCTGTTCTCCCTGCCGTCGCTGCGCTCGTTGCGGCTCGCGCCGCACATCTGCTGGGCCTCGGAGTCCATCAGCGCGTTCATCACGCTGCCCAGCACCCTGCACGCGAACTCGCGCGCGTCGCCGCACTCCTGCCAAAGCCTCGCCGCCTCGAGGGCCTCGTCGCGGCCGAGGCGCAGTACACTCTCTTCTTGGGGCATCGCCTTTCCTTCCATTCGTCACCTTCATTACTCCAACGACGAATTCTAGGCGGTGTCCCCTCCCTTTCAAGAAAGGGCGGAGGCGGGGCATGCCCCGCCTCTTACACCACATCTCTGCACGCTACCTCCAAACAAGGCGATTTTGCTGCTCTGGACCGAAAAATCGCTGCCATCAATTTGGTAACAGTACTCATATTTGCCATTTTTTGCCCACTGCCCCTTGGTCCAGGACAAAACGGGCTGCTCGAATCATGGGGCGGGTCCATTTTCAACTATCCTCAGCTTGCCAGTTCGAAAATGGACCCGCCCCATGATTGAATCTTTATTTCAACTTTACACCTGGCTTTACAGCTGTCTTGTCAGCTGTAAAGCCAGGTGTCATACTAAAGCCCCAAGATTCGCCAAAAGAGAGGGGCCTTGATGGCACAGAGCGCGAACATGGATGCGTCGGAGCTTGCACGCGATATCGCGGCCGGCCTAGCATCGGCAACGACGGCAACGGAGCGCGCGGCACTGGTGCCCGCAGAGCTTGTCGAGGCCATTCAGCAACTAAAAACCCAACGTGACGCGGTGATCCTGGCGCACTACTATGTGGCGCCCGAGGT
Source organism: uncultured Collinsella sp. (assembly GCA_900549905.1). Lineage (GTDB taxonomy): Bacteria > Actinomycetota > Coriobacteriia > Coriobacteriales > Coriobacteriaceae > Collinsella. The sequence goes on along the minus strand of URQD01000066.1, from coordinate 5,539 downwards.
TCAGGCTGTGGCCGATTACGTCGGCGACAGCTTCTACCTGGCAAAGCTCGCCAAAAGCCTACCGCAGCAGACTATCGTGCTGTGCGGCGTGGAGTTTATGGGCGAGAGCGCCAAGCTGCTCAATCCCACCAAGACCGTGCTGCTGCCCGAGCCGGGCGCGGACTGTCCCATGGCGCACATGGTCAAGCGCGAGACGGTCGACGCGGCGCGCGCCGAGTATGGCGACGACCTGGCCGTGGTGTGCTACGTCAACTCGACGGTCGAGATCAAGAGCTGGAGTGACGTGTGCGTTACCAGCTCTAACGCCGTCAAGATTGTCTCCGAGCTGCCGCAGCAGCACATCTTGTTCATTCCCGACCAGAACCTGGGCCGCTTTGTGGCCGAGCAGGTACCCCAAAAGCACGTCATTCTCAACAACGGCTACTGCCCGCGTCATCACATTATTACCGTCGAGCAGATCGTTGACGCGCAGGAGGCGCACCCCGACGCGCTCGTGCTGGCGCACCCCGAGTGCAAGGCCGACGTCCTGGCCGAGGCCGACTACATCGGCTCTACTGCCGGCATCATCAAATATGCCGAGGAGTCGGACGCCAGCGAGTTCATCATCGTGACGGTCCGTGGCGTGCTCTACGAACTCGAGCGCCGCTGCCAGGGCGCCGGCAAGAAGTTCTACTTCCCTGCGGTGCAGCCCACCTGCGTCAACATGGATCTCATCACGCTCGAAAAGCTCGTGCACTGCCTGGAGACGGGCGAGGGCGAGGTGCAGATTGGCGTGTCGGACGAGGCCGCCGATCAGGCCAAGCTCACGCTCGACCGCATGCTCGAGTACGCGGCGCGCTAAGCCAATGTGACATGAGGGGCCATTCCTTATGCCACATTACAAGGGAGAGGATTCCTGTGGAAACCAAACAATACCCCGATATGGAGTGTGACGTTGTCATTGCCGGTTGCGGCGTGGCAGGCCTGTATGCGGCTCTCAATCTGCCGACGAGCACGCGCGTGATCATGCTCTCCAAGGGCGCTGTCGACGAGTGCGACTCGATGCTCGCGCAGGGCGGCATCTGCGTACTGCCCGAGGGTTCTGACTACGATGCCTTCTTTGAGGACACCATGCACGCCGGCCATTACGAGAACCGCCGCGAGAGTGTTGACATCATGATTCGCTCGAGCCGTTCGGTCATCAACGACCTGCTGGCCATGGGCGTGGACTTTGAGCGCAAGGCCGACGGCAGCCTCGACTTTACCCGCGAGGGCGCACACAGCCGCCCGCGCATCGCCTTCCATGCCGATATTACGGGCAAGGAGATTACGACCAAGCTGCTCCAGGCTGTCCGCAAGCTGGACAACGTGCAGATTCTCGAACACGTTGCCATGACCGACATCCTGACCGCCGAGCGCGATGGCGCTACGGTGTGCGCCGGCGTCGTCGCCGTTCCCGTGGACGGGGATAACTCGGTTCGTCCCGCCGACGAGCTGGCAAATGCCGCTGAGGGCGTACATGCCGGCAAGCCGTTTAAGATCCATGCCCGCCATACGCTGTGGGCAACGGGTGGTATCGGTGGCGTGTACGACCATTCGACCAACTACCCGCAGCTCACCGGTGACGCCTGCTACATCGCGCAGGAGCACGGCATCACGATGGAGCACCTGGACTACGTGCAGATTCATCCCACGGGACTGTTCTCGCCGCAGCCGGGCCGCACCTTCTTGATCAGCGAGAGCTGCCGCGGCGAGGGCGCGATTTTGCTCAACGCCGCCGGCGAGCGCTTTACCGATGAGCTCCAGCCGCGCGATGTGGTCGCTGCCGCCATCCGCGAGCAGATGAAGCGGGACGGCGTCGAGCACGAGTGGCTGAGCTTTGCCCCCGTCGAGCGCGACGTGGTGACCGGGCACTTTGCCAATATTCGTGCGCGCTGTCTGGAGGACGGCCGCGACATCTTGGACGAGCCCATTCCCGTCACACCCACGCAGCACTACTTTATGGGCGGCGTGTGGGTCGACAAGGACGGCCGTACCTCGATGCCCGAGCTCTACGCCGCCGGCGAGACGGCCTGCAACGGTGTTCACGGCAAGAATCGTCTAGCTTCCAACAGCCTGCTCGAGTCCCTAGTCTGGGGTCGCCGCGCTGCGTGGCGTATGCGCACCGGCGAGTCGCTAGCCGTGGAGCAGGCGGGCGAGCCCGTGCTCGATGGACGCCATCGCGCCCTGAGTTCCGATACGCTTGCAATCGATGATTTGGCCCGCGCTGCCGGCACGCAGGCCGTGGAGGAGTAGACCATGAATCCCATTACCATGAAGCTCGTCGTCGATGACTTGATTTTGCAGGCTCTGCGCGAGGACATCACGTTTGAGGACGTGAGTACGGCGAGCGTGTGCCCCACGGCGCGCCCTGCTACCGTTGAGCTCATCGCCAAGGCCGATGGCATTATCGCCGGCCTGGACGTATTCGCCCGCACCTTTGAGCTGCTGGATCCGCAGAGCTCCGTGTTGTTAGATGTCGCGGACGGCGACGAGGTGCACGCCGGCGACCACGTGGGCCAGGTGCGCGGCGATGCGCGCGTACTGCTTTCGGGCGAGCGCGTGGCGCTCAACTACCTGCAGCGCATGAGCGGCATCGCTACTTACACGCATCGGATGGCGGCTGCGCTCGTGGGCACCAAGACCGTGCTTGTCGACACGCGCAAAACCACGCCGGGCATGCGTATCTTCGAGAAGGCCGCAGTCGAGGTCGGCGGTGGCAGCAACCACCGCTATAACCTGTCGACGGCTGTCATGCTCAAGGACAACCACATCGACGCCGCCGGTGGCGTGGCGCGCGCGATTGAGATGGCGCGCGCCCATGCGTCGTTTACCACGACGGTCGAGATTGAGTGCGAGAACCTGGACATGGTACGCGAGGCCGTGGAGGCCGGTGCCGACATCATCATGTTCGACAACATGACCCACGATGACATGGCTACTGCGATTGAGCTTATCGCCGGTCGTGCCAAGACCGAGTGCTCGGGCAACGTAGACGCCGACAACATTCGCGCCCTGGCCGACCTGGGTGTTGACTATATTAGTTCGGGCGCTCTGACGCACTCTGCGCCGATCCTCGACCTCTCGCTTAAGCACCTGCGTCTACTGGACGGTAAATAATGGACGCCCGCGAGCGTCGCCGTTCCATCATGGCCGTGCTCGAGGAAGTCAAAGATCCTGTCTCGGGCAGTGCGCTTGCCCGCGAGGTGGGCGTGAGCCGTCAGGTTGTGGTGCAGGACATCGCCCTGCTGCGCGCCGACGGGCACGATATTGTCGCCACCAATCGCGGCTATGTGCTACAGGAGGCAGCGAGCAGCCCGGCTGTGCCCACGCGTCTGGTCAAGGTACGCCACGGCGTGGAGCAGGCGGGCGATGAGCTCACGAGCATCGTCGACGCGGGCGGCGCCGTGCTCAACGTGATCGTCAACCACCGCGTGTACGGTAAGATCACAGCCGACCTGGACATCCGCAATCGTCGCGACGTCGAGCGCTACCTACACGATATCGAGAGTGGCAAGAGCTTTCCGCTATTAACGGTGACGAGTGGCTATCACTTCCATCGCATTGCGGCAGATGACGAGCAAACCCTCGACGAGATCGAGGCCATACTCAAGGAGAAAGGCTACCTTGCCGATTTAATGCCCTACGAGGATGATTTGTCCTAGAACACATGCAAAAGGAGGCCTCCGCGGCGATGCGGAGGCCTCCTTTTGTGCACGGTGTACTTGTGAGTGTGCAAGCGGGGGAGTTGTTACTCCTCGACGATCTCGGTGATCGCGCCGGCGGGGCAAGCGTCCTGGCAAGCGCCACAGGCGACGCAGGAGTCCTCGTCAGCGACGGTAGCGACGTCCTGGAGCTCCAGAACGCCAGCGGGGCAGGAGTCGACGCAAACGCCACAAGCGATGCACTCGTCGGCATCAATTACGGGATGAGCCATGGTAGTTTCCTCTCTGTTGACCGACGCTACAGGCGATGCGCGCCGGTTTGATTCGGGCAAAAACATACCACGGGAGCGACCGTTTGCAATACCCTCTGGCCGGCATCTTCATACCGTTCGCCGAGTATGCCAAGGTTTACTAAAAAACGCGCAGGTGGGGCCGTTGAGCTGCGCAAATGTTAGCTATAGGTGACTTGAAATATAGGGCGATTGAGCGTGCTTGCGGAAACCGCATCCCATTATTTGGCCGAAAAACGGGTCGAACTATCCCCAGGGAAGCCCGGGGCCGCCATGTGCGCTCCCAAGCCCAAACCTCAGCCATCTCTACATAGATCTCAATAGATCTGCCGAGAACTCAAACAGTGCATCTACCTGCGCATTTGAGAACCTAAACTCTCAGAGATAAGAAATCTTATATGAATTGACTTAGATTTTGTATATTCCGGCCCATAAGGGGATACACTACATCCTGAAAGACAAGCCGAAGCGCCACACGACAGACCGTCGAGGCGGCGCGAACGCAAAAGAGAGAGGGAATTTCTAATGAGTAAGATTCTTGGTATCGACCTTGGTACTACTAACTCCGCTATGGCCGTCCTCGAGGGCGGTTCTCCGACCATTATCGTGAACGCCGAGGGCGACCGTACCACCCCGTCTGTCGTGGGCTTCCGTGCTGACGGCGACCGCGTCGTGGGTAAGGCCGCTAAGAACCAGGCTGTCACCAACCCCAAGAACACCGTGTTCTCCATCAAGCGCTTCATGGGCCGCAAGTACTCCGAGTGCACCTCCGAGATCAAGACCGTGCCGTATGAGGTCAAGGAGGGCCAGGGTGGCCGTGCCGTCGTCGATATCGAGGGCAAGGATTATACCGCCGAGCAGGTGAGCGCCATGACGCTCGCAAAGATGAAGGCCGACGCCGAGAAGTATCTGGGCGAGACCGTCACCGACGCCGTCATCACCGTCCCGGCCTACTTCAACGACGCCCAGCGTCAGGCCACCAAGGACGCCGGTAAGATCGCCGGCCTCAACGTCAAGCGTATCGTCAACGAGCCGACCGCTGCTGCTCTGGCCTATGGCCTGGACAAGCAGGGCACCGACCAGCGCATTCTGGTCTTCGACCTGGGCGGCGGCACCTTCGACGTCTCCATCCTCGACCTCGCTGACGGCGTGTTTGAGGTTCTGTCCACCTCGGGCGACAACCACCTGGGCGGCGACGACTGGGATCAGCGCGTCATCGACTGGATGGCCGATAAGTTCCAGCAGGAGAACGGTGTCGACCTGCGTCAGGACCCCATGGCCCTGCAGCGTCTGAAGGAGGCCGCCGAGAACGCCAAGAAGGAGCTCTCCGCAGCCCAGCAGTCCACCATCAACCTGCCGTTCATCACCATGAACCAGTCTGGCCCGCTGCACCTCAACTACACGCTGACCCGCGCCGAGTTCGAGAAGATCACCCGCGACCTGCTCGAGCGCTGCAAGCAGCCTGTCACCAACGCCCTGCGCGACGCTAAGCTCAAGCTCTCCGATCTGACCGAGGTCATCCTCGTCGGCGGCTCCACCCGTATGCCCGCCGTGCAGGAGCTCGTC
>URQD01000065.1:0-7538 GCA_900549905.1 uncultured Collinsella sp. | reverse complement strand
AAGGAAGAGCGTTGCAGCGATATCCTGAACGCTCTCGTTCGATGCGACCAAGGCCTCCAAAACATCGCGCTCGCGCTGCGTAAGCTCAAAGGCAGCGACGAAGGCATCGAGTCGCTCGCCGAGCGTGAGCTCCGGCACCTCTACAGCAGCGGGCTCGCTCTGAGCGGACACGAATCCCGCGCCACGATCGTCGGCAGCAAGCGTCAGGTCGCCGGGCGCTGCAGCGTCATCGGCCCGCTGCCCAGACTGCCCCAGCAGCGAAATCGCAATGCCCACAAACAGCACGAGCACCGCACTCACCGCCAGCAGCACGTTCTGGCTCGAAACAATCGCCACCGCCGGCGCCGTCACGAACATCGCGCAAACGTTGTTGATGACACGGCCCATGCACGGCCACAGATACGACCAGTGCGCATAAACCGAAATGGCAGCAAATTTCGTCGTGAAAAACACCACGAAGAAGCCCGAACCCAGATAGAAAATCGCAATGGCCGCAAGCGCATTGCCGCCATTGCCGTCGACGAGCAAGACAAAGAACGAAAGCGCGGACAACATGGCAGTGCAAGTCATGGTGATGTTCATATACGAACGATCGTGCAGGTCAAATAGGGCGCCGGCGACCAGAGCGCTCACGCCCATCAGCAAGCGCGGCCAATCGCCCAAGTCGATGGCCCCGGCGGCGTGCGAGGTCGTGAGTCCTGCATTGAGGGCGGCAAACACACCGGTAAGGCAGGCGATTGCGACCGTCAGACGCACCACGGCGCGCCGAAAAGCCGCCGTTGACTCGGGATCGTCTTGCCACTTGGCGCCAAACTCCGACGCATCCACCGAAAGCTCGGAGATATCGGGCGCATGCCCAAACCCAGCTTCGCCGCGCAGCTTGGCACGACGAGCGTCGTGGAGCAGCACCACCGGCGCGATTGCGCAGACAACAAAAACCAGCAGCTGCGGAACCCCCGCTGGCATCACCATATGGTTGAGTACCTGCACCAGCACGCCCAGGGCATACGAAAGCGCCGTCGCGCGCGCCAAATACGGCGTCCGCGCAAAGCGTCGCGCAAAGTTGGCGTGGGCGGTCGATCCGCAATAGCCCAGCGTGCAGCATGCTATCAGACCGCCGGCAATTACCATCTCAAACTGAGCTGCCATAATCAACAGCAGCAGCGCCGATGGCAGCAGCACACCCGCGATGTCACTCGTCATATCGATAGCACGGGGGCGGCGATAGTACAGAATGGGGCGCACAAAAAAGCCGATCACGCCCGCACCGACAATGAGGCTCTCGTAGATAACAACCTGGTCCGGCAGCACAAACTCGGACACGCGCACGTCAAAAAGGCGCTCGCCAGCCAAAAACGTATAATAGAACAGTGCCAGGCATATTATCTCCCTCATGCCCCGACGCACGTATGCGGCTGCGTCTCCCATACCTCTCATGAATACCCCCCATTACAGTCTGAAATAGGCCATCGATAAATTTCGATGGCGATCATTCGGCGCATTGCCTACGATACGGGCAAGCCCCGAGGGGCCGCCGATCGGGCGCCTCCGGATGGCCGTCTGCCCCTGCCCCGTAGAGGGCCCGGGGGGTGTTGCCACCGGGGGCGCTCGTCGCTCCGGACGACTGATAGGAAACTGCCGGGCGCAAGCGCCACGGCCAGGTAATGTGGGTGTCGCGGGGAGGGGTTCCGATCGGCCTACCGATTGGAGGATACCACCGTGGCACCAATTAGAATGCCGGAAGCCGTCATCGGGCTCGATGTCGGGAAATCGTCCCACTGGGCATGCGTCGCGACTCGAGATGGCGAGGTGCTGTTGAGCACCCCCGTCGCGAACAGGGAGGACGACCTGGACTCGCTGTTCGGCCGCTTCCCCGATGCGCTCGTGGTCGTCGACCAGTCGCGCAACATAGGCGCCCTCGCGCTCGCCCGCGCCAGGGCGGCCGGGATGTCGGCGGCGTACCTGCCGGGACTCGCGGCGCACGGGGCCGCCAGGCTCTTCGCCGGCGACGCCAAGACCGACGAGCGAGACGCGATGGTCATCGCGAAGACGGCGCTTGGCATCCCCGACGCGCTCCTGCCGGTCGGAGACCCAGGTCCGACAATTGCGGCGGCGAGGGCGCTGGCCGCCCAGAGGAACTTCCTGACCTGCGAGAACACTAGGAATAAGAACCGGCTGCGCAGCATCCTGCTGGAATCGTGCCCCGCCTTCGAGGCGCTGGTCGACCTGTCCGACGGGTCCCAGCTGAGGCTCATGGCATCCCTCGGCGGGGCCTGGTCGGTAGCCGACGCCGGGCCCCGCAGGGCGGCGGCGCTCACGCGTGGGGCGGCGCGCGGTAAGATCGAGGCCCTCGTCCGCTCGACAACCTCCTCGACAAGGCCGGATGCGTCGGTCGTCGCCGCCGAGGACCGGGCGGTGAAACTGCTCGCGCGCAGGATATCCGAGAACTCGGCGGAGATCGAGGCGATCACGGCGGAGATCTCCGCCCTGCTCGAGGGCGACGATACCTACCGATGCCTCCTGACGGTGCCGGGCATCGGGCCCAAAACCGCTTCCGAGCTTGCGATCTCCATCGACATCGAAGACTTCCCCAGTCACGACAGGCTCGCGTCGTACTGCGGCTTGGCGCCGCGCAACCGCCAGTCGGGAACCTCGATCTCCTCGGTGACGGCATCGCGCCAAGGCAACAAGAGGCTGAAGAACCTGCTCATATTCTCATGCAACTGCCTTACCCGGACAGAGGGGAGATGGGGCGACTACTACACCAGGTGCCGAGAGCGGGGCATGTCGCACGGCAAGGCGCTCAAGGCGCTGGCGCGAAAGAGACTGAAGGTCATCTACGCGGTCATGCGAGACAGGGTGCCTTACGCAGCCTAGCCGAAACGCACCGAGCAGACTGAAGCCCACCGGCCTAATGGCTTGGCGTCAGCATGCCGCGATCCGGTCGCACGGAGAGCATTTCCCAGTTGACAAAACTATAGGAACACCCCCCGCTCAAATGGCTGTAAAACCATTGTAATAAAGAGCCAGTCTCAATATCGAAACCGGGCTCGAAATGCTGCGAATTTAACCCCAGCAGTCCACGTCGTGCACCGATTTTGAGCCGCATGTCCCAGAAGGGGGCACGCCGTGGACTGCTGGCTCGCCAAAAAGTGTCCCCAACTGCCACTCATTTAAGTACGTCCCCAATGAGTGCAAGTGCCAATCAAATGACGAGAGTGGATAATCTCCCACTTTGAGCCTGTATGAAGGCCAAAAACGGAAGATTATCCACTCTCATTCTGCGGGTAGTCATTGGGCACTCATTTAAGTCTGTCCCCAATGGGTTGTAAATGTTGGAGAAGAGCCGTTAGCGCCCGGGGGCCAGGATCACCAGCGCGTCGTGCTCAAAGGGATGCTGCGCCACGCGCACGGTGCCGTCACCGTTGTCACGGACGGGCAGCTTTGCGATGCGCTTGTCCTCCATGTCGAGGACCGTCGCCGTCCAGCCACGCGCGCCGTCGAGCTTAAACTTGAGCGCCGTGGTACGCGGCAGGTACGCGACGATGCGATCGCCAACGCGCGCCACACGGATGGACTCGCGCGCGTCGTCGAGGAGCTCCTGCGCCGGAACCACGGCAAGTGCATCGTCGGCAGCCGTAGCGCCCAGGGCGGCAAGCACGTGCTCGATCGCGCCAAAGTCCCACACACCCGCAAACTGCAGGCACTCTTGCCAGCGGAAGGGCATGTCAAAGCCCTCGCCCAGGACCGAGCCCTGGCTGCGCGATGTCTGCCAGTTCCACACGCCGTGTGCGCCATAGGTCACGCCGGCACTGGCGCCGGCAAGAATCGACGACCATACGCTCGCGCGGCAATCCTGCGCGGTAAAACGCCAGTAGACGTTGCGCGACGCACCCATCTGCTCGTAGCAAGGCTCGGAGTTGACCATCGGCTTTTTGGGATAGTTGGCGATAAAGTCCTGCGGCAGACGCCATGCCTCGGGCTGGCCCTCGTAGTTGTGGCCGGGCTGGAACATATAAAAGTCCAGACGGTCCAGATACTGCGCCGGAATGGTGCGGTTACCGCGGTTGATATGCATGGTGCGCAGTGCCTCGGGCGCGCGCTTGACGACCTCGTCGAGGGCGTCCTCGTAATAGGCGATCGCCTCGTCGCCGGCAAAGTCGGTATCGCCCGTCACCACGTAGACGGGGTCGAACTCGCCCAGGTTCTCGACGACGCGGGCAACGTGGACGCGAACCTCCTCACGCGGCATAACCTCGGCGCCGCAACGCTCGGCGATCTTGGCGCCCCAGGTACCGGGCACGTAATTGCACCACATGAGAACGAGCGCCGGACGAATGCCGTGCTCGACGGCAGCACGGCACATGGCGGCGGCACGATCCCAGTACGCCTGGTTGGGACGGGACCAATCAAAGTGCACGCCGTCCTCGCTGGCATAGGGCCAAATGCCCAGGTCGGGGCAGCAGCGATCCCACTGCGGCAGCGTGTTGATCTGCAGTGCGTTCATACCCTGCTCGGCACGGCGGGTCAGGTAGTAATCCCAGTCGTTCTCGGCGATGCTCGTAAATGCGCTCCAGCACGTATCGGCAAACCAGAAGAACGGTTTGCCCTCGCACAAAAAGCCATCCTGGCGACCGTTGACGGTCAGCTTTCCCAAACTCATCTGCATGTCCTTTCGTTTGATAAAGGATTTGCGAACCGCCGAGGGCTTTCGCGGTAACCCCGCGCGAAAGCACCCGCCGCTTGGCAAACCATCGCGGGCGAATACCGTCCGCCCCATCAGTCTACCTTGCAAGAAGGGCCCCGCCGGGCTTACGCCTGACGGGGCCCTGTCGTGTAGGTGAGGTCATATGTGACCGAACGGTTTGGCCTTAGGCCTCCATCTCGGCGAGTTCCTCCTTGGAGAAGCCGCAGGCAAAGACGACGGCAGCGGCGATGACAAAGGAGATTGCCATACCAACGATAGCCCAGACGGTGTTCATCTGGCCACCCTGCAGGTAGTTGGTGAAGACCAGGAAGTTGGAGGCACCGCCTGCGAGGTAGTAGGTAACACCCATGAGGCCGGAGAACACAGCGCCGATAGCACCGCCGATGAACATGCCAAACATGGTGCGACGGAAGCGCATGAGGATGCCGAAGAGCGCGGGCTCGGTGACGCCGCCGGCGATGGCGGAGATGACGTAACCGATGGCGAGAGACTTCTCGTCGGGGTTCTTCATCTTGAGGAAGGCACCGAAGGCGCAGCCCCAGACAGCGGCCATAGCGCAGTTGGTGGAAACGAAGACGAAGGGATCGTAACCGGCAGCGATGATCTGAACCTGGGCGAGCAGGATGACGGGCATGTGCATGCCGCAGACCACGAAGAGCTGCCAGAAGGCGCCGAGGATGGCCATGACGATCAGGATGCCGATGCCGCCAAGGTCAGCAAGGCCGAAGAGGGCGTTGGCGATCAGCGTACCGATCTCGTTGCCGATCGGAGCGAGGACGATGAAGGCAATGGGGATCGTGACGATCATGGTGCAGAACGGCGTGAAGACCGTGGACAGCACGTCGGGCATAACCTTCTTAAAGAACTTCTCGATGAAGTACAGGACGGGCACCGAAAGGATGATCGGCAGGACGGACTGCTGGTAGTTGGCAGCGGCGATCTGGATGCCGTAGACGGAGATGATTCCGCCGCCCTCCTGGGTGGCGACGCTCACCACGGAAGGAGCCATGAGGGCGCCACCGAGCAGCATGCCGAGCACCGGGCTGGCGCCGAGCTTCTTAGCCGCGGCATAACCCAGGTAGATGGGGATAAAGGTGAACGTGGCCTCGTACAGCGTGGTGTAGAGGAACGTATAGGTCGGGTCGTCGGCCGAGAGCACACCGAGCATGGTGGGGCCGAGGACGGCCGCGATGGTACGGAACAGACCGCCGGCCATGAGCAGCGGGATGAGCTGGGTCATGGAGCCCGACAGATAGTCGAGGATGATATTGGGCAGGTTCTTGAGCTCGAACTTCTCCTTGGGAGCATCGAGGTTCTCGTTGACGGCCTCACCCTGCTTGACACCGGAGATGGCGACGAACTCGGCGAGCACCTTGGGCACGTTCTGGCCGATGATGACCTGGAGCTGGCTGCCGGCAAACTGGCAACCCAGAACACCCTTGACCTTCTTGATCTTCTCCACGTCGGCCTTGCTGTTATCCTTGAGCGTCAGACGCAGGCGCGTCATGCAGTTGGTGGCAACGGAAACATTCTCCGCACCGCCCACGAGCTCGAGGACATCGGTGGCAATCTGCTTGTTATCTACTGCCATGGGACCCCTCCCCATATCTTCGTGTGCCAGCCCCCTTGGGCTTAGGCACGCCTTTGGCCCGGCGACTATAACCCCTTACGGTTGCCGGACCCTTGGATACGCTTTTGTAAACAAGGTGTTTACTGAACGTTTACGGGCTTTAGTTTACACGGAGCGCCGAATTTATGGCAATTTTGCCGTCTACAGTCCGGTGAACGGTAGGAAATCGGGGGTGAACGTATTTGAATGGCGGGAGATGGTCTCTTTGACCCTCTATTGATATATAGCCATTTACGTGGGATTTTATTTTGATGAACACCTCACTGATCTGTTAACTCATCAACAGAATCCCTGCTAGAAGCTAGTAAACATACGTTTAGTAGTTCACGACGTGTTCAATTTTGCCGTTTACCGAGTTCATCTGGTTATTCTTCAATTCTAGATTACACTAAACATGTTTAGTTTGTATTGCCGCAGATGCCAGGCATTCGCGGCGCAAGGGAGGCAGCTCATGGAACTCAAATTGTGTACCTACGCAACCGTCACCACCTTGGGCGACTTTGGCCCCTGGATCAGCAAGGTCGTACTCGACCTGCCCTGCACCGTGCGCGCCAACGACATCGACGCGAACACCTTCCATATATATGTAGAGCGTCACGAGCGCTCGGGCGATGTTCTGATGCGCAAGGAACGCGGCGCCGACCATGCCGCGCCCTCCGTGGGTTACATCGACATTCTCGCCGCATATCCGTGCGACGAGAACGGACGTAAGCTCGCCGTGGGCACCCATGTGGCGCTCGAGGTCGCCGAGCAGCGCCTGACCAAAAAGATCGAAGGCGGCGTCATGGGCTCGCGCATGCTCGATGACCAGTTGCACATCACGCAGCTCGCGGCTCTTCCCGGCAACGACGGCGACGATCCCACCTGCGGCCTGGTCTTCGACACCTGCCGTGGCGATATCTGCCCTGCGCTCAAAGGCTGGAGCAACGACACGCAAAAGACCGCCGTCGACGGTATCGCGCTCGAATACGGCTTCTTTGAGCCCAGCTTTAAGGCCGAGGACTCGGCATGCTTCAACCCCTTTGCGCCCGAGGCCACGGCCGTGCCCCAAAAGGCACCGCTCGTGGTGTATCTGCACGGCGCCGGCGAGGGCAAGGGCGCCACGCAGGGCGAAGGCGCCACGCGCGCCTATATCGGCAACCGCGTGACGGCCATCAGCCAGGCGCAGATCCAGCGCTACTTTGGCGGCTTTGCCTGGGT
>URQD01000064.1:0-8425 GCA_900549905.1 uncultured Collinsella sp. | reverse complement strand
TATGCCCAATTAACAACCGTCAGGGAATTGTAATTGATGGTGAAGGTTCAAAGGTAATTTGCAAAGACTAATTTGATAATTCCAGTTTGCTGTACTCGTTCCTAGCAGGGTTTGGGGCAGGCACGCTCCAACAAGAAGCTGTCCCAAAGGGGCAAGAATGGGGACTGCGGACGATTTCTTGGGCCGTCACGCGGCCCTTCCCAGCGCGGAGCGGAACTCGGACGGCGTGCGGCCGCCGAGCGCGTCGCTGCGCCTCTCCGTATTGTAGCGGCCGATCCAGCCCCCGAGCTCCTCGATGAAGCTGGCGGGGGTCCAGTCCGACCAGTCCCTGCCGTGCCAGAACTCCTTCTTGAGCAGGCCGAAGAAGCCCTCCATCGCGGCGTTGTCCGGGCTGCAGCCCTTGGCGGACTGGATTGGCTACACTGATGTGGACAGTTCCGGGAGGGGCGCAAGAGACGGGAAGGCCGTGTGCGCGTTCCTGCGCGAGGGCCGCGGGGAGGGGCTGCCTGGGTACGGCGCCTGTCAACTCGGTCTACGTCTTTGATGACCGGGTCGTACTCAATATCAACTTCACGGATGATGCCAAAACGGTCACCCGTGAGGAAGTGTTGGGTTCGAGTGCTATGGACAATGTTCCAGCATGCTGGGATCGAATTCGCTTGCGGGAATCACGCGGTACCCATGGCGCAGAAGCAGGTCGACGAAAACGCCGTTGCCCGCGGTAAGCATGCCGCTGAATGTTCCGTCGTAGATGCGACCCGCGCCGCACGAGGGGCTACGATCCTGAAGGATGCACGCGGCGATCCCGGACGGCCCGCCCGCCTGCTCGCACATATCGAGCGCACGTTGAGCACCCAGGCGAAACTCGCGATCGACTGAGATGCCCTCGCAGGTGCGGACCTCACCATCCACAATCTCGGACGGCCTGCGCGGCGTGGGCAGGCCGCCAAAGACCTCGGGACACACTAGCAGGACCTCGGTCCCCGTACGTTCGCAAGCCTCGACCAACTCGCGATGGTAATTATCGAGCCCGTTATATTTACAGCTCTCGCCCATCAAACAGGCGCTCACCACGATCTTCATATACATCATCCCCAAACCAAACGCCCCATTTGAGATGGACACTCAAATGGGGCGTTCGACACTGCGCAGCCAGCCTTACTGCTGCTTTGGCATCAGCGGATTCTCGCGCGTGAGAAGATTCATGAACTCCTCGCCCGTGATCGTCTCCTTCTTGTACAGATAACGAGCCAGCTCGTGAAGCTTAAACTTGTTCTCCTTCAGGATCTGCAGAGCGCGATCGTGCGCATCCTCGATCAGCTTGGCCACGATCGCATCCACGCGCTCGGCTGTACCGGGAGCGCAGGTGAGCGACGTGTCCTGGTTGAGGTACGCGTTTTGGACGGTGCCGAGTGCCATCATGCCAAACTCATCGGACATACCAAAGCGCGTCACCATGTTGCGAGCGAGCTTGGTGGCCTGCTCGATATCGTTGGCAGCGCCGGTCGTCATCTCACCAAAGATGAGCTCCTCGGCAGCACGTCCGCCGCAATAGACGGCGAGCTTGTCCAAGACCTCCTGGCGCGTGGTCAGGAAGCGCTCGTCCTCCTCGACCTGCATGGTGTAGCCCAGAGCGCCGCTTGTACGGGGAACGATCGTGATCTTGGTAACCGGTGCCGAGCCCTTCTGGCGTGCGGCAACGATGGCGTGGCCGATCTCGTGGTAGGAGACGACCTGCTTCTCGTGGTCGGACAGCACCGTGGACTTACGCTGCTGGCCGGCGATGACGACCTCCACCGACTCCTCAAAGTCATCCTGAGTCGCGCGTTTGCGACCCTCGCGGACGGCGCGCAGGGCGCCCTCGTTGATGATGTTGGCCAGATCGGCACCCGAAGCACCAGGCGTGGCGCGGGCGATCGCGGTCAGATCGATCGGGGGCTGCGTCTTAACGCTCTTGGCGTGCAGCTCGAGGATGTTCTTGCGGCCGGTCAGGTCGGGCAGCTCAACGGGAATGCGGCGGTCAAAGCGGCCGGGGCGCAGTAGAGCGGGATCGAGACTGTCGGGGCGGTTGGTTGCGGCAAGGACAACGATACCCTTGTGGTTATCGAAGCCATCCATCTCGGTCAGCAACTGATTGAGCGTCTGCTCGCGCTCGTCGTTGCCGCTAAAGCCGCCGCCATCGCGCTTCTTACCGATGGTATCGATCTCATCGATAAAGACGATACACGGGGCCTTTTCCTTGGCCTGCTTAAACAGGTCACGAACCTTAGCAGCGCCGCGACCAACAAACATCTCAACGAACTCAGAGCCCGAAATGCTAAAGAACGGAACACCGGCCTCGCCGGCAACAGCCTTGGCAAGCAGGGTCTTACCGGTACCCGGAGGGCCAACAAGAAGAGCGCCGCGCGGCAGTTTGGCGCCGATTTCCTCGTAGCGCTGCGGTTTCTCCAAAAAGTCGACGACCTCCTTGAGAGACTCCTTGGCCTCTTCCTGACCGGCGACATCCTTAAAGGTCACGCCCACGTCCTTGGAAGCAATCACGCGCGCGCCGGACTTACCCAGTCCACCGCCGCCAAAACCGCCGCCGCCAAAGTTCATCGACGGACCGTCATCGCCCATGGCCTTCTTCATACGGCGGTTGAGCCACCAACCGATGAGGAAGAAAATCGCCATGGGAAGAACGAGCGTGAGCAAGTAGTAGGTCATCAAACCCGAGTTTTTATCGGGAACGACCGACTCCAGCGAAGCGCCAGACTCAAGCACGCGATCGGTAAAGCCCGCATCGTTCGGCACACCGGTCGTCTTATAGGCGATGTTCTCGTCCTCGCCCTTCTTGGTGTAATAAATCGAGTAATCGTCCGTGTTGTACTCGACCTTGTCGACACTCTTCTTATCGAGCGCTTTGACAAACGTCGAGTAATCGGTCTTCGTAATCTGCTGCGTGTGACCGATGTTAGGGAACAGAACGGTCGAGAGCACGAGGTAGACGACGAAGGCGATGAGCACGTAGAGGATCATATTCCGTCTACGTTTATTGTCATCCATCTCCATCTGCTTGAACTCCATCTACTGGGGTTGATAATGCTAACTAGAATACCCAACCCGGCCGGCGATAAACCGACGCCGGGCACGAAAGGATAGAGATGGCATCACTCGAAGTCGGCAAGGTTCAGATCTATACGGGCGACGGCAAGGGTAAAACCACGGCCGCGCTGGGACTGGCGATGCGCGCCACGGGATATGGGCTCGACGTACTCATGCTGCAGTTTGCCAAGAAGCTGCACTGCGCCGAACATGACGCAGCACCTCGATAGGAGCTACGCATCGTACAGGCCGACCGCGACACGCCCGAAGCCTGTGCCACACAGATCATGGAGCTGGCGCGGGAGCAGATTGGCCAGGTCGACGTGCTGATCTTGGATGAGCTGGGAGAAGCCATGCGACGGGGCTTTGTGACGCGCGAAGATGCCGAAGCGTTGATCGCGATGAAACCGACCACCACAGAGCTCGTGCTCACCGGCCGCGGATTGCTGCCCCTCGCCGACCTTGCCGACCTAGTAACCGAAATGCGCCCCGTCAAACACTACTTCGACGAAGGCCTCCTAGCCCGCCAAGGCATCGAATACTAATTGATCCGAAAGGGACGGAGGAAAACGGATCATTGATATCACAACGGAGAGCAATGATCCGTTATCTTCCGTCCCCAAGGGATCATTTGGCAGTGGCGCGGCCTAGCCAGTTGCCGCTGTGGTGGTAGATGTGAACATCGTGGCCGTAATGAGCCAGGTTGCGGGGTAGACCAGCAGCAGATGCTCGAGCGAGGGGTCGAGCGGCATAATCGCGAACACCCACGCCACGCGGAGCACGACCGTGCCGAATATCGTGAGCATCATAGGCTGCAAGCTCACGCCGGCACCGCGGATGGAACCAGACGCGTTTTCGATAATCGAGAAGATCGCGTAGAACGGCGCGATGAAATGAAGAATCGTCGTGGTGTAGGCCGAAATCGCGGCATCGTCGATAAACAGACGCGAAAGCGGGCCCGAGAACACCAGCAGCACGGCAGACAGGCCACCGATAAGCACAAATGAAAGCACGAGCGACGTGTGGTATCCCTTTCGCATGCGTTCGTAATTGCGCGCACCAAAGTTCTGCGCCGAGAACGTGGTGATCGACACGCCGAGTGCCTCGGTCACCATCCAGATAATGCCGTCCAGGCGGCCGGAAAGGCCCCAAGCGGTCGTGACATCGGCTCCAAACGAGTTGACCGACACCTGAATCAAAACATTGGAGATCGAATACGCCGCAGACTGAACGCCCAGCGGCAAACCGCACGATAGCATGCTCTTGCAGATACCGGGGTCAATACCGAGCTTTGAGAGCGAAAGACGCCACGCTCCCGGAGCGCGCATCATGCGGATCACAATCATCGTGGCATTGGTGCAGATAGTCAGCGCCACCGCGATGCCGCAGCCCAGCGCTTCCATGTGCAGCACGGCGACAAAAAGAATGTCGAATGCCACATTGACGAAGCAGCCGGAGGCAATAATAACCGCCGGACCGCGCGTGTCGCCCACGGCGCGCAACAGCGCCGTCCCCATATTGAGCAGCAGCGCCGCAAACATGGCGGCAAAGTAGCAACGGGCATACGCCACACCCTCGGCCAGCAGCTCATGCGGTGTATTCATCAGCACAAGCATCGGCTCGACAAACACCATGCCCAGAATGGAAATGACAATGCCGCCCACCAGCGCGAGCGTCATGGCCGTATGGACCGATCGGCTCAAGCGCTCGTCATCGTGCTGACCAAAAAACTGACCGGTAATGACAGCACAGCCAGCACCCACACCGACGCAAAAACCAATGCAGAGCTCCGTAAGCACCATCGTGGCCTGAATGCCACCCAGCGCGAGCTTGCCGCCAAACTGACCGACGATATAGGTACCGATAAGCGTGTATGCCTGCTGAAAGAACGAACTAAAGAAGATAGGGACGCACAGCGACAGCAGCTGCTGCCAAATAACGCCCTGCGTTACATCGATAGCCGTAGATTTCTTAGCCACACGCCCTCCCCACCAGCGTACGCCAAACAACAAAGCGGCAATTTAAGACCAAAGCCAATACCAGCTTAGCACCGACCGACGTCGGCCGAAACGCCCCGAACCAGAGCCCGGTGCGAACTATCTGCCTAGTGATACAGACCCGGCTGGTAGTGGTACTCGTTGCTCACATGTGGGCACAGCTGCCAAAAGGCAACAGCACTTGCCGCGGCCACGTTGAGTGAATCGACCCCATGCGCCATCGGAATACGCACGGCGCGGTCGCAGCCTGCAATGGTCTTGGCGCCCAAGCCAGCACCCTCGGTGCCCATAAAGATTGCCAGGCGGTCAATCTCCTGGAGCGCGGGATCGTCCAGCGACACCGAATCATCCGTCAACGCCATAGCAGCACACGAAAAGCCGGCATCGTGCAGCGCCGCCAGCCCATCATGCGGCCATACGCGCGCCTCGCTGCCAATGCGCGTCCAGGGCACCTGGAACACCGTGCCCATGCTCACGCGGGCCGAGCGACGGTACAGCGGGTCACAGCAAGTGGGGCTCACCAAAATACCGTCGACGTTCAGCGCAGCCGCCGAGCGGAAAATCGCACCGACGTTGGTGTGGTCGACAATGCCCTCGAGCACGCACAGGCGCACCGGGCGCTCCCCCGCCGCCTCGACGACGCCGCCCAAGAACTCATCAACCGGAATCTGTCGCGGGCGACGAAATGCCGCGAGCGCACCGCGCGTCACGTTAAAGCCCGTCAGCTGCTCCATAAGCTCCATCGAGGCCACAAACACGGGAACCGGACCCGCGCCCTCGCGCACAACCAGGCGCTCAAACAGCGGCATCATCTGATCGAGCCAGCGTTCGCCCAAAAGAAAGCTCACCGGCTCGTATCCAGCGCGCACCGCGCGCTCGATGACCTTGGCACTCTCGGCGATAAAGATGCCCTTTTGCGGCTCCAGCACGCAGCGCAGCTCGCGCTCGGTCAGTCGCACGTAGGCATCGAGCCGCTCGTCCTCGAGAGAATCGATTCGCAGCACCTCAACGGCATCAGTCATAGCAGCCAGCCCGCACCCTTCTTTACAGCACATCTATACCAAACGAGGCGACGCTAAGCGCCGCCCCATGCATTCAAACAACCCGATGATACCGTTCACGCCAGACGATTTACGCATCAACGCGACGATACGTCACGAACTCATAATCGACACCCTCGTCGCCCTCGCCCGAGGCAATCGTGGCAGCACCGCCACGCCGCGCAATCTCCCACGCGGGATCGGCATCCAAATCGGGAAAGTATGTATCCACGTCATGCACGCAATGGTTGTGCGTGACCTCCGCCTCCACGCAATGCGGCAAAAACTGCCGATACACCTCGCCACCGCCGATCACCCACGCAACGGGCTCATCGGCAACCGCAGCGAGCGCTTCGTCGACGCTATGCACCACGTCGACGCCCTCGGCAGCAAAGCTCTCGTCGCGGGTGAGTACGATATTGCGACGGTTCTTAAGCGGACGCCCGCCGGGAAAACTCAGCAGCGTCTTGCGTCCCATAATGACCGGGCAACCTTTGGTGCACGCCACAAAATGGCGCATATCGGAGCGATTGGACACGACCATGTCACCCTCGCACCCAATACCCCAATCGTCACATACGGCGACGATGGCAGAAAGCTTACACGTCATAAGCGCCACCTACACCGCAATGGGGATGTTCTTGACCTGCGGGCCGTGCTCATAACCCTCGACGATCAGGTCGTCGGTCGTAAACGCATAGAAATCATGCACATCGGGGTTGAGCGCTACCTTGGGCGCGGCAAACTGCGGACGCTCGATAAGCTCGCGGACAATATCGACATGACGGTCGTAAATGTGGGCATCGGCAATCACATGCAGCAGCTCGCCAGCGATCATATCGACCGACTGCGCAACCATCATCAGCAAAATGGCGTACTGGCACACATTCCAGTTGTTCGCAGCCAAAATGTCCTGGCTACGCTGGTTGAGAATCATGTTGAGCGTCGGTTTGTCATCCTGCGGGCGCTGCGTCACGTTATACGTCACGCTGTAGGCGCACGGATACAGGTGCATCTCGGACAGGTCGCTAAACACGTAGGTATTCGTCATAATGCGGCGGCTGTACGGCGTGTTCTTAAGGTCGTACAGAACGCGGTCCATCTGGTCGAAATCGCCCTCGGCATAATGGCTCTTCTGCCCAATCTGATACCCGTAGGCCTTACCGATGGAGCCGGTCTCGTCAGCCCACTCATCCCAAATATGGCTGTTGAGGTCATGCACGTTATTGGACTTCTTTTGATAGATCCATAGGATCTCATCCATGGCAGATTTGAGGGCCGTACGACGCAGGGTAAGCGCCGGAAACTCCTCACGCAGGTCATAGCGTGCCGTAACGCCAAAGTTTTTAATGGTATAGGCAGGGGTGCCGTCCTCCCACACCGGACGGACCTTTTGGCCCTCGGTGGTGGTGCCATGGTCCAGAATATCGCGGCACATGGTTACAAACTGTTGATCAGCCTTGCTCATTGACCCTCCTGTCAGTTGCCTACAAGCGAGATTCATTGTAGCCCAGGCGCACGCGGCCCCACAGCCCAAACATAAGCCCTTATTTTCTGACATATGCCAGAAATCTCTTGCGTAAATCTGCACGTTCGTTATTCTATTGTTGACATATGTCAGATAAGGAGCACGTATGGCAGGAAGACGCGAGAAATTGCGCCGTGTTGGGATCATCCCCGAATATCGCGGCTTTACCCCCGACGGCCTTGCCAGTGGAGACGCCATCGACATGACGGTCGACGAACTCGAGGTGCTGCGCCTGTGCGACCTGGAAGGCCTTAACCAAGAGGCAGTCGCACAGCAGATGGGCATCGCGCGCGCCACGGTGGCGGCTATTTGCAGCCGAGCGCATCGCAAGGTGGCAAACGCGTTGGTCAATGGTCGGGCGCTCATCATCGAAGGCGGCAATATCGCGTACTCCCCCATCACCACGACAACGGCCGCATGGCCAGCAAAGGGGGTCGGCACCATGAGGGTGGCAACCACGTACGACAATGGCAACATCTTTATGCACTTTGGCCGCAGCGAGCAGTTCAAGATCTACGACATTCAGGACGGCAAGGTGCTCAACGAGCAGGTCGTGGGCACCGGCGGCACCGGCCACGGCGCACTTGCGGGCCTGCTCGCCAACGGCGGCGTGGACATGCTCATCTGCGGCGGCATCGGCGGAGGCGCTATCAACGCGCTTGCCCAAGCCGGCATCACGGTATACGCAGGTGCCCAGGGCAGCTGCGACGCTTGCGTCGAGGCCCTTATCGCCGGCACGCTCGCACAGAACGGCGAGGCCACGTGCGGCTGCCACA
>URQD01000063.1:0-8639 GCA_900549905.1 uncultured Collinsella sp. | reverse complement strand
GGTAGTATCGAGCATGGGAGCCCCTTCCATGAATGCGGCGTGGCCGCCGCGGCTGGATTAGACACTCACCATTGTCGGCCTGATCCGCGGACTTTCATGCCGGGGCTCCCAATGTTTTATGTCCTGCTCATATCGTTTATGCCGGCACCTTGGGACACTCCTTAGCATGACCAGCCTGGCAGGCATGCAGACAAAAGTAGCTAAAAGAGCCCGTCATAAATTAGCTGCTTAGGCTGGGTCGATGTCCATGCTGGCGATGAGGTCGATGCTCGTGCCGAGAAGATCTTCCAGCACGACGTCGCCCATGCGGATGGGGGCGTTGACGACTAGACCTCGGATGAGGGCCATGGCTTGGGTGTGGAGTGCCAGCGGGATGGCTTCGGCCGTGCGCACGGGGAGCAGGTCTTCGTCGCCGCCGGAGACGGCCACGGTCGTCGTGAGCACGCGCATGGGGCAGGTGAGCTCCTGATGCGCAAACGTATCGCCGCGCGGGCAGTTGTTGCCGGTTACGGAGCGCACTTCCACCATAGCGCCATTGGCGTCGTGCTCCACCTCTACGGTCAGAAGGCACTCGGATGGGCAGGTGGTGCAGTTGAACTGCAGCGTTTCAATCGCGTTTGTGCTCATGACTCTACGCCTCCTCAACGGGGTCGACGGACAGGACAATCTCGTTAACACCCAGGTCGAGTGCGCGCTGAATTACCTTTGCGGGTAGTGGGAAGCTCTCCATTACGCTCGGTTTAAACGGGCGGACCTTGCCTGCAAACAGCTCCTCGTCGCCTGCCAGAATGCGCACGCGGGCGGCGTCGACCGGTCGGCGTACGCGGAAGTTGAGTTTGGTGAGTGCCACGGCCGTAATGCGTCCCGGCAGTGCGTAGCCCGCAATGCCGGCGGGGGAGACCGTGAGCTCGCAGCGCGTGTCCGCCACTCCCGTCGCGGTGCCGACAGTCCCCAACGCCCACGCCGCCGCAGCCGCGCCGGCGCACTCGGACTCGGTCGTCACGTTGTCGGCTAGGTCGTGCACGTGCAGCACGTTGCCGCAGGCAAAGATGCCCGGCACGCCCGTCTGCAGGCTCTGGTCCACCACGGCGCCGCGCGTGCGCGGGTCAAGCTCCACGCCCGCGGCAACCGAAAGCTCGTTCTCGGGAATCAGGCCCACCGAAAGCA
This sequence comes from uncultured Collinsella sp., assembly GCA_900549905.1. Lineage (GTDB taxonomy): Bacteria > Actinomycetota > Coriobacteriia > Coriobacteriales > Coriobacteriaceae > Collinsella. Next base: position 7,472 of record URQD01000063.1, on the reverse strand, counting down.
GCAGCGTGTCGCACGGAACGATGCGCTCCGTCCCGGCAATGGGCGCTAGGCGCTCGTCTACTTGGCTCACCTCGACGGCTTCCACGCGGTCGTGCCCGATCACGCGTGTGACGGTGGTGGACAGGTGCAGCGGAATGCCAAAGTCGTCCAGGCAGTTCTTGACGTTGCGGCGCAGACCGTTGGCGTACGGCATGAGCTCGTACACGCCCTCGACGGAAATCCCCTCGAGCGTGCAGCGACGTGCCATGATAAGCCCGATATCGCCCGAACCCAAAATGACGGCGCGCGAGCCGGGTTTGAGGTTTTCGATATTGATGTATCGCTGCGCCAGGCCGGCCGTAAACACGCCGGCGGGACGGCTGCCGGGGATCTTGATCTCGCTGCGAGTGCGCTCACGGCACCCCATGGCAAGGACGACCGCGCGTCCGGTGAGCTGCAGCATGCCGGCGCGGCTCATGAGCGTGACGGCATGGACTGCGGTGGCTCCCGGGGCCTCGTCCACGCCCGACGCGCTCACGGCTGCGCCCGCGCCCTCGCCTGAATCAATCCCAATCACCATGCTGTTCAGGAACAGCGCAATATCGGTTGCCCGCACCTGGTCGATAAAGCGCTGCGCGTACTCGGGACCGGTGAGCTCCTGCTTAAAGTGTGAAAGGCCAAATCCGGGGTGGATGCACTGGCGCAGGATGCCGCCCAGGTGCTGTTCGCGCTCCACGACGGCCACGCGCGCGCCTGTTTTATGCGCGGCAAGCGCGGCCGCCATGCCGGCAGGTCCGCCGCCGATAACGACCACGTCGAAGGCTTGCGTTTGTACGGCTTCCACGACGCCGCAATCAATCGCACTCGATTTGAATTCCGCCATCCTAGCGCACCCCCTTCAAAGGGCCTTCTACCAGCCAGGAGCCGGCGTCCTCCAGTAATACCTCGCCGGGATCGCAGCCCAACTCGCGCGCCAGAATCGCCACCACACGGCTCTGACAAAAGCCGCTTTGGCACCGACCCATGCCGGCACGACAGCGGCGCTTGACGCCCTCGACCGAAACCGCGCCCGGCTGGCGCCGAATCGCTGCCACAATCTCAGCCTCGGGCACCGTCTCGCAGCGGCAGACAATCTGTCCCCACGCGGGATCGGACTCGATCAGCTCCTCCTTGCGCGCCAGCGATGCGCGGTCAAAGTCGTCCGGCGCGCGGCGAATTGGGTTCCAGTCCGCCCGCTCGTGCAGCTCCACGCCCGCCTCACGCATCACAAGCTCCATGCGCTCGGCAATGGCCGGCGCGCTTGCCACGCCCGGCGACTGAATGCCCGCCGCCTGGAACAGCCCCGGCACCACGGCCGACTGTCCAATAAAGAAGTCGTTCGTTCCCTGAATGACCGGACGCCCGCCGGCAAATGCGCGCACCACACGTCGCGTATCCAGATCGGGCACTAGCTTGTGCGCGCCGGTCAGCAGCGCGTTCACATCGCTTGCATAGGTCTGCGTGTCACCCGGCTCGCGCACGGCGGCCGTCGCGGTGATCACGGTGTTGCCGTGCACGGTGCCTGTCACGATAACGCCCTTCGACACCGGCGTCGGCACGGGGTAGAGCGACATGAGCGTGCGCGGTTCCTTGTCCAGCACCACGATGTTGCCCTGGCGCCAGACCATCTGGAACTCCTCGGCGCCCGCCATATGCGAGATGTCGGCGGCGCCGTTGCCCGCGGCGTTGATCAGGTAGCGGCAGCGCACGTCTCCGGCGGGCGTCGCCAACGTAAAGCGCGCGCGGTCCTTGCTGTCGGCAGCAGCGTCCTCGTCGTGCGAGCTAGCAACCTCAATCGCTTCCACCGGTGCGGAGCGCATAAACGTTACGCCGTTGGCAACCGCGTTCTCCAGCGCGGCGATGGCCACTTCAAACGGGTCAACGTAACCGGTCGAAGGGCACCACAACGCGCATGTTGCGTCGGCGCTGGCACGCGGTTCCAGCTCGCGGATACGTTCGGGGCCGATAATCGACAGCTCGGACACGCCGTTGGCTAGGCCATTCTGGCGCAGCTTCTCCAGGTGTGCGCGGTCTTCGTCGTTAAACCCCAGCACCATCGACCCGGTGCGGCGGAACAAAAATCCCAGCTCCTGGGCCCACGTGCCATATAGCTCGCAGCCGCGGGCGTTGACCTGCGCCTTTACGGTTCCCGGAGCCGGATCGTAGCCGGCGTGAACCAGGCCGCCGTTGGCCTTCGAGGCGCCCAGCGCAATGTCGTTGGCCGCCTCGACCACGCATATGGACAGGTCATAGCGCGCGAGCTGCCGCGCGATGGCGCACCCGGTGATGCCGGCGCCCACAATCGCGATATCAAACGTTTCTGCCACGGTGCCTCCCAGATGAGTTGACAGGCTGTCAATAAGACTATCCTACGGCCTGCACATCCCCAGTGCGGCGGCAATGCGGCGAACAGCCCCGCAACACCCGCCAACGGCAGGCGAGGGGAGACTCGGCAACGTCGACAACCTCGTCTGCCAACAACTACGGCAACCGTTCGTCTCGATCTGTAACAGTTGGACGAGGATTTGGGTTCCAGTTGTTACAGTTTGAGACATTCGGTTTGGACGGTTTTCTTTGTCTTAATCTGCAACAGTTAGCTGAGGATTTGGGTTCTAGATGTTACAGATTTAGATGAACCTATCAGTCGGTTTCGAATGTCTAAATCTGTAACGGTTAGACCTGTTTTTGCCGAGTTGTTGTTACAGATTGAGATATTTTAACGGGGGGCTCACCGTTCGTCTTGATCTGTAACAGTAAGAGGGGGTTTGGGGCCCAAGATGTTATATATCGAGATTTAAGTCGGGGAGAGAACGGTTTGCCTCGATCTGTAGCATCTAGACCCGGATTCCACTCCCGCCTGTTACAGATTGAGATGTTTGTGTCCGCGCCAGCCCCGTACCCAGCCGTAGTCCCATATAAACAAACCCCGTGGTAAACTTGACCGGACTGTTAATATCCCGAAAGGTACCCGTAATGTCCAAGTACATCTCCGAGCTCATGTCGCCGCAGCTTATGGGCGTCGTCTATGCCTTCGTTGGCTTTATCATCGCCCTGTATGTGCTGTCGGTCGTCTATGTGTTCATCGACGCTCGTCGCCGCGGCGCCAGCGCCTACGTGGCGTGGGGCATTATCGCCCTCATCCCGTTTGTGGGTCTCATCGCCTACCTGGTCCTGCGCCCGCACTCCTATGCGTCCGACCGCGAGGAGCAGGAGCTGGACATGGCCCTGCGCGAGCGCCAGCTTGCCCAGTACGGCACCTGCCCGCAGTGCGGTGCGCCCATCGAGAAGGACTTCGTCGTCTGTCCGGTGTGCGACACCCAGGTTCGCAACGTATGCCCCAGCTGCCATCGCCCGCTCGATGCGCACTGGAAGGTCTGCCCCTACTGCCGAACTCGCATCCAGTAACGCATCCATCGCCGGGCTGGCCGCAAACCACGGGCACCGCGCGTCCCGCGCAAGCCATGCGCGCCCCGCAACCCGCCCCACACGATGAAGCATGCGTAGAAAATCGCCCGCCGTGCCATTAAGGTGCGGCGGGCGCTTGTATACCAAGGCAACCTGCCTATAATGATGCAAGTCAAAAACGCCGAGCGCATCGTACGCACTTGCATCAGGCATCCGAGAGGAGAAAACATACCCATGAAGGCACTCTACAATGACGGTTCGGTGGCCGAGCTCCCGCAGGACGAGGTCACGCACGTCATCCGCCACTCCGCCGCGCACATCATGGCGCAGGCCATCAAGCGCTTGTACCCCGAGGCCGACTTTGCCTACGGCCCCGCGACCGACAACGGTTTTTACTACGACGTCGACCTGCCCGAGGGCGTTAAGATCAGCGAGGACGACTTCCCCGCGATCGAGGCCGAGATGAAGAAGATCGTCAAGGAGAACCTCAAGTTTTCCGTGTACGAGAAGCCCCGCGCCGAGGCCATCGCCCTTATGGAGGAGCGCGGCGAGAAGTACAAGGTCGAGCACATCGGCGACCTGGACGACGACGCCCGCATCACCTTCTACCAGCAGGGCGACTACATCGACATGTGCGTCGGCCCCCACATCTGCTATACCAAGGCGCTCAAGGCCTTTAAGCTCACTGGCGTCTCGGGCGCCTACTGGAAGGGCGACAAGGACAACAAGATGCTCACCCGCATCAACGGCGTCGCCTTTGCCACCAAGGAAGAGCTCGACGAGCACATGCACATGCTGGAGGAGGCCAAGAAGCGCGACCACCGCAAGATCGGTCGCGAGATGGACCTCTTTATGATGCGCGACGAGGCCCCCGGCTTCCCGTTCTTCCTGCCCAACGGCATGATCCTTAAGAACACGCTGCTGGACTACTGGCGCGAGATCCACCACAAGGCCGGCTACGTGGAGATCTCCACGCCGCTCATCATGAACAAGCAGCTGTGGAAGACCTCGGGCCACTGGGACCACTACAAGGACAACATGTACTCCACCGTCATCGACGACGAAGAGTACTGCATTAAGCCCATGAACTGCCCGGGCGGCGTGCTGGTGTACGCCTCCAAGCCGCACTCTTACCGCGAGCTGCCCATCCGCGCCGGCGAGATTGGCCTGGTGCACCGCCACGAGCTGCGCGGTGCCCTGCACGGCCTGTTCCGCGTGCGCTGCTTTAACCAGGACGACGCCCACCTGTTTGTGCGTCCCGACCAGCTGACCGACGAGATCGTGGGCGTGGTCAACCTCATCGACTCCGTGTACCAGAAGTTTGGCTTTAAGTACCACGTTGAGCTTTCCACCCGCCCCGAGGACTCCATGGGCTCCGATGAGGACTGGGCTCGCGCCGAGGAGGGCCTGCGCACCGCTCTGGAGCAGCTGCACATGGACTACGAGGTCAACGAGGGCGACGGCGCCTTCTACGGCCCCAAGATCGACTTCCACCTGGAGGACTCGCTCGGCCGTACCTGGCAGTGCGGTACCGTGCAGCTCGACTTCCAGATGCCGCTCAACTTTGACCTAGAGTACGTGGACGCCGACGGCACCAAGAAGCGCCCCATCATGCTGCACCGCGTGTGCTTTGGCTCCATCGAGCGCTTTATCGGCATTCTGATTGAGCATTTTGCGGGCAAGTTCCCCACTTGGCTGGCTCCCGTGCAGGTCAAGGCCCTTCCCGTCTCTGAGAAGAGCCGCGACTACGCCCACGAGGTGTGCGCCAAGCTGGAGGAGGCCGGCATTCGCGTGGTCTGCGACGATCGCGACGAGAAGATCGGCTACAAGATCCGCGAGGCCCGCAGCATCGACCGTGTTCCTTACATGCTCATCCTGGGTGAGAAGGAGGTCGAGGCCGGCAACATTTCCGTCCGCGATCGCTCCAACGAGACCGTTCAGATGAGCGTTGACGAGTTTGTTGCCAAGGTGACCGAGGAGATCAAGACCCGCGCCTAAGGCGAGCTTCACAACAATTAACAAAGGTGACCGTCCACACAGGGCGGTCGCCTTTTTCTTACCAAAATAAGAAAAGCCGCTGGTTGAGCGGCTTTTTTTGTTGCACAAAAAGGTACAGGTTTTTGTATCTTTCGACAAACGACATTATACGAGCAATTAATCAGCGTTTGCCCAGATTACGCAAAATGTACTGCTAGTAGGTACATCTCCATACCCCTCTATAAAAACCTGTACTTTTGCGACTGTGCCTAGCTGCGAGCGAGAAGCCTGTTCTAAACGCCCCTGCATTTATGTACATCGCAAAGCCAAAAAGAGGGGGCGAGAACATGGAACAGACGGCACGGCGCCAAGAGCAGCTGCCGGGCGCATTTAACGGCGCCACCACCTACAGCCAGCACGGCCGCGTCCGCTGGTATCTGGTCCACACCCCCCATGGAAAAGAGCGCGAGACATGCGAAAAGGTTCGCTGCATTATCCCGCACGAGCTGATGCAGGACGCTTTTGTGATGCAAAAGGAGTTCTGGTTTAAGCGGGACGGCGCCTGGTCGCTCCAAACCAAACCCATGTACAAGGAATATTTCTTTGTCGCCACGCACGATGCCGCTGCGCTCGATAGGGCTTTGGCCCAACTGAGCTTTGGCTGCCGCATCGCCGGCAGTAGGGAGCGGGCGTACATGCCCATGCCGGACGATGCGCAGGATTGGTACCGCAGCGTGCTGGACGACGACGGCGTGGTGCGCAACAGCGTTGCGCGCATAGAAGACGGCGTGTTGCACATAGAACAGGGCCCCTTGGTGGGGCAAGAGGCCCGTGTAAAGAAGATCGACCGTCATAAACGCTGGTGCCTGGTAGACGTGGGCGAGGGTGACTCCACATTTAGGGAGCTGCTTCCGTTAGACGTGCCCAGCAAAACGTAAGGGAGACGTTGCGCCGGCAATTCGTTCGCATTTTGGATTCATAGATGGGGGGGGGTTCCTGGGGACAGGGACGTAAGTTTTATTGTGGCTGCTAAAGAAGTAACAGAGAGCAATGTGCCCGCGGGGGCGACGCTCATTGCTCGGGCCATGGACCGGCGCAAGGGCACGGCGGGTGCTGGGGTCGGCTCCGCTGCAAACACGGGTGCGGTGAGCCTCCCGGGCTCGCCCGAGTTCGCTGCAGAGTCCCGTGCGCTCGACACGCGATCGCTTGGCTACCGCTTCGTGAAGCGCACGTTCGACATCGCGTTCAGTGCGTGCGTCTGCGTCGTGGCTCTTATCCCTGGCACGGTTCTTTGCGCGTTCATTGCGGCCGACACCAAGGGTGCTCCCATCTATGCGCACGAGCGGGCTGGGCGCTTCGGTCGCCCCATCCGCGTGCTCAAGTTCCGCTCCATGGTCGCCGACGCCAACGACGTGGAGAAGTACCTCAGCCCCGAGCAGATCGAGGAGTGGCACCGCGAGCGGAAGGTCACAAACGATCCCCGCATCACCAAGCTAGGCCGCGTCCTGCGCAAGACTTCCCTGGACGAGCTGCCCCAGTTCTTCAACGTGCTCGCGGGCCAGCTCTCCGTCATCGGCCCTCGCGCCATCACCTACGAGGAGCTCGGGAACTTTACGCACGAGCAACAGGTGCAGGTGCTTGCCGTCCCGCAGGGCATTACCGGTGCCTGGCAGTCGGGCCCGCGCAACCTCGCGACCTTCGAGAACGGCCTGCGCCAGGAGTTCGAGCTTGCCTACGCGAAGGGTGCCAGCCTCAAGGCAGACTGGAAGGTCTTCTTCAAGACCTTTGGCGTCATGTTCGGCAAGAAGAAGACGGGGAGGTAGCGCATGAGTGCTGACAAACCCCTCGTCTCGATCGTGGTGCCGACCTACAAGCGCTCTGACAGGATTCGCGTGGCCCTGGACTCAATCGCCGCGCAGGACTACGGCGCGGAGAACATCGAACTGATTGTAGTGAGCGACAATCGGCCGGAGTGGCCGGAAAGCGCCGAGACCGACGCGGCGGTCGCCCCCTATGCCGCGAGCCTTCCGCACTTTAGGCTGCTGCACACCTCCGGCCAGACCGGCGGCGGG
>URQD01000062.1:0-9085 GCA_900549905.1 uncultured Collinsella sp. | reverse complement strand
CGGCGGCCCCGTTCTCCGTGGCGGGGTTGTCTTAGATTCTTGTTGGGACTCTGCCTTTGGCTCAAAGAAAACGGGAGATGCGTTGTGCATCCCCCGTTTTTGTTGCGGTTAGTCCAAGTCAATAAACTTAGTGGTCAGTATCTTGCCGTCTTTGACAAGCATTCTGGCCATGGTGGGGCCTCGGCTGCCTCTGGGGTAGCTGGCGCTGCCCGGGTTGAGGACTAGGCAGCGGCCCACTTGGGCTTCTTTGGTTACGTGGGTGTGGCCGTTGATGGCTACGTCTACGGATCCCACCGGAAGGTCTTCGCGGTAGTGGGCTACGGCAAATTTGAGGCCTTCGTAGGTAAAGAGCGCAAGACGGTCTACATCGGGGCCGTAGTCGCGGTAGTAATCGTTGTTGCCCAGTACGGCCCGCACGGGGGCGATGGTGCATAGGTGCTCGTAGTCCATCTCTGACGTGAGGTCGCCGGCGTGGATGATCAGGTCTGCGCCCTCAAGCTCATCCAAGAGCGCAGGCGATAAATAGCCGTGGGTGTCCGAGATGATGTCGATGCGCTTGGCGCTTGCACTGTTCATGGGATCCCTTCCGCAAAAAACGATTCGGCAGATACATACAAAAAAGGCCCCACGGCTCCGCAGACGATGGGTCTACAGGGCTGCGGGGCCAGTGTGCTAGAGACTCAGGGCCTTCTTGAGCGGCACGACGCGGCGGCGCGAAACCGGCACGCGTTCGTCGACGCCCGTAATGCCCAGCTGGATGGCGCCCGAGGGCACCGTCTCAACGTCCGTAACGCACGCCAAGTTGACGATATAGCGGCGGTGAACACGGAAGAAGCCAAAGTCGCAGAGCTTGGCCTCAAACTGCGCCAGCGAGGTCGTCGACAAAAAGCGATCATCGACGGTATAGATGCAGGAGTAATCGTCCTTGGCCATGATAAAGCGAATGTCGTCCACGGGAATGAGCACCTTGCGGCCGCCCTTTTCCACCGGGATACGCTCGATGGTCACTTTGCTGTCCGTAACCGGCTTGGCGCGTTGCATGACCTTCTCGATCGCGCGATCCAAGCGAGCTTCCTCGACCGGCTTCATCAGATAGTCGACGGCATCGACGTCGAATGCCTCGACCGCATGGTCGCTATACGCAGTCACAAACACGATCGCCGGCGGATTTTTGAGCTTATGCAGCGCCTCGGCAAGTTGCAGGCCCGAGGCACCGGGCATCGAGATATCGAGAAACACGACATCCACGCGACTTTCCATAAGCATCTCGATGGCGGAGCGGACGCTCGACGCCTCCGTGATCGTGCCGATCTTGCCCGTTTGCTCGAGCAAGAAGCGAAGCTCCGAGCGAGCCGGCGCCTCATCATCCACAATCATCGCACGCAGCATAGGGATAAAACCTTTCGTCAACTAACTACGCCGGGCATCCGTCGCATGACGTTGGGCCCGTAGCCTTTTATTTTACTCTTGAATGTCAAAGATGCTCTCTGACAAATCAAGATGAAGAAGCACTTTGGTGCCCTTGCCCGGCGCCGATTCGACACGCGTATAGGAGTGCGGCCCAAAAAAGCGATGGATGCGCTCCGAAATATTGTGCATGGCCACACCGGCGCCGCCACCCTGGGGAGAGCTGGCGTCGGGACGGGCAGAGCGCTCGTCAAACAGTCTGGCGGCGGTACCCTCATCCATGCCCACGCCATTATCGGCCACGGCAATCAAGATTGCATCCTCGCCGTCTTGGTGAACGGTCACGTCGATCCTCAGGGCGTCGTCATCGCCCATACCATGACGCACAGCGTTCTCGACAATCGGCTGGATCACGAACGCCGGCACCAGCGTATCTTCCACGTCCTCGGACACATCGAACGTTGCAAGCACGCGGTCCTCGCCAAAGCGGGCCTTCTCAAAGGTAAGATAGCGCTTGGTCTGTGCGACCTCGCGCGAGACCGGAATAAGCGATCCCGAGTTGTCGAGCGTGGCGCGATAGAACGATGAGAACTCACGCAGCAGTTCGCGGGCCCGCAACGGGTCGGTGCGCGTAAACGATGCAATGGTGTTCAGCGTGTTGAACAGGAAGTGCGGGTTAATCTGCGCCTGCAGCGCACGCACCTCGGCGCGCGCCGTGAGTTCCTTTTGCACCTCGAGCTCGTGGATGGCGAGCTGCGTGGACAAGATCTCGGCAAAGCCCGAGGCAAGCGCGTACTGGGTACGGTCGACGGCGCGCGGGGTCTTGTAGTAGAACTTGAGCGTGCCGACGGTACGATCGCCCACCTTGATGGGAGCGATAATGCCGGCGGGGACTTGGTTGTGCGAGCCGTCCGAACCCACGACATCCACCATACGGTTGAACGACTGCACGATGCCATGTTCGATAACGTAGCGCGTGGCAAGCGTGTGGATGGGAGAATCTGGCAATAGTTTTTCCTCAAACTCGCCCGCGCAGGCAAGCACGTTGTCCTCGTCGGTAATGGCCACCGTCATGGCGCGCGTCTCGGGCAAAATGCGCTGGCACACCAAACGCGCCGACTCCTGCGTCAGACCGCCCTTAATGTCCTCGAGCATGGCCGAGGCCACCGAGAGCGTTTCCTCGGTGTACTGAGAGCGTACTGAATCGGGATTGAGCGTCAAAAAGATAAAGATGCACAGAAAGATGCACAGCAGCGCACAGGCAATCACCGTGGCGATCGGCTCGATACCGGTCACCAGGGCAAAAATAAAGTACATCAGCACGCAAATGGCGCAGGCAACGGCAATGATGCGAAAGATTGATATTGAACTATCGCGCTGGGCGCGGCGGTCGATCATTCAGTCCCCTCCAGGATGCTGGTCAGTTGTGCGTCACGCCAAAGCCCGTCCATAATCTTGGGCCAAAAGCTCTGGAAACGCAGGTAGCTTGCGGCGTTTTGGCGCGCGTAGGTCTTTGCCTCGTCAATACCGTGGCGCCAAATGCGAAGGTAGCCCTCATGCTCGCGGGTAAACATGCTGCGGACCATAGCGGTCTTGCGCACGCGGTCGTCGAGCTCGCACGAAAGCCACGGGCCCGGGTAGGGCATGAGCGATGCCGCCGTAACGGGAATGAGCTCCTTTTGATGCGCGGCAAATGTCAACTTGGCCCGTTCGTAGTACCAACGGTATACATCCTGCATAAAGCGCGGCGAGCGCTTTTCGGACTCTGGAGGCAGATGACGCACGGTCCACTCGTTATCGAACCACACGTCGTAGCCAAACATGCGCATGTTAAAGAGGTAATCCAGATCCTCGCCACGGGTGATAAACGGATCAAAGGCCACACGCGTAAAGGCGCGGGCGTGCAGGGCCATCAGGCCGCCGCACACGTAGTTGGAGCGCGAGATGCGGGTGCCCGAGAGCGCCTTTTTCATCCAACGGTTGAACTCGATGCGCTTGGTCCACCAACGATGGCAGATGCCCGCCTTATCCGTGGGAGCCAACGGCGAGCCGTCGCGATCGTAGAAATAGCCGCTCTTGACCAAGATCGGCAAGCCCTGACGCGCCTGCTGTCCCAGCGCGTAGGTCGCGCGCTTCATAAAGTCGGCGTCGATGACAGTCTCATCGTCATCCAAAAAGATAACCGCGTCATGCCCCAGCACAGCGGCACAGGCTAGCCCCATGTTGCGGATGGCGCCGTAGCCTCGCAGACTCACGCACTCGCCCGAACCCTTGGGTGCGATCTGAGCAACCCGGTCTGCGATGCGCGAGGCCTGGGTGTTGGTGACAACGGTGACCTTGAGCGTGGGATGCGCGTCGACAATCTCGTGCACGCGCAGCGACACATCGGCTGTGGCAGAAACGGGACAGACCACCAAAAGGATGATGCGCGGGATGTCACGTACCTGCTCAAGCGAGGCCAGGCAGCGGTCGAGTTCGGGATTGTCGGCGTTGAGTCGTGTCGAATGGTCATAGGTGCCAGGGGCGTTTGCGCGAGCGTCATCGCCCGCCCAATACGTTGGAATCACGACCGTGGCGTTCATGCCTTACCCTCCCTGCAACACAAAAACGGGACGCCGCCAAACACAGGCGACGCCCCGCGACCTAGCTGACTCCATCATACCCACTTGGGCTAATCATTGTTCGAAAGTCAGAATGTTTATTGCGGATAACCCCAAAAGAGTATCGCGGCGGACGCAATTACCGACAAGTTCCTATGCGGCCTGCTCTGCCGTCTGAGACATGCGGGACAGACGGACCAGCAGCACAAAGCCAACGACCAGCAGCACGCCAATGGAAAGGACGCCCAGCGACGGGTTGCCGGTCAGCGAGGTAACGACCGACACCAGAAAGGTGCCCATAACGCTTGCGTAACGACCAAAGATGTCAAAGAAGCCATAGTACTCGTTGGACTTTTCCTTGGGGATAATGCGGCCAAAATAGCTACGGCTGAGCGCCTGCACGCCGCCCTGGAACAGGCCGACCATAATGGCAAGCACCCAAAACTCAAAGGCGGTCTTTAGGAAGAACGCGGCGAACAGCACAATGCCCATATAGGCAGCGACTGCCACCAAGATCATGTTGAGCGTGCCCACGCGGCCGGCGAGCTTACCGTAGATGATAGCGGACGGGAAGGCCACAAACTGCGTAACGAGCAGAGCCAGCACCAGTTGGGTCGAGTCGATGCCCAGAGCCGATCCGTAGCTGGTTGCCATGGAAATAACCGTGTGCACACCGTCGATGTAGAAGAAGAACGCGATCATGTAGACCAGTACGGTCTTGTTGTGGGCAATCTCGCGCATGGTGTGTCCGACCTCGGAGAACACACCGCCCACGATGTGGCCGATGGTGTCCTCGGGACCACGCTCGCGACCGTACTTTTGCTTATAGGTGCGAATGAGCGGCAGGGTAAAGATGAGCCACCAGGCACCAGTGATGATAAACGACAGACGCGTTGCCAGCATGGTGGGGACGCCAAGAGCGGGGCCACCCATGATAAGCGCCAAGCAGATGATGAACGGCACGGTGGAACCGATGTAGCCCCAGGCATAACCCGAGCTGGACACGGCGTCCATGCGCTCGTCGGTGGTAATGTCAGGCAGCATAGCGTCGTAGAACGTCATAGAAGAGTTAAGGCCGATGGTGCACAGCACGTACACGGTCAAAAATGCCATGGCGGACATTGGGATAGCCTGCGCCAGGCAAAGAACCAGGCCCGTGAGGAAGAAGCCCAAGAAGAACTTGATCTTGTTGCCGGCGTAATCGGCAAGCGCGCCCAGAATGGGCATGAGCATGGCAATGACCAGCGAGGCAATCGTCTGAGCGTTGCCCCAAGCGACCACCAGGTCTGCCGAGGAAGCACCGGTATTGATGGCGTTAAAGTAGATGGGCACCACCGAGGTATTGAGCAGTACGAGGGCCGAGTTTCCCACATCGTACATGACCCAGTTACGCTCGAGCTTGGTGTATTTCATGGACAGGGACCCTTCGTATTCGCCCGATATGCAGTTAGTTCATCGTACCCCAATTGTCCAGAAGCGCCGGTAAGGATTCGGCAAAGGGGCACGCACGAGCCCTACTCCTCGCGGTCGAACTCCTCGTCGGCGCCGAGCACGCGACCGCTGTAATTGACATGGTTGGTCACGGCTTCCATATCGCCGGTCTCGATAAAGCGGGCAACCGTGCACTCGTAATCGAGCAGCGCGCGGTCAAAGACCTCGGGGAAGCTCTCGGTCGAGACTTCATCGGTAAAGGGGTTCTTCCATGCCAAGTGGCCCAGGTTGCCGGTGCGCTCGGGCAGCTCCGTCGTCACGCGATGGGCAAGGCCGTCGAGCAGCGAGTAGTCGTGCACCAAGCCCTCAACCAGCGAGATCGCGCGCGTCTTTACGGAGCCGGCCGGCTCAATCGCGCGGTAAAGTCGCTGCATATTGGCAACGGCAGCACCGTACTCCCCCGCCGGAATGTCAATGCCGTACACGCGTCCGGCAACATAGCTCATCAGCACGCCGGCCACGCGATTGATGCGATCGGTGGTGACGATCTCGCCCGCCGGCGGGTAATCGTCAACCGTAGCGCCATCGCGTTTAAGCTGCAGCATCAGTACATCCAGGTCGCTCTCGATCACGGCATGGACCTGACTGCTCGAATCCTCAAGCTCTGAATCGGACTCCACGATGCCAAACTGTTGCTCATAGACAAAGGGATGGGCGTTGCGGTCGAGCACGTAATGAGACAGCAGGCCCAGCGCAAACGCACGGCCCAGGTTGGCATCGCGCGGCAGCAGGTGCGACACGCCGTCGCGCAGACACGAGAACTGACGCGACATGCGCGACCGATGCATGACCTGCGCCAGCAGCGTGCAGTCGGAAACACGCGGTGTCAGAATGTGAAAGAAAAACGGGTCGGGGCCTTGGTTGCCCAAGATAAAGGCAATGCGCTCTTCATCGGACGTGATGACGCCCTGCGGAAGACGGTCGATGCTTTCCTCGCCAAACAGATGATGGGTGATAAGCGCGGGCATAATGATCCTTTCGATTTCATTCGATGCCACCCATTATGCCCACCGCGCGCCCATGCCAAACCTGCGATGGTAAACGACGGCACGCAAGCCTCTTACGCAAGCCCCAGGTGCGACTTGACCTCGGCGGCACGACGACGGGACACCGGCACCGTCGAGCTCACGCGGTCGAGCCTGAGCTCCATCAACCCCGTGGAGCCAATCTCAACATTGTGCACGTCTTCCAAATTGACCAGATAGCTGCGATGAACGCGAATAAAGCCCTCGGAGCCCAAGCGACGTTCGAGCGAAGAGATCGACTCATTGATCAGATATGTTCCCTCGGCGCAGACGGCGTTGCAAAAATCGGCACGCGCCTCAAAGTAGCAGACATCCGCCACGGGGATGAACACCTTTTTGCCCCCGCGATCCACCGTCAGGCGCAAGGGCTGGCGCGGAGCATGGACGACACGACGAACGCCCAGGGCGGCCTCGATCTTATCGAGCGCCTTTGACAGGCGGGCATCCTCGACCGGCTTGACGACGTAATCAATGGCATCGAGGTTATAGGCATTGGCCGCATACTCGGCAAATGCCGTCACAAACACCACGACCGGCGGCGTTTTTAGGTTCTGCAGCGTCTCGGCAAGCTCGATTCCCGAGCGGCCGGGCATCGTGATATCCAAAAACAGCACGTCGGGCTTGTTCGACAGAATCGACTCCACGGCTTCGGTGACATTGCCCGCCTCGGCAATCTGTCCCACACGTGCATCCTTTTCCAGCAGATAACGTAGCTCAGCCCTAATAGGAGGCTCGTCATCAACCACCAAGATGTTCCATCCCTCGGACATATGCGCTTCCCCTCTTTTTTCTCTCTCAATCCAACCGCGCGCTACACCTTCATCGGCGCCGGCTCATGCGGCTCGCCGTTCAGCTCGACGATGACCTGCGTTCCCACGCCCTCCTGGGACTTCACGCGCATGCCAGAATCTTCCCCGTAAAAGAAATGGATGCGCTGAAGCACGTTGAAGAGCGCCAGGCCGCAGCCTCGCTTGATGGAGCCGTCGGCGGTAATGCTCTCGGGCTCCTCTCGGCGATGCTGCTCAAACAGGTGCGCGCAGACTTCTTCGCTCATACCGATGCCGTCATCTTCGACGATGATCTCCAGACCGTCATCGGTCTCAAAAGCCCTAACACGAATAGAAAGCGGCTCGGTCTCGCGCTGCGCATGCTTGATGCAGTTTTCGAGCAGCGGCTGCAAGATAAACGGCGGCACCATGCTGTCGCGCACCTCAAAGTCGATATCGACCGAGACGCGCAGACGGCCGTCGCCATACCGGGCCTGCATAAGGTTGATGTAACGAGTGCCCTGTTCCACCTCGTGCTCGAGCGTTGTGAGGGTATCGGAATCGGACAGTGTCTGACGGTAGTAATTGGAAAAGTCGATGAGCAGCGACCTGGCCTTGTCCGGCTCGGTACGCACGAGCGACACGATGGTGCTGATGGTGTTAAACAGAAAATGAGGATCGACCTGCGATTGCAAGGCGCGCAGCTCCACGCGAGCTGTAAGCTCGTCCTGGCGCTCGAGCTCAAAGCTCGCAAGCTGCGTGGAAATGAGGTCGGCAAAGCCCGAGGCAAGCGCCGTCTGGCGCATATCGATGCTGCTCAGGCGGGGATAGTACAGCTCGAGCGTACCCACGCAATGCCCGCGCACGGTAAGCGGCGCGACAATGCCGGCGCGCAGGCGGGGAAAATAGCCGCCCGTCTCATTGGAGGCGTCGCGCGAAAATACACTCTGCTCGCCGGACTCGATCACGTTGAGCGTGGTCTTGAGCACAACCGGGGTGCCGGCAGGGCACTTTGCCGAGTCCTCGCCCCAGCTCGCCAGCACCTGCTTGCCGTCGGTAAAGCAGATGGCCGAGGCGATGGTCTCGGAAAGGATGATTTTGGAAGCGCCTAGGGCCGCTTCGGGCGTAAGGCCTCGCGACGTATAGGCGAATATTTTCGATGCGATGGCGAGTGTGCGGTCGGTAGCGCTCGACGTGAGGTCGTCGGGAACGACAAAGACGTACGAGAAGAAGAAGCACAGCATGACCAAGCCGGCAATGACGACAACGCCCGGGACGGGGTTGGGATTATCGGTCAAATCCCAGATAAGCAACAGGATAAGCGCCGGAACGACAACACCGAGCAGGATGGCCTGGACCACATGCTGGGCCGTACGAAAGACCTTGGTAGAGTTGTAGCTCTTGCCCAGAATCAGCCTGTTTAAATCCACCGTCATCCCCTTTTATCTACCGCACCCATAGCAATAAAGAGGGCCGCAAGCGACCCTCTCCATTGCATTATGCAATCAAAAACTGTGTTTTACATCCAGCCATCGACAAACGGTATTTTAGGCGCTGTATTTGTTGGCCTCGCCAAAGGTGCCAGCCTCAACGATCCAGCCGTCCTTCATGATGACGTCCATGTTGTCGGTGTTGAGCACGTGAATGTCAGCGGCGACGTCACCGTTGACGACCAGCAGGTCGGCGCACTTGCCGGCCTCGATGGAACCGGTCTCGTCCTCGATGTGGCACATCTTGGCACCGTTGAGGGTGGCGCAGGTGATGGTCTCAACAGGGGTGAAGCCGATCTTGTCGA
>URQD01000061.1:0-9744 GCA_900549905.1 uncultured Collinsella sp. | reverse complement strand
TCGCGCATAGTATGCCCATCGCTGCTCGAGGCTGGGGTAGAGGTGGTAGAAGCCGTCGAAAAGGCTCTTGAAGCCAAAGGCTTGCTGCCAGTCCGTCATTCCGGCGCGCGCCATGCCTGCGCGGTTGTAATGGTTGAACCCGGCGGCGCTTGACATGCCCGAGCCGATGCCGACGATGATGGCGTCGGCATCGTCGATAAGGCTTCGAAGCCTATACGCTTCCCTCTCTAGAGACGGCATTGGGCAATCTCCTCGAAAGCCGGGGCCATATCGCCGTCAACGAGAATCGTCTCGCACGATGCATCGGGCGCCATAGCCTGGCTGTAGTTGAACACGATGTAGGTGGCGTGCTCGCAGACGTTCGCGATCTGGGCGAGCATGTGCTTTATGATGCCGTTGCGCAGTCCCACGCCAAGTTCGAGGATGGCGACCCTGCCGTTGCGATGGGCTTGCACAAGGCGCTCGAGCTCCTCGAGCTGGGTCATGGCGAGGGCGTCTGGATGGGCGAGGCGCCGCTCGTCAACCGACGTGCGTATGCTCCCCTCCGTCTCGAGCACGCGGTTCTCGTTGAACCCTGCGCGTACGAAGTGCCCGTCGATATTGCACGTGATCACGAAGGTGTCAGCGTGCTCTGTAAGACGCCGCAGCCCGTTCATGAGCGGGCTGGGCTCATACTCGACATACTCCTTTTGATGGAACCGCTCGACCCATCGGCTTCGCACGCTGGCATCCGGGGAGGCGAGCCCCTGCAGTATGCAGCCGATGCCGTCGGCCTGAGCGAGGTCGCCGTACGCCTCTCGGAAATGAGCATCGGCGCAGAAGAGGTTGAGCCCCTCTGCCATGTCCAGCCCGTTGCTGGCGCCGATGATGACAAGATCCGCCTCGGCTAGCGCCCTGCCTATGCGAACTGCTTTCACCGTTTCCATGTGCTACCTCCCCAGCGTCTTGCGCACGTCGGCGAGCACGTCGGCGATGTCGGCGCGAACGGCGAGCCCCCAATCCTCGATCGCGCGGGGGAGAAACTGCGTCCTGTTGTTCACGGCGATGTAGCTAGCCTGCGACAACTGCGCCGTGAGGGCCCAGAACGGCTCCTGGATAAACGCGGGCGTCATGCGGCCCACGCCCAGCTCGAGGAAAAGGATCCTCTGCCGCGCGTGCGCGTCGAGCCAGTCGGAGACCTTGCGGTACTGCTCCTCGTAGAGCTCGCCCTGCAAAAAGTTGCCGTAGCCGCGAACCCAGGGGAACGCCTCGGCCCCGCAGTGCGGGCAGCGCGGCACGAGCTCTGTTGGAACCTCTAAGCCGTCTCCCATGGCCTCGACCATGCGGGAGACCGGCTCGATTGCGTCCCATACGTCATCGGTGCAGCAGCGGGAACATTGGAAAAGCGATGGTCGCCCTGGATCTCTGCCACCTTCTCCCACGGGTAGATCTTTACGAACTGCGTGTCCTGGTTAGTGGTGAGCACAAAGAAGTCCTTCTGAGCAAGGATGGCGTCGAGGTCCTTGTAGGGCTTGCGCAGCGGGGCGTTGAGCGTGGTGTCGAGGAAGGTGGCAAGATAGCCCCAGCGCGCCTCGGCGGTAGGCCAGCGATAGAATGAACCCTCGAAAGCACCCTTGAAGCCATAGCGCTCGGCGAACTTGCCGAAATGCCTGCGATAGGTCGCGTTGTCCTCGTAGTAGAAGTCGCCGCCGCCCGCCGCGGAGAGACCGGAGGCACCGCCCACAAGCACGCAATCGGCCTCATCGATCATGCGGGCAAAGTCCTCGATCTGCCGGTCGTAGGGTTTAGGCTCGCAGTCACTCAGGTCGTAGGGCGTGCCACCGCCGCGGTAGGCTGCCTGATGGGAAAACGACCGGTTGGTGAGTTCGACGACGAGTTTCTCGTAAAAAGTCATGCAAAGCTCTCTTTCGGCTACAATGAACAGGTGTCTATAAAAAGTATCAATGTTGATTTGCGTGAGAGCAATGAACAGCTTTGAGGCGCTGTCGATAAACAAACGTCTGCCGGGCATTGTTGAGCGTTGCAATTGGAGGAGCCATGGAAGCGGGGAAGATCGATCGTCGCCGACGCTATACGCTTTCGGTCATACGGGAGGCGTTCTTTGCGCTGCTGGCCGAGGTCGGCTTCGCAAAGATGACGGTGGCGGATATCTGCCGCCGCGCGGATATCAACCGCGGTACGTTCTATCTGCATTACGAGGATAAGTTTGCGCTGCTTGATGTGCTTATCGATGAGGCTCTGGCGGCGGCACCTCCGCTCGAGGGGGCGGAGTCGGGGGCCCTTTGCCAGCGGGCACCGGCAAACGATGACTATTATCTGCTCTACTCGGATGACGACGCGTACGCCCGCGTGGCGCAGCGCGTCATCGAGCGCGGGGCAGAGCAGGTCGTTCCCCAGATGATGGAGAAGACCGGGCTTTCGCGCGAGGACGCTCATCTGCTCTTTGTCCACAGCGTTCAGGGAAATCTCGCGGTCAACCGCCTGCTCGGTTGGAGGCGGGGACCCGAGTTCACCCATGCCCAGGAACTGCTCAGCACCTATTCCGAAGGAGGCTTGCGAGCGGTTACGACTCGCCATGATTCCTGCAGTTCATCTTGACTGCGGGTCATTTCAGGCAGGCGGCGCAGCTATGAACAAGAAGATTGCATGGCAATCAGCACTAGCGGAAATGCTTGCTGCCCTTACCAAGAGGAGTGCTGATTGCCATGCGTTGATGCTCCCGCGGACAATTCCGTCAGCCACCGCTTGCATCCATTTTGGCTAGCTCTGCATACCGAACATGGCGTTGAAGAGCGTGATCTGCTCCGGGGTGAGCTGTGCAATGCCGTTTTTATCGTTCTGCATTGGGTCCCTTTCGCTGGTGTCTCGTGCAATCGAATGTAGCGCGAGTACATGAATAGGGGCGCATTCCCTCAAGCGCGTATAGAACAATTATTAAACGCAGAAAAATAACTGAAAACAAATTAATCCGCGTTAAAATATTGTCAAATAGAAGTTCATGAGGGAAGGTTACGTATGCGTCGCAAGGCAGACGAGCTCCTTAGGGAATGGCGAGACAGAGCTGATAGAAAACCTTTGCTGGTCAAAGGCGTGCGCCAGTGTGGCAAGACCTATTTGCTCAGAACGTACGCCCAGGATCTTTTCGAATCGGTTGTCTACGTTAATCTTGAGAACGACCGGTCGGCGCGAGCGGATTTTTCGGGCGGTCTTGACCCTCATTCGATCGTACGTGCGATCGAGGCTCGTACGGGACAGCGTATCGTGCCTGGCAAAACCTTACTGTTCATTGACGAGATCCAGGCATGCGAGGAAGCGCTCACTTCCCTTAAATACTTTTGCGAAGATGCTCCCGAGTATTACGTTGCGGCTGCCGGGTCGCTTCTTGGGGTTGCCATTAACCATCAGTCGTATTCGTTCCCCGTCGGAAAGACCGACTTGATTGAGATGACTCCACTCGATTTCGAGGAGTTTCTCTGGGCGATGGGGCACGATCAGCTGGTCGACGAGATACGCTCATCATTCGAGATAATGGGTCCTCTTGCGCCAAGCCTTCATGAAAAGGCGCTTGGGCTCTATCGACAGTATCTTGTTGTTGGCGGAATGCCCGAGGCGGTCCAAACGTACATCGATGATCAGTCAATCATTGATGTGGCCGAAAAGCATCGGATTATTCTCGACGGATATTCCGCCGACACCAATAAATATGCTGATGAACGCTTGAGCGCAAAGACGCGTGCGTGCTTCGATTCCATTCCACAGCAGCTTGCCAAAGAGAATCGTAAATTTCAATACAAGGTAGTGCGAGCGGGGGGCAATGCGTCTCTCTTCGGAGATGCTCTCGATTGGCTTGTATTGTCGGGTACGGTGGCGCGCTGCAGCCTAGTCGGGCAGATCGAAAGCCCTTTAGAGGCCTTCGTTAACCCTTCTGCTTTTAAAATCTATCAGGCGGATACAGGGCTGCTGGTCTCCAAGGCCGGTGCTCAACGCGCCGATATTCTTGCCGGTATCGGCGGCACATTCATGGGTGCACTTACCGAAAACTACGTTGCCCAACAGCTTTCAGCCATGGGTTATCCACTGCATTATTGGGCGCGAGATAATCGTGCGGAAATCGACTTTGTAGTAGAGAAGCAGGGATGCTTGTCTGCGATTGAAGTCAAGGCGGGGGAGAACACAAGATCTCGAAGTCTGTCCTCACTTAAAAAGACCCATCCGGGCGTGCGCCTTATCAGGCTATCGACTAAGCCCTTTGGAATGAATGATGGGCTTATGTCTGTTCCGCTTTATGCGGCATTTTGTCTATAGGGATGATGCTGGTGTAATGCATGGGGCCCGGGGCGCAGCGTTTACTGCGCTCCGGGCCCCGCTGCTTTGTAAAACCATGACGGTTTAGTCGCCGTTGTTTTAGTCAAACAAACTCGGCATGTCATTTTCCTTCATGAGGGCACCGGCAGAGGGGAGGCTCTGCGCGGTGAACTTCTCGGCCGAGACGCCGGCGCCAAGAATCTCCTCGGTCGTGCCGACGGTGGTGACCGAGCGGCCCTTCTTGGCCGTAAAGGCCTGGACGCCCTGCGTGTTGGTGGTCGTCTTGGTCTTGAGCAGCGACGTGTTGAAGTTCATCAGACGGTAGTCGCTCGAGACCAGCGCGAGGTCACGGTCCTCCTTGAGCACCTGCGCATACAGCAGCTTGCTGCCGCCGTAGATGGCGTTCTTAAGGCGCTTGCGGTTGGTCTTGGTGACGTATCCGGCAAGCGCGACGCGCACCACGCGGCCGTTCTCAAAGACAAAGAGAACGTCGGCCTTGTAGTCCTCAGGGTCGATAACCCAGATCACGCTCTCATCGGGTTCCATCTCAAGATCGGTCGGCAGGTACGAGCCCAGCTGGGCCGACTTGGTATCCTCAAACGCCGCGACCTTGCACTTGTATACCTGGCTCTTGCTGGTAAAGACCAGCAGTTCGTGCGTATTGGCGGACGGGAACTCGATAAAGGGTTTGTCGCCGTCCTTGTACTTGAGCGTGGTCGCCTTTTTGAGCACGCGGTCCGTCATCTTTTTGAGGTAGCCATCGCGCGAGAGCATGATGGTCACCGGGTACTCCTCGACCTCGGGCTCCAAGCTTACCTCGATAACCTCATGGGGCTCGATCCTGCCCGTGCGGCGCGGCATCACGTACTTCTTGTTGACCGCGGCCAGCTCGTCGCTGATGACCTTCTTGATGTTGTCCTCGCTCGAGAGGATCTCCTCGAGTTCGGCGATCTCACCCTCGAGCTTGGCGATGTCCTTGGTGCGGTTGAGGATGTACTCCTCGTTGATGTTGCGGAGCTTAAGTTCGGCGACAAACTCGGCCTGGGTCTCGTCGATGTCGAAACCCTTCATAAGGTTGGGTACAACCTCTGCCTCGAGCTTAGTGCCGCGGATGATGGCGATGGCCTTGTCGATGTCGAGCAGAATTGCCTCAAGGCCGTGCAGCAGGTGCAGGCGCTCGGACTTTTTGCCCAGGTCAAAATTAATGCGGCGACGCGTGGACTCAATACGCCACTTGACCCACTCGTGCAGAATCTGGCGCACGCCCATAACGCGGGGATAGCCGTCGACGAGCACGTTGAAGTTGCACGAGAACGAATCCTGCAGCGTGGTCGAGCGATAGAGCTTCGCCATGAGCTTGTCGGGGTCGACACCGCGCTTAAGGTCGATGGCGATGCGCAAGCCCGACAGGTCGGTCTCGTCGCGGATGTCAGCGATCTCTTTGACCTTGCCCTCCTTGGAGAGCTTGACGATGCGCTCGATGATGACATCGGTCTTGGTGGTGTAGGGAATCTCGTACACCTCGATGATGCGCTCTTCGGGAATCCAGCGCCAGCGGGAGCGAATCTGGAAGCTGCCAAGACCGGTCTCGATGATCTTCTCCATCTCCTCGCGGCGGTAGATAATCTCGCCGCCGGTCGAGAAATCGGGCATGGGCATATACTCGAGCAGGTCGCAGTCGGGATCCTGCAGGTAGTGCATCGTGGCGGTGCAGACCTCGTTGAGGTTGAAACCGCAGATGTCGGACGCCATGGCGACGCCGATGCCCTTATTGGCCGAGACAAGGATGTTGGGGAACGTGGTGGGCAGCAGACGCGGCTCCTTCATGGCGCCGTCGTAGCTGTCGACGAAGTCGACCGGGTCCTTGTCGATGTCCTTGAAGATCTCGGCGCTGATGGGGGAGAGCTTGGCCTCGGTGTAACGCGAGGCGGCGTAGCTCAGGTCGCCCGAATAGTACTTGCCAAAGTTGCCCTTCGACTCCACGAAGGGGGCAAGCAGCGCTTCGTTGCCCGTCGCCAGGCGCACCATCGTTTCGTAGATCGCGGCATCGCCGTGCGGGTTGAGCTTCATGGTCTGGCCCACGATGTTGGCGCTCTTCTGGCGCTCGCCCTTGAGCAGACCCATCTTGTACATGGTGTAGAGCAGCTTGCGGTGCGAGGGCTTAAAGCCGTCGATCTCGGGGAATGCACGCGAGACGTTGACGCTCATAGCGTAGGGCATGTAGTTGACCTCGAGCGTCTGCGTAATCGGCTGGTCGGTGACCTCGGAGTGCAGGCCGATGACGTTCTCGGCGTTGACCTGCTTTTTCTTTGGCTGGTTCTTCGTCTTCTTCTTTGCCACGATTTCCTCTTGAACTTCTTATGGGCCGTCGTTATCGATGTGCTGCTATTGCAGGTCCAGCTGGTCCAGGTATTCCTTGCCGTGCTCGGAGATATGGCGCTTGCGGCCTGCCTCGTCGTTGCCCAGCAACAGGTTGAACATGGTTTCCATCTTGGTGACGTCCTCGGGCTCCACCTTGATCAGGCGACGCGTCTCGGGGTTCATGGTGGTGAGCCACATCATGTCCGGATCGTTCTCACCAAGACCCTTGGAGCGGTTGATCGAGCACTTCTGGTCGCCGATCTCCTTAAGAATGCCGTTCTTCTCGAGTTCGGTGTAGGCAAAGTAGGTCTTCTCTTTGCAGTTGATCTCGTAGAGCGGTGACTCGGCGATATACACGTAGCCCTCGTCGATAAGCGTGGGCGCCAGGCGGTAGAGCATGGTGAGCACGAGCGTGCGGATGTGATAACCGTCGACGTCGGCGTCCGTACAGATGATGACCTTGTTCCAGTTGAGGTTGTCCAGGTCGAAGGCACCAAGGTTCTTGATGCGCTTGTCCTTGATCTCCACACCGCAGCCCAGCACGCGCATAAGGTCCATGATGATGTCGGACTTAAAGATGCGCGGGTAGTCCTCTTTCAGACAGTTGAGGATCTTGCCTCGGACGGGCATAACACCCTGGAACTCGGCATCGCGCGAGGTGCGGATGGCGCCTGCTGCCGAGTCGCCCTCTACGATGTAGATCTCGCGACGGCTCTTGTCCTTGGAGCGGCAGTCGATGAACTTCTGCACGCGGTTGGCCATGTCGGTCTTCTGCTGCAGATTGGTCTTGATGCTCTGGCGCGTCTTCTCGGCGTTCTCGCGCGAGCGCTTGTTGATGAGCACCTGCTCCACGATCTTGTTGGCAGCGTCTTTGTTCTCGATCAAGTAGGTCGAGAGGCGCTCCTTAAAGAAGGCGGTCATGGCCTGCTGGATAAAGCGGTTATTGATAGCCTTCTTGGTCTGGTTTTCGTAGGACGTCTGGGTGGAGAAGCAGTTGGTCACCAGTACCAGGCAGTCCTGGACGTCTTGCCACTTAATGCCGGTCTCGTTTTTGTTGTACTTGCCCTGTTGCTTAATATAGGCATCGATGGCGCTGGTCAGAGCGCTGCGCGCGGCCTTCTCGGGCGAGCCGCCGTTCTCGAGCCACGATGAGTTGTGGTAATACTCCTGCATCATGAAGGTGCGCGAGAAGCACATGCACGCGGTGATCTTTACGTTGTAGTCGGGCAGGTCCTCGCGATCGCGACCGCGGCGGTCGGCCTCGATAAAGAAGGGTTCGGTAAGGTAGTCGGTACCGACCTTCTCGAGCACGTAGTCCTCGATACCCTTGGGGTAGCAAAAATCCTCTTCGGAAAACTCGCCGTTGTCGTCCTCGATGCGCAGGCGGAAGGTCACGTTGGCGTTGACCACGGCCTGGCGGCGCATGGTCTCGCGATACCAGTCGTGGGGAATGCTGATCGAGGTAAAGACCTCAAGATCGGGGCGCCACTTGATGGTGGTGCCGGTGCGGTCCTCGTCGCTGGGCTCAATCTCGAGTGCCTTCTTTTTGGCGCCGACGACCTTGCCTTTCTTAAAGTGCAGAGAGTACTTGTTACCGTCGCGCCAAACGGTGACGTCCATGTACTCGGAAGCGTACTGGGTCGCGCACGAGCCCAGGCCGTTGGTGCCGAGCGAGAAGTCGTAGTCGCCGCCCTGGTTGTTGTTGTACTTGCCGCCGGCGTAGAGCTCGCAGAAGACGAGCTCCCAGTTAAAGCGCTTCTCGGAAGGGTTCCAGTCGAGCGGGCAGCCACGGCCGTTGTCCTCTACCTGAATGGAGCCATCGCGAAAGGCGGTAAGGGTGATGAGCTTGCCGTAGCCCTGGCGCGCCTCGTCAACGGCGTTGGACAGGATCTCGAAGGCGGCATGCGCGCAGCCGTCGAGCCCGTCAGAGCCAAAGATGACGGCGGGGCGCAGGCGTACGCGCTCCTCGTCCTTGAGCTGACGAATACTGTCGTTACCATAGTTTGCGGTGTTTTTTGCCATGCTCGCTCTCTCGATGCTCCTTTGCTGCGTTTAAGTCATATAGATAGTCAAGGTAGCATAGCCCGGCCCATAGGCGATTCCAACCAACACGAAATCCATCGAACAATCGTTCGGAGTCGGGCACCTTTGGCTTCTGCGGTCATTCCCTGCGCGGTGTGGTGCTCGTGTTAAAACCGTGGCTTATCGGCTGGTAGAATTGCCGCATCAAGACTGCATGTTGTTTGAGGGGGCGCAATGACCGAGAAAGAGAAGATGGAGCGCGGTGAGTGGCATGATGCCAACTTTGACGAGGAGCTCCTGGCGCAACGCGCGAAGGCGGAGGCGCTCTGCTATGACTTTAATATGGCAAAACCTGGAAGCGACGCACAGCTCGATGCTTTGAAGTCCTTGCTCGATACCGATCTTCCCGGGGGGCTGACGGTCCTTTCGCCTGCCTACTTTGACTACGGGAGCAAGACGACCTTTGGTGAGGGCTGTTTTGTAAACCATGGCTGCTACTTTATGGACGGCGGCTCTATCACCTTTGGTGGCAACGTGTTTATCGGGCCGTTTTGCGGCTTCTACACCGCTTCGCACCCCCTAAAGGCAAAGGACCGCAACTTGGGTCTCGAGAAGGCTCTGCCCATCGTTGTCGGCGATAACTGCTGGTTTGGCGCGAACGTGTCAGTGCTGCAGGGAGTTACCATCGGCAGCGGTTGCGTAATTGCCGCGGGCAGCGTCGTGACGGAAGACCTTCCAGACAACGTGGTGGCGGCAGGCGTCCCCGCAGTCGTCAAGAAGACCATCGAACAATAACGAAGCCCTTAAACGATAGTGCCCCACTGTCCTCGGTGGAATGCGGGGCGAGGAAGCCGAGCTCGACTCCGCTGGCGACATCTAATGCGCAATGGGCTGGCTCTGGGTATTCAGAACCAGCCCATTTTGGTGTTCGATGAGCCGGGTCGGCGTCTCTCGCAAAAGTAACTTGGAGCTAGCGAGGCTTATCCGAATTGACCTCATCGGCGGCGTCTTTTTCGAGCGCCGTGCGGCGGGCGCTGTAGGCGATGAGGCCCGCGC
>URQD01000060.1:0-11288 GCA_900549905.1 uncultured Collinsella sp. | reverse complement strand
TGATGGCTCTTGCCGAGGACAAGGGCGAGGCGGGTCGCGTGCTGCGCGACGCCGGCGTCACCAAGGAGCGCATCGAGCAGGTCTACGAGGAGCTGCGTGGCGATGACCGCGTGACGTCTGCCGAGGACAAGACTCAGTTTGAGGCGCTGGAGCAGTACGGCCGCAACATCTGCGATCTGGCCCGCGCCGGCAAGCTCGACCCGGTCATCGGCCGTACCGACGAGATCCGCCGTACCATCCAGGTCCTGTCCCGCCGCACCAAGAACAACCCCGTGCTCATCGGTGAGCCGGGCGTCGGCAAGACGGCTATCGTCGAGGGCATTGCTCAGCGAATCGTGGCCGGCGACGTACCGAGCACCCTGCGCGACCGCGACCTCATAGAGCTCGACATGAGCGCGCTGGTCGCCGGTGCCAAGTACCGCGGTGAATTCGAGGACCGCTTGAAGGCCGTGCTCAAGGAAGTGCAAAAATCCGAGGGTAAGGTCATCCTGTTCATCGATGAGCTCCACACCATCGTGGGTGCGGGTGCCACCGAGGGCTCCATGGACGCCGGCAACATCCTCAAGCCTGCGCTCGCCCGTGGCGACCTGCATGCGATTGGTGCGACCACGCTCGACGAATACCGCAAGTACATCGAGAAGGACGCGGCGCTCGCCCGTCGTTTCCAGACCGTGATGGTCTCCGAGCCTACCGTCGAGGACACCATTTCGATCCTGCGTGGCCTCAAGGAGAAGTACGAGATCTTCCACGGCGTGCATATCACCGATAGCGCGCTCGTGGCAGCTGCCGACCTCTCCGATCGCTACATCGCCGACCGCTTCCTGCCCGACAAGGCCATCGACCTGGTCGATGAGGCTGCAAGCCGCCTGCGCATGGAGCTCGACAGCATGCCGGTCGAGATCGACGCCACCACGCGTCAGCTCACCCAGCTGCAGATCGAGGAGCAGGCGCTCATGAAGGAGACCGACGACGCCTCCAAGGAGCGTCTGGAGGCTCTGCGCCAAGAGATTGCCGAGGTCCAGGAAAAACTCAACGTGCAAAAGGCCGGCTGGCTCAACCAGAAGAACGCCATCGACCACGTGCAGGAGCTCAAGGGGCAGCTCGATGAGGCCAAGAGCGAAGAGGAGCGCGCGACGCGCAATGGCGATTTGGGTCGTGCGTCCGAGCTGCGCTATTCCGTGATCCCGGGTCTGCAGCAGCAGATTCAGGATTCCGAGGCTGCGCTCGAGGCGCAAAAGCAGCAGGACGGCGAGGGCCTCAACGAACAGGTGACCTCCGATGAGATCGCCGAGGTCGTGAGCGCCTGGACCGGTGTGCCCGTGTCCAAGATGATGCAGGGCGAGCTCGACAAGTTGAAGGGCTTGGAAGGCGAGCTGCATAAGCGCGTTATCGGTCAGGACGAGGCCGTCTCCGCTGTGGCCGCGGCCGTGCGTCGCAGCCGTGCGGGTCTCTCCGACCCGGACAAGCCCATCGGCAGCTTCTTCTTCCTGGGCCCCACCGGCGTAGGCAAGACCGAGCTCGCCAAGGCGCTGGCCGAGTGCCTGTTCGATGACGAGCGCGCGCTCGTGCGTATCGACATGTCCGAGTACATGGAGAAGTTCAGCGTCCAGCGTCTGATCGGTGCGCCCCCGGGATACGTGGGCTACGACGAGGGCGGCCAGCTCACCGAGGCTGTGCGCCGTCGTCCCTACTCCGTGATCTTGCTCGACGAGATGGAGAAGGCTCATCCGGATGTCTTTAACGTGCTGCTGCAGGTGCTCGACGACGGCCGTTTGACCGACGGTCAGGGTCGCCAAGTGTCCTTCAAGAACACGATTATCATCATGACGTCCAACGTGGGCTCCAAGGCTATCGCCGATCTGTCCGGCAAGGACGAGGAGGAGATGCGCCATCAGGTCGATGCCGCCATGGCTCAGACCTTCCGTCCCGAGTTCCTCAACCGTATCGATGACATCGTGGTGTTCCATCCGCTCGGCATGGCGCAGATCGAGAAGATCGTCGACATCCAGCTTGCCGACGTTCGCGCACGCCTGGCCAAGGAGCGCATGACGCTTGCCATCACCCCGGCGGCCAAGCAGATGCTCGCCGTGGGTGGTCTGGACCCCGTGTTCGGTGCCCGTCCGCTCAAGCGCCTGGTCCAGCGCGAGGTCGTGGACGCCATCGCCGCCGCCATCATCGACGGCACGGTGCGCGAGGGCGATCAGGTGACGGTCGATGTCGACAAGGACGGTGGCTTTACCGTCGTGTGCGACAACACGCCGGCAGCCACCTACGAGGTCCCCGACGCCGAGTAGATTTTGGGACATGCCTTAAAATCTGCCAGTCGTCTCTAAACGCCAAGGGCGGCGGATCCATTGGGTCCGCCGCCCTTTTTCGTGCGACAATCGATGATGCCGAACGGATGCGATGCAAGGAGATGCGCAGATGACAGACAAGAACAAGACGAACACGCCGGCGACCGATGCCGCACCCGCCGCACCCAAGCCTGCGCCTAAGCCGGCACCCAAGCCGCGCGACCCCTATATCCGCGCCGAGAACGAGGACGACGACGGCTACGATCCCTACAGCGATCGCCGCCCCGAGCGCGAGCCCCTCTTCGAAGCCGACCCCTGGCGCTAAGTAGCTCATTTGGGTGTCGCGGGCTGCTAGTCTTGGACCTTGATGCTCGGTAACAGCAAAACTTGATTTTCTATTAATCAAGTTGCACGTAATCTTGCTCTCTAGCTAATCAAGAATCGGTATAATTTTGATTAGCTAGAGAGCAAGATTGGAGAATCATGGCATTCAACGACTTGGTGGCCCAGAAAATAAAGGACTTTGAGCAACAAGGAGTTCCACAGGTCTTTGAGCGCGACCTTGATCTGGGAAACCCGCAGGAACCCAAGAGCGACAACATCGTAAATGTGATTGTGGGAGCCCGTCGTTGTGGAAAGACGTATCGCCTGTATCAGGAGATGCAGCGGCTTCAGGGTCAAGGTATCGAGCTTGACCGGATGCTTTATTTCAATTTTGAGGATGAGCGCTTGCGTCCGTATGAGCCGTCGCTGCTAGCGGACGTGCTCGATACATTCTATGCGCTATATCCTGCTGCTCGAACCGAGGGTGCCTACATTTTCTTCGATGAAATCCAGGAAATTCCCGAATGGGGTGCGTTTCTGCGGCGTGTGGTCGATACGGAGAAAGCGACCGTCTACGTGACGGGATCTTCTTCTAAGATGCTGTCCTCGGAACTTAAGAGCGAGTTCAGGGGCCGCTCTCTTGTGCGAGAGCTGTTTCCGTTGAGTTTTTCGGAATACGTCCGATATAAGACGGGGAGCGTTCCTGAGCCGGATGCACCCTTTTCATCGAGCGATGCAGCACTGCTTCGACATCATCTGATCGGATATCTTGAGCGAGGGGGATTCATCGCGACGCTAGAGCAGACGCCCGCGGACGCGATTCAGCTGCTACAGGAATATGCGTCGCGAACGGTCGCCATGGACGTCGTTGAACGTTACGACGTCAAGAACCCCCGTTTGGCCTCGCTGTTTCTGGCGCGGTGCATGGCATCTTCGGGACGAGAGCTGTCAGTGAACAAAGTGTACAACGAGTTCAAGAGCAGACAGATATCCGTCAGTCGAAATACGCTCAGCGACTTACTTGAGTATTACGAGGACGCCTACCTGCTGTTTTCGGTGCCGGAATTCACGCGTTCGCTTGCAAATAATACGCGGTCTGCGTCCAAGGTCTACGCCGTCGATCCTGCGATGTTCGGAGCGTTCTCCCCCGCATCGGCACTGGATCAGGGTCAGAGGCTCGAGACCGCGGTGTTCAATGCGCTCAGAAGAAGGACCCCCGCCGTGCGGCCCGGTTCGGTTTGCCGCCTGCTGATTAAAGATAAGAATAAAAGCCATGAGGTGGACTTTGTGGCTGGGGATGCACTGCTCATGCAGGCTTATAGTCTGATTCAGGTGAGTGCGGATATGGCAAGCGAGAAAACGCGTGAGCGTGAAATTGCTGCGCTTGATGCCGCGATGGCCCAGTTCGATCTTGGCGAGTCGACAATCGTTACCATGGATGAGCAGGCCGATATTCCATGCGAACACGGTGTGGTACACGCCGCGCCCGCATGGAAGTGGCTCCTTGCCTAATTATCCTCAAAGTAGCTAAAAGGGCCCCGTCCCAAAAAGACTACTCTGGGTGTCGCGGGCGGCTAGTCCTGGGCTTTGATGCTCGGCAGGAGAATCTGGGCGAGGTAGTCGGTCTCAAGTTTGGTCGCGGCGTCGGCCTTGCCGTCTTTGCCGACCAGTACGTTCTTGATCTGGCTATAGGTGTAGCGGTTACCGGTCGTGAGCTCGACAAGCTCAATGGCCGTGTCCATGGGGTAGGTTGACACGGGATTCTGCGTCCGTCCGTTGATGGTCTGGGGCACCACGTACGGATAGACGGGGCCGCTGGCGTAGACGGTATAACCGTTGCCTAGATTGGCCGCACCCAAAACCGTATCGCCCTCATCGGGCGTAAAGCTCTCGCCCTCGCGCACCGCGACGAGCGTCACAATCGGCGTATCGCTGTCGCCGGCAAGATAGATGCATAGCGTGCTGCCATTTTGCCAAGTCTCGACCTTGCC
This sequence comes from uncultured Collinsella sp., assembly GCA_900549905.1. Classification (GTDB taxonomy): domain Bacteria; phylum Actinomycetota; class Coriobacteriia; order Coriobacteriales; family Coriobacteriaceae; genus Collinsella. The sequence continues at coordinate 6,679 of URQD01000060.1, read as the reverse complement.
GTACCACTCGACGGGGATATCGAGCTGGTAGAGGTCGGTTGCCTTGTGGCGAGCGTCAGCATCGCGGGCTGCCTGTGCCTTTTGCGCGCTCACGGCATTGACGGCGGCGTCGCGCCGCGCGGTTGCCGCCTGCTGGAGCACCTTGGCGGTGGCGGCGGAGCTCGCGCCTCCCTCCTCGGCATATTTGGCGGCGGCATCGATCTGGTCGTCGGTTACCGTGTCGGCCGAAGGCACCTTGAGCTTAAAGGCGGCCTGGCTGCTTAGGTCCTGTCCGTCGCTCTTGATCGTGACCTGCGCCTTGGTGGTCGGCACGGTATAGACGGTGCCGTCGGACGCGATGGGGGAGGCAGCGATGGAGAGCGTGTAGTCACCGGGTAGCAGTTTGATGCCACGGCCGTGCTCGTCAACATAGAGTGTTTCGCTCACGGAGGATCCGTCAGAATCCTGGCCACTCACTTGTACGGGAATCTTGGAGCCGGCGGAACAGTCGAGGCCCGCGGCATGCACGCCAATCTGCACCGACATCATCGTGTGGGCATTGGCGGCGACAGCGGCAGCCTGCTCTTGCTGATATCCGTTCCAGGCAGCATAGCCTGCACCGCCGGCGACGAGCGCGACGGCCACGACACCGGCGACCATCAGATTGCGGCGCTTGGGCGACATCTTGCGATGGCGGACCTCGGCTTCGTGTGCCGAGGGAACGGACGGCAGGGGAATATCGCCCATGGCGATGGTCTCATCCACGGCTGGTGCGGAACCCAGGCCAGGAAGCTCGCGAGTCAGCGAATCTTCGGCCGGTAAGCTGTCGAGCAAGACGGTTTCCTCGCCCGTGTCGGATTCGGGCTGGTCGTCGGCCTCGCTATCGTCCTCTTCGGCTTCGTCAGGAGCGTCTTTGGCGTCGCCGCCTTCGTCCTCAGTGTCTTCGTGCACCTCGTCTTGCGCGTCGACGACCGAATCGCTAAACGAGAGCTCGTCTAGCGCGATCCGGTCAAGGCTCTCCAGGGCTTCGGCACATGCTTCCGCATCCTGGGCCGCATCCTCGCGGCCATACGTCTCATCGCTCATATATCCCCCAATGCAATATCGGCTCAACACTGTACCCAAAAATGGAGCCATATAAAGCGCATACGAAATATAAGATCCGATTTAACCTGAGCGCATCGTTCGGCCGCATCCTCGCGGCAGCAAAAGGCCCCCGGAACGCGGACGAATCACATTCCGGGGGCTCTGCAATGCGTTGAGTTGCGCGGAGCCGGCTATGCTGCTTCACATTCAAGCGGCGTTTGCGCCGGGCGCGTTACTCGGCGTGTGCGTAATCCACCTTGGCGCGGCGAGCGGTAGCCTTCTCCCAATCGCTGGTGCCCTCAAAGACATCCTGCTTGTAGGGATTGCGGCCGAGCTTCTTGGCGCGGTAGGCGATGTAGATGATCGCGGCGATGTTGGCGATCAGCGCGGCGATCGAGACCGCGGTGGCGGCGACGGGGTCGAGCGTGGAGTGGGTCACAAAGGTGGACTCCTCCTGGAAGAACGGGAACACCTGGGCAAACATGCACCAAATGGCCAGCGTAAAGGCGCGGTTCTGAATCCAGCCGCCCTTGTTCCAGATAAAGGCGGCGACGGTGGGCGCCAGCAGCAGCGCAAAGCCACAGAACCAGGAGTGGGTGGGCAGGCAGTTGTAGGTGTAGCAGAAGTTCCAGATATCGTAGGCGATGATGTAGACCCAGGTCATGTCGGGCCACAGCATGTCGGTCTTGTCCTCGGAGGCGTAGACGCTCCACCAACCGGTCATGCAGAAGATGTTGATGATACCGGCGATGCCGTTGAACACGTTGTTCCAGCCGGCAAGTTGCGTAGCACCTTCGGAGGTGACCCAAGTGGACTGGCCCAGGACAAAGAAGTGATAGGCGCTCTCAAAGTCGGACACGACGGCGATCATGATGTTGATGGCGACGATCACAAACGGCCACGCGCGGAACCAGTGTGCCTTGCCGATTTTGCCCCACTGATACTTAATGGCGATGAAGCCCCAGCAACCGGCCAACGCCGCGTAGACCTTGGCGTAGTGGAACCAGCTGTTCTGGTACACATGGGTGGGGTTGGTGAGCGCCCACTCGGCGCCCTGCGAAACGCCGATGGCGATGGCGACGCAGTAGATGGTCATGGCCAGCGGAGCCACGCCAAAGATGATTGCCGCGCCCAGCTTGGTGCGGCGGCCGACCTCGTTGAGCACGATCAGGCCAATAAAGACCATGGCCCAGCCGGCCCAGTGGATAAGGGTATCGCTACCCCAAACATCGAACAGCATGCTGCTCTCCTTTCACACGCCCGCGGCCCCTCTTCCGATCGCGGGCAGTTTGGCCAAATGTCGTCAGTTCTGGGGCTTGCGCTCCGGATACTTGGCGGTATAGCCCTCGATGTGGAGTGTCGAGGCGATGATTTCCTTGACTGTCTCGTCGGGCACATCGGGGTGCGTGCGGATATACATCAACAACCCCATGATGAGGGTGTAGAACGTCTCGTAGACATGGTCGATGCGTAGCTCATGATGGGCGACAAAATCCACCACGGTGGTGTCGCAGATATACTGCGCCACGCGTTGGACCACGTTGTGCAAAAAGCCGCCGTAGAGCGCGCCGCTGCTGGAGGTCAGGGTGCTCGGCAGTTCGTGGCCGCTGGCGACCAGGCGCTTAAAGAGCGGGGCGACGGTGTCGAGCGCCCCCTCGATGTCGCCAACCGTGCGGCTGGCGTTCCACTGCTCGAGCTCGGCGATAAAGCCGTCGATCGCCTCGTCCATAACGGCGGTGACGGCGGCGTCCATGTCGGCGAAGTAGTGGTAGAACAGTGAGCGCGTGCAGCCGGCTCGTTTGGTCACGGCCGAGACGGATAGATGTGACACGCCCAGCTCGGAACTCACGGCGCGCACGGCGGCGAGGATCTCGCGACGGCGCTCGTCGCCCGTCAAGCGCTTTGCCGCGCTATCAGGTGCGGGGGCGGCGTCGACTACAGAGGTATCTGCTGTGTTGTTGCCCATGTTTTGCCGCCTTTCATCCTCTTTTGCTTGACCGTTCGCCTAACAGTCTTGAATATTGTTGACGGTTCGTCAATACTATTTTTGACACAATGTCAACAATGGCGGGTGAACGGCATGGGGGCATGCCCGGCCTGCAAAAAAAGAGGGGTGCCGCGGCCTCGCCGGGCTGTGGCAAGAGAAGGGACAACCATGATTCTCAACGGACCGGGAATTAGCTACACCGAGCCCGACATCGGTTCGGAGTTCGTGCCGCCGCTGCCGGAGCATCCGCGCGAGGCCATCGTCAAACTGTGCGAGCACTGCACCAACCGCCTGCTGCATCGCGATGAGCTGCTGGGCTACGAGTACTGGTCGTTTGCCGAGGCCGCAACCGACGAGCAGGCCGAAGTGCTCTGCAAGATGAAGATGCGCCGTCCCTATACGCTGCCCGAGATGGTCAAGCTCACCGGCATGCCCGAGGCCGATATCGAGAAGATGCTCGACGATATGAGCTACACGGGTCTGCTCGAGTACAACTGGGAAAACCCCGAGCGCGCCAAGCAATGGGTGCTGCCCATGCTGGTGCCGGGTTCTGCCGAGTTCCTCAACATGCGCGTGAGCCAGCTCGAGGAACACCCGGTCTACGCCAAGTTCTTTGAGCAGGCATCCAAGGGCCCGCTGTCCCGCGCCACGCCGATGGTGCCGCCCGGGGGCGCCGGTATCGGCATGCACGTCATTCCGGTCGAGAAGGCTATCGACGCCGCGAGCACGTCGGTGCCTATTGAGCATATCGAGCATTGGCTCGACAAATACGATGGCAAATATGCCGCTAGCACCTGCAGCTGCCGCGCGAGCCGTCGCGTGATGGGTGAGGGTTGCGCCGACGACCCCGCCGACTGGTGCATTGCCGTGGGCGATATGGCCGACTACGTGGTCGAGACCGATCGTGGCCATTACGTGACCCGCGATGAGGTTTACGACATCTTGCGCCAGGCCGAGGACAACGGCTTTGTGCACCAGATCACCAACATCGACGGCGAGAACAAGATCTTCGCCATCTGCAACTGCAACGTCAACGTGTGCTACGCCCTGCGCACCTCGCAGCTGTTCAACACACCCAACCTGTCGCGCTCGGCCTATGTCGCCAAGGTCGAGAAGGACAAGTGCGTGGCCTGCGGTCGCTGCGTTGAGGTGTGCCCGGCCGGTGCCGCCAAGCTCGGCCAGAAGCTCTGTAGCAAAAAGGCTGGCGGACAGGTGCCCGAGTATCCGCGCCAGGAGCTGCCCGATGCCACCAAGTGGGACCACACCAAGTGGTCGCCCAACTACCGCAACGACAACCGTATCGAGACGCATGAGTCCGGCACCGCTCCCTGCAAGACGGCCTGCCCCGCGCACGTTGCCGTTCAGGGCTATTTGAAGCTCGCGGCGCAGGGCCGCTATGACGAGGCGTTGGCGCTCATCAAGCGCGAGAACCCGTTGCCCGCTATCTGCGGCCGTGTGTGCAACCGCCGCTGTGAGGATGCCTGCACCCGCGGTCGCGTGGACGAGGCCGTGGCCATCGACGAGGTCAAGAAGTTTATCGCCCAGCGCGATCTGGATGCCGCGACTCGCTATGTCCCACCTGTGGTGACCCCGACGCGTGCCGGCGGCTTCGACCAGAAGATCGCCATCATCGGCGCCGGTCCGGCCGGTCTGTCCTGCGCCTTCTATCTGGCCGAGAAGGGCTACAAGCCCGTCGTGTTCGAGAAAAACGAGCGCCCGGGCGGCATGCTCACCTATGGCATTCCGAGCTTTAAGCTGCAGAAGGACGTTATCGAGGCCGAGGTTGAGGTTATTCGCCTGATGGGTGCCGAGTTCCGCTATGGCGTGGAGGTCGGTCGCGATGTGACGCTCGACGAGCTGCGCGCGCAGGGCTTTAAGGCCTTCTACGTGGCTATTGGCTGCCAAGGAGGCCGCCTTGTCGGCATTCCGGGCGAGGATGCCGAGGACGTGACCGTGGCCGTAGACTTCCTTCGCGAGGTTAACAGCGGCAAGATCGATACCCTGTCCGGCCGCACCATTGTGGTGGGCGGCGGCAACGTGGCCATCGACGTTGCCCGCAACGCCTGCCGTCTGGGTTCCGAGCACGTTGAGATGTTCTGCCTGGAGAGTGAGGCCCAGATGCCTGCCAGCGAGGAAGATCGTCGCGAGGCCATCGAGGACGGCGCGCACATCAGCTACGGTTGGGGCCCCAAGGAGGTTCACCTGGACGAGGCCGGTCATGTGCGCGGCATCACCTTCAAGCGCTGCACGCGTGTCTTTGACGACGAGGGCCGTTTTGCGCCCGAGTACGATGAGAACGATCTGCGTCGTGTCGATGCCGACCGTGTCGTCATGTCGATTGGCCAGTCCATTGTGTGGGGCGACCTGCTGGCTGGCTCCAAGGTGGAGCTTGGCCGCGGTCAGGGTGCCCTTGCCGATCCTCAGACCTACCAGACCGCCGAGCCAGACATCTTTGTGGGCGGCGACGTCTACACCGGTCCGAGTTTTGCCATCGATGCCATCGCCGCCGGCCACGAGGCCGCCGTGTCCATCCATCGCTTTGTGCAGCCGGGGTCCACGCTCACCATCGGCCGCAACCAGCGCCGCTACACCGCGCTTGACCGCGACGATGTTGTGATTGAGAGCTATGACAACGCAAGCCGCGAGGTGGCACGTGTCGACCGCGAGCGCGAGAAGGCTGCGCCCTTTAGCGAGTACGTCGAGACCTTTACCGAGGAGCAGGTGCGCGCCGAGACCGCTCGCTGCTTGGGCTGCGGTGCCTCGATCGTCGACCCCAACAAGTGCATCGGCTGCGGCCTGTGCACCACCAAGTGTGCGTTTGACGCCATCCATCTGGATCGCGACCGCCCCGAGTGCTCCACGATGGTCAAATACGAGCAAAAGCTCCCCAGCCTCGGCAAGTACGCTTTGAAGCGTGCGATCAAAATCAAATTTGGGAAGAAATAAAAAACGCAACAAACAAGAGAACGGCGTAGAGAACGGTTGGACAGCGAGCGAGTCCCAGGCGTGGCGAGGTGCCTTGAAAGAGGAGGGCATAGGGCTTTTGCCCATGCCCGACGATTGAAAGGCAGATCGTCCGTCTGGGGCTCGCGCAGCGTCAAGTCGACCGCCGTTCGTTAGAACGGCGGAAGAAAAAGTGCATGAATTAGGAATCGTCTATCACATCATTCGCGATGTCGAGAATGTGGCGCGCGCCAATGGCGTGAGTCGCGTTTCGAGCGTGACGCTGCTCCTGGGCGAGGTCTCGGGCGTCGTTCCCGATCTGCTGCTTGATGCTTGGCGCTGGGCGGCAGATAAAAAGCCTATCACGCAGGGCGCGGAGCTTATTGTGGAGCCTGTCGAGGCCGTGACGCATTGCGAGGCGTGCGGCTGCGACTACGCGACGGTCGAGCACGGCAAGACCTGCCCCCATTGCGGTAGCGGCGAGACCTATCTGCTGCAGGGCCAGGAGGTCATGATCAAGCAGATCGAGACCCCCGACGAGGACCCGACAGACGCTGCCCCCGACGGCCTATCCGATGCCCCCGATGCCGTCGACGCCGCCAACCCCCTCCACATCGCCTAACTTAGTCGTTGGGTGTTCCTATAGTTTTGTCAACCTTCGACGCTACTCCCGGTAGGGCACCC
>URQD01000059.1:0-11306 GCA_900549905.1 uncultured Collinsella sp. | reverse complement strand
AAGCTAGCGCGTCTGCCAATTCCGCCACTCCGACGTTTGCTGCGTTTGCGTTACCGCGTCTGCAACGTTGAAGATAATAACCCGTAAACGCATCTTTGCGCAAGCCCCAATTTCAAAAAAGTTGACCAGATTTAGAAATATACCGAATGCGCAGGTAGAAGCCGCTAGAGCACCGACACCGAAACGGGGTCGAGCACACCTAGGGCGTCCAGATGCGCCGCCGAGATGCGATTGGACGCGACGACGTGGGACATCGTGAACACGACGGGCAGCAAGGCGAGTTCCTCGGACTCATGCGTCAGCACCTGGCGCACGAGATCTTCGCGAACCGCCCGGTCGCGCTCCCGGCACGCAGCCACCAGCAGCTCCTCAACCGTCGCCGTGGCTCCCGCCGCGGCAGAAACCCCACAGGACGGAAGCCCTCCAACAAGGGGCGCCACGGCCGCCTCGAGCGACGGCACCGTCGGCTCAAACGTGGCCAGGGCACACTCGTAGGCACCTTCGGCCAAACGGGCGCGATAGTCTCCTTCCGAGAGCCCTTCGGCCTTGACGGTAAAGCCGACCGCCTTGAGGTCCGCGGCCATCTGCGAGGCGAGCTTGGCGTTCATGCCACCCTTTCGATACACCAGCCGCACGGTCAGGTCGAGCGGTTCCGAGGCCTCCTCAACCAAAGTCTCCCCCGAGGACCCCGCGTCGATCGCGGCGGCGTCGGCCTCATGGGCCGCCATCAAGTCCTCAAGCAGCTGCTGGGCCATCTCGGCATCAAACTGGCATGCCTCCCACGCAGGGACCTCGGCAATCGCGGGGCCAACGAGCGAGGCGGCCGCCTCGCCGGCTCCCCCGAGGACCTTTCTCACCAGGGTGTCGCGGTCGATGGCGGCACAAGCCGCGCGACGGAGCTCCGGATGACTCATCGCACCCACTGCGGTATTGCACGCGAGATAGGTGATCCGAGAGCCCAGGGGCGCGGTGCAGCGCGCGCCGGGCATGAACGCGCCCGGGGTCTCGCTCTCCCCCGCCGACTCCTGCGCGTCGCGCACCTGATCCACAGGGACCTCGCAAATGTCGAGCGCGCCCGCCAGGAACTGGTTGTACGCCGATGCGGTGTCTGCATTTGGGCACACCAGCGCGCCATCGGCGAGCGCGGGGGTGACGGCGTCGGCAAAACGAACGAGCCTGATGTCCTCATCCTCGTCCCACGCGCCCTTGAGTTTGAACGGCCCGTTGCCGATCGGCCACGAGGCATACGACGAGTTCTCGCGCGTCGACGAAATCGGCGCGGGTCCAAGCACCGGATGGGCGACGATGTCGGCAAAGCCCGCATAGGGCTGCGTGAGGGCGACCTCAAGCGTCAGGTCGTCGGGACAGCGCAGGCCGACCATCTCGGAGGCGCGGCCCTCGCTGAGCGCATCGTAGCCCTCAACCAGACTCAGCAACGGCGCCCAGGGGCTTTGCAGCAAGGAGCCGTCTGCAGGCGCGTCCTTGGACGTGCGCTCGTTCTCAGAGGCCTCCTCGTCATAACGTGCCGGGCCGGCAACGAGGCGCTCCCAGGCGCGCTTGAACGACGACGCGGTGACCTCTTCGCCATTGTGGAAGGTCGCCCCCTCGCGCAGGGAGAACGTGAAGGTGCGGGCATCGTCGGACACCTCGAACGAACGGGCGGCGGCACCGATGAGCGCGCCGTCTACATGGGTGAGCAGGGGCGTGTACAAAAACCGCATCACCTGCAGGCCCGCCCGGTCGCACACGGTCATGGGGTCGATTGCCGACAGCCCCCGAACGCGAACCTTGAACCACGAATCGGGCACCGACTTGTGCCCCGCCTTGGCGGCGCGGCCCTGTCCTGCGCAACCCGTCAGCGCTCCCGCGCCGAGGAGCCCAAGCGTGCCGTCGAGCAGCGTACGTCTATCGATCATCTCGGATACCTCCCGGTTTCCGTGCATGCACATCATGTCCACCACTCTAAAGCAAAAGCCCCGTCTTCACCCAGCGCACACTCGCCTTTCCAGTAAAGCCCCGTCACGCATGCAGGGCCGCAGGCAGATGAGCGCGGCAAAAGGGGTAGGACCGCCACATTGGGGCAGGGCGATATATCCAAAGAAAGCCCGCCAGAGGCGGGCTTTCAAGGGCGTTTGCTCAGTTGAGTTCTGAGGACTACTGGCCCTACAGATCGATGTGTGACTCCTTGATGGGGAACGGGGTCGCGAAGTGGCATGCGCAGTAGTGGCCGTCACCGATCTCGCGGAACTCGGGCGCAGACTCAGAGCACTTGGCCTGGGCGATCGGGCAGCGCGTGTGGAAACGGCAACCGGTCGGCGGATCCAGCGGCGACGGCGGATCGCCAGCGAGGATGATGCGCTTGCGGGTCTTCTGGATATCAGGATCGGGAACCGGCACGGCAGACAGCAGCGACTGCGTGTACGGATGGTGAGGCTCGCTATAGAGCGTTTTCCAGTCCGAAACCTCGACCATCTTGCCCAGGTACATAACGGCAACGCGATCGGAGATGTGCTGCACGACGGAAAGGTCGTGGGCAATAAACAGATACGCCGTACCGAACTTGTCCTGCAGTTCCTTGAGCAGGTTCAGAACCTGGGCCTGAATGGAAACATCCAGAGCGGAAACGGGCTCGTCGCAGATGATCAGCTTGGGCTTCAGAGCGAACGCGCGGGCGATGCCGACACGCTGACGCTGACCGCCCGAGAACTCGTGCGGATAGCGGTTGATGTGCTCGGGGTTCAGGCCGACGACGTCCAGCAGCTCGCGGACGCGCTCAATGCGCTCCTCCTTGGTACCCACGCCATGAATGGTCATGGGCTCAGAGACGATCTCGCCAATGGTCATACGAGGATTAAGCGAAGCATAGGGGTCCTGGAAGATGAACTGCATCTCGCGACGCATGTCCTTAATCTCATGCTTGCTCATCTCGGCAACATCTTTGCCCTGGAAGAACACTTTGCCGGCCGTCGGCTTGGTCAGGCGCATGATGGTGCGGCCCGTGGTGGACTTACCGCAACCAGACTCGCCGACCAGGCCAAAGGTCTCGCCCGGATAAATCTCGAACGAAATGTCATTCACAGCAGAGACGACACGCTTAGAGAAGCGCTTGGCGAACATGCCGGACTCAGCGGGAAACTCCTTAGAGAGGTGCTCGACCTTCAGCAGCGGAGTACGCTCGTTGGTATCTGCCATTACGCCTCGCCTCCCTTCTTGGAATCCTTGCGCGTACGGGACGTCTCAGGAGCGTTCTTGAGGAACTCGGGGTCACCGGAGTAGTGGCACGCAGAGTAATGACCAGACTCGGTGACAACGCGCTCGGGGCGCTGCTTGCGGCACTTGTCCGTCGCATAGGGGCAACGAGGAGAGAACACGCAGCCCTCAGGCAAGTTCATGAGCGAAGGCGGGTTGCCGTGAATCGGCGTAAGAGGCTTCTTCTCATCGATGGCCTGTTCCGGGATGGAGCGGATAAGGCCCCAGGTGTAAGGGTGGCGGCTCTCGTAGAAGATTTCCTCAGCAGTACCGAACTCGACAGGACGGCCGGCGTACATAACCATGATCTTATCGGCCATATCGGCGACGACGCCCAGGTCATGGGTAATCATGATGATGGCGTTGCCGTTCTTCTCCTGCATTTCCTGCATAAGCTCAATAATCTGAGCCTGAATGGTAACGTCCAGGGCAGTCGTGGGCTCGTCGGCAATCAGAATATCGGGATCGCAGGCAAGGGCCATAGCAATCATGACACGCTGACGCATACCGCCCGAGAACTGGTGCGGATACTCATTGACGCGCTTCTCGGGCTCGGGAATGCCAACGAGGTCCAAAAGCTCGGTGGCGCGCTTGAGCGCCTCCTGCTTGGAGTAACCACGGTGCAGACGAAGGCCCTCACCCACCTGCTTGCCGATCTTATAGACCGGGTTCAAGGAGGTCATAGGATCCTGGAAGATCATCGCGATGTCGTTACCGCGGATGTGCTGCATCTCTTCCTCGGTCATCTCGAGGATAGAACGACCGCGATAGCGAACGTCGCCGCCCTCAATCTTTCCCGGAGGCATCGAGATGAGGCCCATGATGGTCATGGCGGTCACGGACTTACCGGAGCCGGACTCACCGACGACACCCAGGGTCTCGCCGCGATCGAGCGTGTAGGACACACCGTCGACAGCGCGAACGACACCGTCCTCGGTATGGAAATACATCTTAAGGTCATCGACCTCGAGCAGATGCTGGCCCTCGGGAACCGGCTGGTCCTTCAGGTCCACATAGTTCTTGTTCTTCTTCATCCTTATGCGTCCTTCATCTTGACGTCGAGGGCGTCGCGCAGACCGTCACCCAGCAGGGTGAAGGCGAGCACCGTCGAGAGAATTGCCAAACCGGGCATGATCATCATCCAGGGAGCAGTCAGAAGATACTGCTGACCGTCCTGAATCATGGAGCCCCACGAAGGCGTAGGCGGAATAACGCCCATGCCGAGGAAGGACAGAGCGGACTCGGTCAGAATAGCGCCACCAATGTTCATGGTCGCATAGACCACGATAGAAGCAACGGAGTTCGGGAAGATATGGCGCATAACGATACGCGCATCGGATGCACCCATAGCGCGAGCGGCGTCAACATAGTCGTTCTCTTTGACCGTCAGGATCGCGGATCGGAAGACGCGCGCAATCGAAGGCCAGCCGAGAATGCCGATGGCGATAAAGACATTCTGAAGACCACGACCGATAACGGCAATCATGGCAACAACGAACAGCACGTACGGGAACGCCAGGAAGATGTCCGCACAGCGCATGATAATCGTATCCCAGATGCCGCCATAGAAACCGGCGAGGGCGCCCATGACCAGACCGATCACCGTGGAGATGGCGGTGGCCATAATACCGACGGAAAGCGAAACGCGTGCACCGTAGATAACACGGACGAGAATGTCACGACCAAGAGAGTCGGTGCCAAACGGGTGCTCGGCACACGGAGCCAGCAGCGAAGTCTCGGCCATGGTAGTCGAGTCGGAAGCCGTAGGAGAGCCGAGCCAGGGCTTAGCCCACAGATCGGCGGTCAGGGCGACCACAACAACGATGATGATCCAGCAGACACCGATAACGGCGAGCTTGTTCTTACGAAGACGCTTAAAAGCGTCGCCCCACAGCGTGCGGGACTTGGCGGGAGCAGATGCGGCCTTGGTGGCGGTAGCCTGCTCCTGAGACTGAGAATCAGTTTCCTGCATGAGACGTACCTCCCTTAGGCCTTATCCGACGGACCGCCAAGGCGGATGCGCGGGTCGAGGAATGCATAGCTAATGTCGACGAGCAGGTTGATCACCATAACGACGACAACAATGAGCGTAACGCCGCCCATAACGATGGGCCAGTCGCGCATGCTAATGGCGCGGTAGACCTCGAAGCCGATGCCGGGCCAGTTAAAGACCGTCTCGGTCAGGATGGCGCCCGAAAGCATGCCGCCGAAGTCGACACCAATATAGGTAACGACGGGGATGAGTGCATTCTTAAGCGCATGCTTGATAATGATCGCGCGATTGGAGAGACCCTTGGCCTTTGCCGTACGGATGTAATCCTGGTTCATGACGTCAAGCAGCTGCGAGCGCATAATGCGGGCGGCATAGGCGGTCGAAACCGAAGCCAGCGTGATGGTCGGAAGCACGTAGTGCATCCAATCCTGATACTGGGAGCTGGCACCGCCGGCACCCGAGATCGGCATGGAGAATGCGCCGCCGGTGAGATCCTTAAGGATGACGCCGAAGAACAGCTGCAGCAGCATACCGAGCCAGAAAGCAGGGACGGCAACGAGGATCGACGTGGTCAGCGTTACCAAAATATCCCAGAAGGAGTAACGCTTGACCGCCGAAATAATACCCGCACCGATACCCATGATTGCCTCGAGCACGATAGCGCACGCGGCAAGTTTGACCGTATACGGATACTTCTGAGCAAAGATATCCGTAACCGGCAGCTTGCGCTGGTACGAATTGCCCAGATCGCCATGAAGCAGACCGTTCATGTAATACAAATAACGGTCCACGAGCGACGTTTGAACGGGATCGCCGTTCTCGTCAAGGATCGCGTTGCCGTCCTCGTCCGACTGGACCAGGTGATAGCGCACGCGAAGCTGAAGCTCCACCTCGGGGGACAGAGCCTTGTCTCCGCCGATCAGCTTGATCGGGTCTCCCGGCACGATATTCTGGAGGGCGAACAGAATCAGCGTAACGCCCAAAAATACCGGGATGAACTGAAGCACACGTTTAACGATGTACTTACCCATACCACTCCCCTATCTAGGGATTAACCTAAATGGGATGCCGATCGCCAGACCGGCATCCCAAAATTACCATCAGCCAGTTTACCCCAGGTTAGGGAGAACTGTATGTTTCCCATGAGGTCTACGTAAATACTTGACCCTCACGGAAGCTGCAAAACCCTTAGGCGAGCTCGGCGGTACTCAGATCGGCGTGCTTCTGCGGATCAACATAGAGATGCTTGACGCGGTCAGAGCCAGCGATGGTGTGCGTGTAGAACATCACCGGGATAACCGGGCAGTCAGCAGCGACCATGGCGTCGGCCTCCCGCATCTTGGCGATGCGCTCCTCGTCATCAACCGTGGTGCGGGCCTCGTCGACCTTGGCATCGAACTCGGGGTTGTTGTAACCAGAGCGGTTGTCGCCACCGAGGGAGTCGGAGTGGAACAGAGGGTACAGGAAGTTGTCCATGATCGGGTAATCGGCGATCCAGCCCAGACGGCCGAACTGATAGTTGAAGTTCTGATACTGCTCGAGCAGGGCAGACCACTCGGGAGTATCGGAGACGGCGGTGACGCCCACCTTGGCGAGGTCGCCGATGATGGACTCCATGATCTCCTTGTGGCCACCGTCCTGGTTGTAGGACAGGGTCACATTGATGCCACGATCGCCGTTAGCGCCAGCGGGAGCGACCTTGTCGAGGTACTCGTTGGCCTTGTCGACGTCATAGGCGCAGAACTCCCATGCGCCCTCCTTGTAGCCGGCGATTCCCGGAGGAACAATACCGTCGGCGGGGGTACGGGTACCCTTGAAGATGGTCTTGCAGATGGCCTCACGGTTGATGGCCAGGGAGATGCCCTTGCGCAGGTCGGCGTTATTGAACGGCTCGGCCGTGGTGTTGCAGGTCAGATAGTATGTGGAAGGCTCGGCACCGAGCAGCATATGCTCGCCGTCACCCATGGTGTAGCCGTCCTTGGACTCGCCACGGTCCTTCTTTGCGGCGTCGATCTGAGCAACGGGAACGTCGCAGACATCGAGGTTACCGGCCTGGAACTCCTTGTAAGCGGTCTCCATGTCCTTGATGACCTGGAAGTGGATGGCGTCGATCTTGGCCTTGTCGCCATAGTAATCATCGAACTTCTTGAGGTTGATCTCCTGGCCATCCTCCCACTTACCGTCCATCATGAACGGGCCGTTACCGACCGGGGCAAGATAGAAGCTCTTGACATCGGACTCGGCGCACTCGGGAACCGGGGACAGAGCCGGGTGAGAGGCGACGAAGGGGAAGTCGGCGTAAGCGGAAGACAGCTTGACGACGAGGGTCTCATCGTCGGGGCAAGTAACACCGCTGAGCTCGGTAGCGTTGCCGGCAAGCAGATCGTCATAGCCCTCAACCATGGAAAGGTGATAGGAGACCTCGGAAGGACCATACTCGGTGGCGATGGCCGACTTGGTGTTGACTAGACGCTCCCAACCGAGCTTGAAGGACTTGGAGGTAACGTCGTCACCGTTGTGGAACTTGGCCTTCTTGATCTTGAAGGTGAACTCGGTGGCGTCGTCGTTAGCCTCAAAGGACTCGCAAGCCAGCGGAACGATCTCGCCCTTCTCGGGGTCGTACTCCGTCAGAGCGTCGAAGAGCTGGTACTCGACCTGAGTGCCCTGATCCTCCTGGACGTTGTAGGGGTCGATGCAGACCGGGTTGTTGATGTAGAAGTTCAGCTTCGAACCGGACTCAGAACCGGAAGCGTCGCCGCCCTTCTTGCCGCACGCGGCAAGAAAAGCCATGGAGCTCGCAGCGAGGGTGCCGCCAACAAAGGCGCGACGACCCATAACGGGCTGGTGGAACATAGAATCAGCCATGCCATCCTCCTTATGAGATAGGACAAAGTGAATTCGGCCGGGCAACGTCGAGACAGCCCGTTCGAACCATTCAAACGCGGTCCGCCGTTATGGCTGGTTATGCAGTGCGGACCAACGTTTCGCAATACAGTAGCGCATTTTATGCACAATTTGGCGCTGATTCCGGTTAACGGTCGAGAATTTCTTTAGTTGGGCGAAGTATGTGGGGATATTTTGGCTCTGTTACAAGTCTGTAAACAAAAAGGGCCCCGCACATGCGGGACCCTTTACAAACGTATATACGCCGATGCTTAGTAGCCGACGATGCCCTGCGGGAAGAAGAACATGCACAGAACGACACACACAGCAAAAACGACGGCCATAATTACCGTCAGGCGATCGAGGTTCTGCTCCATGACGCCCGTGGCAGAGCTGGAGTTATACAGCGAGCTAGCGATCATATCCGAAACGCCGGTACCCTTACCGGAGTGCATCAGGACGAGAATCGTCAGCGCCACGGCAGAGACAGCCCAAACGACAAACAGAAGAATCTGGAACGGACCCATAGATAAGCTCCTTAATAGCACAATTCAAACTCCAGTACTGTACCACAACCTCCAACACTCCCCCACCTGCCATTTAGGGACGGGGTAGAAATGGCAGAAATATCAAAAAAAGGGGGTTGCCCGAATTTGGGCAACCCCCTCGCATGAAAACGCTTGGAGTTTTCACTTAGGCCTCGGTGGCGAGCACGCGGCCCGTCATCTCGGCGGAAGGCTCAATACCAGCCATGGTGAGCATGGTCGGAGCGATATCGGAGAGACGGCCATCCTCGATACCGGTGAGCTGTGCCTTCTCATTAACGATGATGAACGGCACGCGGTTGGTGGTGTGGGCCGTAAACGGATGCTTGGAACCGTCGGAAGCAACGTCAAACATGTGATCGGCGTTGCCATGGTCGGCGGTAATCAGCGCAAAGCCGCCCTTGGCGAGAATCGCCGGGACAACCTTGGACAGAGCATCGTCAACAGCCTCGACGGCCTTAACGGCGGCGTCGAAGACACCGGTGTGACCAACCATGTCGCAATTTGCGAAGTTCACGATGTAGAAATCAGCGCGATCCTCGTTAATAGCGGCGACGAGCTTCTCGGTAACCTCGGGAGCGCTCATCTCGGGCTGCAGATCGTAGGTAGCGACCTTGGGGGAAGCGACGAGCACGCGCTCCTCGCCCTCCTTGGGCTCCTCGATGCCGCCGTTGAGGAAGAACGTCACGTGAGCGTACTTCTCGGTCTCGGCGGTGTGCAGCTGCTTCAGGCCATTGGCGGCGATAACGTCGGCCAGGACGTTCTCGGGGAACGTCTTGGGGAAGGCGACCTCGACGTCAAACGTCGGATCGTACTCGGTCATCGTCACAAAGTGCGAGAGCTTAATCTGCTCGCGCTCAAAGCCATCGAACTCCTTGTCCGTGAACACGCGGGTCATCTGACGAGCGCGGTCGGGACGGAAGTTGAAGAAGATGGCCGCGTCGCCCTCGTGGATGCCCTCGTTGTGGGCCGCGAAAGGCTCGACGAACTCGTCGCCGCGCGGATCCTTCTCGTAGTAGGCCTTGATACCGGCAACGGGGTCGGTATCGGCATCGGACGCGTTGACCATGACGTCGTAGGCGCGCTGGATGCGCTCCCAACGGTTGTCGCGGTCCATGGCCCAATAGCGGCCCGAAACGGTGGCAACGCGAGCGTCGCAACCGGTCTCCTCGGAGATCTTAGCCAGGAAAGCGCAGAACTCGCTCATGTAGCCGGCACCGGACTGCGGGTCGACGTCGCGGCCATCCATGAAGGCGTGGACGCGAACGGTCTTGACGCCATGCTGGGCAGCCATCTTGACCAGAGCCTCGACGTGGTTCATGTGAGAATGAACACCGCCAGGGCTCATAAGGCCCATGAGATGCAGGGTCTTGCCTTCGGCCTTGACGTCGTCCATAGCCTTGACGAAGACCTCGTTCTTGGCGATGGAGCCGTCCTTGATGGCGTTGTTGATGCGCGAAAGCTCCTGGAACACGATGCGACCGGCACCGATGTTGAGGTGACCCACCTCGGAGTTGCCCATCTGACCGTCGGGAAGGCCCACGTCCTCGCCCGAAGCACCGAGCGTGGTGTGAGGATACTTCTCGTACAGGCTATCAAGGAAGGGCGTCTTGGCAGCGGCGACGGCGTTCTCGCCATCAGCCGGAGCAAGGCCGCAGCCATCCATGATGATCAGGAGTGCAGGAAGATGACGCTGTGCCATATGTCCTACTCGCCTGCCTTGACGACCATAGAGGCGAAGTCGGCAGCCTTGAGCGAAGCGCCGCCCACGAGGGCGCCGTCAACGTCGGGCTTGGCGACGAGCTCGGCAATGTTGCCGGGCTTAGCGGAACCGCCGTAGAGAACGCGGATGCCGTTAGCGAGCTCCTCGCCGAACATCTCCTTGAGGGTCTCACGGATAGCGCCGCAGACCTCCTGAGCGTCCTCGGCGGTAGCGGTCTTGCCGGTGCCGATAGCCCAGATGGGCTCGTAGGCGACGACGACCTGCTTGGGGCAGGTGATCTCAAGACCAGCAAGGCCAGCCTTGACCTGGTTCACGACGTGCTCGACATAGGTGCCAGCCTCGCGGACCTCGAGGGACTCGCCGCAGCAGAAGACGGGAACAAGACCGGCGGCAACGAGGGCCTTGGCCTTCTTGTTCTGGTCCTCGTCGGTCTCGTGGAAGTAGTCGCGACGCTCGGAGTGACCGATGATGCAGTAGGTGCAGCCAGCGGACTTGAGCATGTCGCAAGAGGACTCACCGGTGAAGGCACCCTTGGCCTCCCAGTACACGTTCTGTGCACCGAGGGCGATGGGGGCAGCCTGAATGCGGTCATGAACCGTGGTGATGTCAATGGTCGGAGGGCAGACGAGCACCTCGACGCCAGCCGGAACCTCGGGCAGAGCCTGAGCCAGCTCGTCGGCGAGCTTGGCGGCCTCGGCGACGTCGTTGTTCATCTTCCAGTTACCAGCGATAAGAAGGGTGCGATTAGGCATCGAGAAGCGCCTCCACTCCGGGCAGGGCCTTACCCTCGACGAGCTCCATGGAAGCGCCACCACCGGTGGAGATCCAGCTCATCTTGTCGGCCAGGTTGAACTTGTTGACAGCCGCGACGGAGTCGCCACCACCGATGATGGAGGTGCAGTCGGCCTCGGCG
>URQD01000058.1:0-11416 GCA_900549905.1 uncultured Collinsella sp. | reverse complement strand
CCCCTGCCGCCAGGCGACGGGCGAGTACCTCACGTTCCTCGACGATGACGACGAGTTCCTGCCTGACAAGGTGTCCACCCAGGTCGCCTTCATGCAGGAAAACTCCCTCGACATGAGCTGGCAGGATGTCTCGTGGTATGACGAACGTGGCCGGCTTGTGGAGCACCGCAGGCTCGACCATTGCGAGGACTTCTCCACCGAGGGTCTGCTGCGCGCGCACCTCCTAACGCCGATAAGCCCAACGGCCATCTATATGCTCAGGCGCGACCTGTTCGACCGCACTGAGGGTTTCGGCGAGGTGGCGACCGGCCAAGACTGGTGGCTGATGCTGCGCTGCATAGAGGCTGGCGCCCACATGGGCTACATGCCCGAGGTGCACGTGAGGCAGTACCTCCATTCCGGCGAGAGGCTCTCGCTTGGCAAGAACAAGGTAAACGGCGAGGTCGCAAGGCACGAGGTGGTGCGCGGCTACTACCCGCGCCTCAGCAAGAAGGATGTGCGCTACATCGAATTTCGCCACAACGCCGTGCTCGCCTTCGCTATGAAGCGCAGCAACCAGCCAGGCCAGGCTGTGATTTACGCCTTAAAGGCCATTGCCTCATCGCCCGCCGCCTGCGTCTCTGAGGCGCTGAAGTTCTTCGGCAAGGCGAAATCCTAACTATTTCATATGTGTGCCTGCTCTTAACGAAAGGTTGAATGATATGTCCGAAAAAATGAAGATAGCAGTCGCCGGCACCGGCTATGTGGGGCTCTCGTTGGCCGTTCTGCTCTCGCAGCACAACGAGGTGCGCGCGCTCGACATCGTCTCCGAGAAGGTAGAGAAGATTAACGCTTTTCAGTCGCCCATCCAGGACGACGAGATTGAGCTCTTCCTGGCCGAGGCTAAGGCGGGCACGAGGAAGCTCGACCTGCATGCAACCGTGGACGTCGCCGAGGCCTATACAGGCGCGGATTTCGCCATCGTGGCCACGCCAACGAACTACGACTCGGACCGCAACTTTTTCGACACCTCGTCTGTTGAAGCCGCAATTTCGGCAATCCGCTCGGTGAACCCGACGGCCTGGATTGTCATCAAGTCGACCATCCCTGTGGGTTACACTTCGTCGCTTCGCGAGACGCTTGGCGACAGCCGCATCATCTTCAGCCCCGAGTTCCTTCGAGAGAGCAAGGCGCTCTACGATAATTTGCACCCTAGCCGCATCGTTGTGGGCGCGCCCAAGGACGACGAGGAAGCTGTGAAGGCCGCAAAGACGTTTGCTGGGCTGCTCGCCCAAGGCGTCGGCCCCGCCGAGCTTGAGCGCACCAACCCTGATGGCACGACGGGCATCCCGCAGCTCGTTCTTGGTACCACCGAGGCGGAGGCCGTGAAGCTGTTCGCCAACACCTACCTGGCACTTCGCGTGGCGTACTTCAATGAGCTGGACACTTACTGCGAGATGAGGGGACTCAACACCAAGGACGTCATCGATGGCGTGTGCCTAGAGCCCCGCATTGGCTCCCACTACAACAACCCCTCCTTCGGCTACGGCGGCTACTGCCTGCCCAAGGACACCAAGCAGTTGCTGGCCAACTATAAGGACGTGCCTCAGAACCTTATCGAGGCCATCGTCGATGCCAACCGCACTCGCAAGGACTACATTGCAGACGAGGTACTGCAACTGCTGTGGGACAAGGTATACGAAGGCAAGGAGAAGCCCGTGGCGGGCGTGTACCGCCTGACCATGAAGTCGAACTCCGACAATTTCCGCGCCAGTTCCATCCAGGGCGTTATGAAGCGCGTGAAGGCCAAGGGAGTGCCGGTCGTTGTCTACGAGCCAACGCTGGACGCGCCGGAATTCTTCGGTTCCGAGGTGACGCATGACCTTGAGAAGTTCAAGGCCGAGTGCGACGTGATCATTGCCAACCGGTGGAGCGACGATCTGGCCGATGTTGCCGGCAAGGTGTATACCCGCGACCTATTCAAGAGGGATTAGTATTTGTGGCGATTACTGCTGATAAAAAAAAGAGACGGCTGCTCCTTCTGACGAGGAGGTTCCCCTTTAACCGCGGCGAGGTCGCCGCTGAGTCCTATCTCGAGAACGAGATAGGCGTTCTTTCGACCTATTTCGACGAGGTGCTCGCCGTGGGGACCGAGGCGCAGCCGGGTGACGCGCCCACCTGCGCGCTGCCGGGCAATGTGACGCCCCTGGCCTTGGGTTGCGGTAATACCTCCAAGGACAAGGCTTTGCTTGCAGTCAAAGGGATCGCGTTTCCCCTTTTGGGCGGTGCGGACGTTCGTGAGGCCTATGCCACAGAATCCGTTCATGGAATCGGAAAGCGCGTGTTTCGGGGCTACTTTGCCGCGAGGGCGAAGGCAAAGGCGGACGTGCTTGCGGAGGAACTGGTCCGCTTTGGCTTTGAGCCCACGCACATATACAGCTTTTGGCTTTACGACACCGCTTTGGTCGCTGCTTGGCTGACCGGCACGTACCCATGTGCACGCGCCGTTGCGCGTGCACATGGGTACGATCTGTATGCAGATCGTACCGATGTGCATTATTTGCCCTTCCGGGGATACCTCCTATCCAAGCTTTCCGGAGTGCTTCCCTGCTCGAAAGACGGGGAGGAATACATAAACGCGAACTGGCCGGGCCATGAGGGCAAGGTGACGACCTCCTATCTCGGAACGCGGGAGATGCCAGACAAGTCCGGCGAGCCGTTGACCTGCCCGTTGCGGGTCGTCTCGTGCTCGCGTATTGTCGACGTTAAGCGCGTGCCTCTTCTTGCTAAGGCTGTCACCCTTCTTGATGCCGAAGGGCTTCGCGTCGAATGGACCCATTACGGCGACGGCCCACAGCTCGAGGAGGCGAGGGCCGCCTGCTCGTTGCTGACGCACTCCACCGCGAAGTTCGCGGGGGCTTTGCCGAACGACGCGCTTTTGGGGGAGTACGCAGCGAAGCATTTCGACGTCTTCGTGAACGTCTCGTCAAGCGAGGGCCTGCCGCTTTCGATCATGGAGGCCTGCGGATTCGGCATTCCCGTCATCGCCACGGACGTTGGCGGAACCCACGAGATAGTAAGCGATGGCGTCAACGGCTTTCTCCTACCTAGCGACTGTGGACCGGAAGATGTCGCCGCGGCCATAAAGCGATTCGTCTTTTTGGGCAAGGCCGAAGGGTCTTCTATGAGGCGCGCTGCAAGGGCCGTTTGGGAGAGGGACTTCCGTTTGGAGGCCAACGTGGAGGGGCTTGTGCGCTCGCTCGGAGTCGATTACAGAAACGAAGGTGAATGATGGGCCAGATTGCGCAGAAGATGACCATGCTCAAAAGGTGGAGCAAAATGCTCACTGGCAAGACGGCTGTGGCCGTAGAGCAGAGCATGGGCAGGGCCTATAATGTCGGACAGTTGTCCGGGTACTACAACGATTTGACCGGCAAGGTCACTGGCAGTACTCTGCTCGACGAGGGCGGTGTCCCTGTTAGCGTCATCGCCGGTGGGGCGCGGGTGCATTTCCCCATCGCCATTTTCCAATACGGTTTGGGCTGTTACGACTTGAGCATTCTCAGGTCGGATGAAGTTGAGCGCTTTCTCGACGCACTAAGGGTATGCTCGGATTGGGCGATCGGCGCCCAGCGGGATGACGGCTCTTGGGACGCATTTGGTCCGATAGGCAGCGCTAAGTACTCCGTCTCCTCGATGGCCCAAGGCGAGGGGTGCTCGATGCTGCTGAGGGCCCATGCGGCTTTCGGGGACGAGTGCTATAGAGTTGCGGCGCTGAAAGCTGCCGAGTTCATGCTTATCGACATGGACAATGGCGGCGTGTCGTCGCATGACGGGGGAGAACTGTTCCTGGAGGAGTACCCTCAACGCCCCAGGCGCAGTGTCATGAACGGTTGGGTGTTTAGCCTTTTCGGTCTCTATGACGCATCGTTGGTCGACGCGCGCTTCGCCGGGCCATTCAAGCACTCTGCGGAGACGTTGGCTTGCCATTTGGATGACTACGACGCCGGCTTCTGGTCTTATTACGACATGGAAAAGCGTATCGCCTCTCCCGCCTACCATCATCTACATATAGCGCAGCTCCGCGCAATGGCGGATCTTTCAGGCGACGCAAGGTTCGCGGTGAAGGCCGAGGTATACGAGCGCTATCAGGAATCTCCGGCCAACCGCAGGAAGGCGATTGCTAAAAAGGCGCTGCAGAAGCTGATCGAGAAATCCGATGCGGTGATCGTCCAATGAAGAAGGCCCTCTATATCGTGACCTCGATGGACACCGGCGGGGCCGAGACGGTATTCATGAAGTATTACCGGGCTTTGGACAAGTCGCGCTATCAGCTCGACTTCTGTGTGTCGTCCGACGTGCCGGGCTTTTACGACGCCGAAATCGAGTCGATGGGCGGCAGAATTGTGCACACAGTCAAGAAGACCGAGGCCGGGCCGGTCGCTTCGTTCAAGCGGCTCATGCAGATAGCCCGGGACGGCGGTTATTGCTGTGCTGTCAGGTCGTCTCAGCACAGTCTTTCCTGTCTTGATTTGCTCGCCATGAGATTCGGAGGCGTGTCCAGAACCATATTCAGGTCAAGCAACACGGGTACAGTTTCGAACAGCAAAAAGGAGACCCTGCTGCACACTCTTTTCAAGCCCCTTGTCAGGGTTGCGGCGACCGACTTCGCCGCCCCGTCTACCGAGGCGGGCGTCTACATGTTCGGCAAGGCGGGGGTATCGGGGCCGCGTTTCCATCTCATGAAGAACGCGCTCAACCTCGAGGACTACGCCTATGACGCTTCGACACGGGACGATGTTAAGCGCGAACTGGGCGTTCCTGCCGAGTCCTATGTCGTCGGGCACGTCGGGAGGTTCAGTGAGCAGAAGAACCACCTCTTCCTTGTCGATGTTTTTGCTGAAATCGCCCGGAGAAGGCCAGACGCCGTCCTCATTCTCGTCGGCAAAGGCGAGACACGCACGGCCGTTGAGAGGCGCGTTGCCGAGCTCGGATTGACCGATAGGGTGGTGTTTGCCGGGGTTAGGAGCGATGTCCGCCGTCTCTATTCGGCTATGGACGTCTTCATCTTCCCCTCTGTCTACGAAGGCCTGCCGAACGTCGTCGTCGAGGCGCAGGCAAACGGACTCCCTTGCGTGATTAGCGACTCCATCACGCGGGAGGTTGGCATTTGCGAGAACGTCGTTTACAAAAGTCTGGGCGACGCTCTGGACGAATGGGCCGACGCCGCGCTCTCCGCGGATCGCATAGGGTCAAGCGCCAGTGCGAGGGATTTGAAAGGCTCGGGCTATGAAATCAATTCGGAGCTTCCCGGTTTCGTGAGGCTGGTATTCGGATGAACTTTATCGAAACATCGCTTTTCTACTTTCTTGTCGTTTTGCTTTCAGCGGCGCTTGCGCGCATGTCGGAAAACGGCAAAAGTAAGGCTGGGCTGGTCGCTGCCGTGGTTCTTCTTACCGCCGTCGGGGGCTTGAGGTCGTATGCGGTTGGGCAGGATACCCTGGGTTATAAAGAGGGAATCGAGTACTTCTACGCGTATGGGACCACGATGTGGAACCATACGTTCAGCGTTCCGTACGGTGTCTTCACAAGTGCGGTGCTCCATATCTGTAACAATTACTCGTTCTTGCTCGTCGTCGAGTCGCTGATCACCAACGCCTTTTTTGCTTTCAGACTTTGGGATTTTAGACGAACGGCATCGCTCTCGTTTGCGATGTTCGTCTATACGGCAACGGTGTTCCCGCTGTCTATGTGTCTGACGTGCCAGATGATTGCAGTCTCGCTGGTTTTCTACGCAACCAGGTTTTTAGAACAGAATAAGCCGTTGCTTTTTTGCGCTTGGTGGGCTGTTGGCGCTCTTTTGCACGCGTCCGCCCTGATAGGGGTCCTATTCCTCATCTACTACCTATTTTCCAACAAAAGCAAGAGCCGATCGCAGTTCGCCGCGAAGATGCTTGCATCGGTTGCCCTGCTGTTCCTGGCAGCTTATGCGGGCTCTAAGCTCGTCGACCGGTATGCGCGTTACTCCGTGAACGAATCGAGCATCGGGTTGATGGTTTTTGCGCAGGCGACCGTCCTCGCGATCGCATATTTCGTCAGCCGCGAAACTGCGAATGTTGCCCCGGTTGAGAGCGACGGAACGTCGCGGCTCAAAGCCAACCGGATGCCGCTCGTGTTTTACGCTTTAGGCATTTTGGCTTCGGCGTCCTCTTATGTGATTGCCAACGCCGGCCGCATAGCCTATTACTTCACCGTATTAGGCCCCGTGATTTTCGGAGGCTTCGTGAAGGACGCTCGGAAAATAAAAGCCCGTTTTTGTCTTGGCTGTTTTCTAGTTGTCTGGTTCCTTTTCTACGCCTTTTATGCCTATCTGCTTCATACCGGGCTTGGTATCGAGTCTTATTCGTTCGTCTGGATGGGGTAAATAGTGCCCGAAACCGTTTCGGGCATATACGAGCAAAGTCTACGTTGGTGGTTTGCATACGCCCAGGGCTTGTTCCATGTGTAGCGCAGAGAATTAAAAAGTAAAACGCTTTGTTTAAGCTCGGACTTAAGGAAATTGTATATATGGAAAGCAAAATTAAAAAATACCTAAGTGACCCGTGGATGGCCTACTGTGCCTTTACGTCGAAGGGTCTAACGAAATGGGTTTCCGACAGGACGCACCTTCGATTGATGCATCGCGCCAAGTTGGGCATGTGGCCTAGCATAGACTCGCCGGTGACCTTCACTGAGAAGATGCAGTGGCTGAAGCTTAACGATCACAACCCTGCGTACACGACCATGGTCGACAAGTACCGCGCTAAGGACCTCATTGCCTCGCGTGTGGGCTCCGAGCACGTGGTCAAGACGTTGGGCGCCTGGAATTCCGCTGATGACATCGATGTGAGTGGGCTACCGGAGAAGTTCGTACTCAAAACGAATCACGACTGCGGCGGCGTGCTCATCTGCACTGACAAGGGACACTTCGATCTCAACAGTGCCAAGGACTTTTTTCGGGGTCATTTGAAGCAGAATTATTTTTACGGGTGCAGGGAATGGCCTTACAAGAACGTGAAGCCCGTCGTGTTCGCCGAGGAGTTCTTGGAGAGCGAGGGCGATAATGCCCGTGATGAAGACGATAACTGGGAAGGCATCGACGAGTTCGACTTCTTCTGCTTTGACGGGGAACCCCGGCTGATTTCTTATTGCCACGGGGACAAGAACGATTCTGAGAAGAGGTACAACGATTTCTACGACACTGAGTGGAATCTGCTGCCTTTGGCGATGGGATACGCGAGTTCCGAAGAGACGATCCCTGCCCCGGAGCAGCTCAGCGAGATGCTCGAGCTATCAAGGAAACTGAGTGACGGTGTACCTTTCTTGAGGGTCGACCTCTTCATCTGCAAGGGGCGCGTTCTCGTCGGCGAGCTGACTTTCTACCCGTGGGGCGGGTTTACGCCTTTCAGCCCCGCTGAGGCGGAGAGGACGTTGGGGCAAATGGTTTCTTTGCCCCAACGTGAAAACGAGGAATGATGGCAAACGAAAGCTGCATTCAGTGCGTGCGCATGGATAATCAGCCAGTAAGCGCGCTCCGGCGTTTCTTCATGGAGGTTTAGTATGTCCGACACAAAAGACCTCCGGGCGAGGTCGGCAAGCGCGGCAAAGTGGTCTCTGGCAACCGAGATTATCGCCAAAATCATCTCGCCTATCTCGCAGCTCGTCTTAGCGAGGCTGCTGGCGCCAGAGGCGTTTGGCATGGTGGCGACCGTCACCATGGTAGTGAGCTTTGCCGACATGTTCGCGGACGCCGGGTTCCAGAAGTACCTGGTGCAACACAGCTTCCGAGACAAAAAAGACCTGCATGCCAACGCTAACGTGGCCTTTTGGACGAACTTCGGCATATCGGTGGTCCTGTGGTGTCTCATTGCCATATTCAACGATCCGGTGGCCACCTTCGTGGGCAATCCGTCGCTGGGCTTTCCCTTGGCCGTGGCCTGCCTCTCTCTCCCGTTGACGTCGTTTTCGAGCATTCAGATGGCGTTGTTCCACCGTAATCTCGATTTCAAGTCGCTTATGCCGGTGAGACTGACGTCGACCTTACTTAACTTCGGCTCGACGCTTGTACTGGCGTTTATGGGATTTGGTTACTGGTCACTTATCGTTGGCACTTTGGCGGCGAATATTGTAAATGCAGTGGGGCTGACTCTGCTGTCTGAGTGGAAGCCGCGTTTTTTCTACTCCTTCAACATGCTGAAGGCTATGTTCTCATTCAGCGGATGGACGCTTTTGGAGTCGTTCACCATATGGCTTTCCTCTTGGGCGGGCACCTTTATCGTGGGGCATTTCCTGGGTGCGGCTGAGTTGGGATATTACAAGACGCCAGTCACCTTTGTGAGCGGGTGCTTCGGGATTATCACGAACGCTACGACGCCCATCTTGTTCTCGTCACTTTCGCGCCTTCAGTTTGATCGGGAAGAATACGTTGCTTATCTGCGACGCTTCCAGTTCATGGTGGCATTGTTCCTGTTGCCGTTGTCTGCGGGTATCTTCGTATTCCGCGAGCCTTTGGTGGCCCTGTTGCTCGGCGATCAGTGGGGCGAGGCGACGCTCATGTTCGGGTTGTATGGGCTGGTGCAGGGGCCGATGGTGCTGCTCTCATACTACAGCAGCGAGATGTATCGCTCTCTTGGTAAACCGCGCGTGTCTACGCTTGTGCAGGTGATGTACCTCGTGTTGATGACGCCGCTTATGACCGTGGCGGCTATGCAAGGGTTCGATGCCGTCGTGTGGGCTGATGCGGGATTGAGAATCCTTTTGATTGCTATCAACCAAGTGGTCACATATTTCGTGGTTGGCCTTTCGTTTGGGCGCACTATGTTGTCGCTCAAGGAGCCCATTTTCTGCACATCGATGATGTGCGCATTTGCATGGGTGACGTATGGACTCGCATCTAGCAACTGGCTTGGCGTCGGGTTGGACATTGTAGGGTGCGTCGTTGTCTATTTCGCGATTTGCTTTGCTTTGCCCAAGAGTAGGAGGGTGCTGCTGAAGCTGGTCAAGGGCGGCGGCTTTAAAACGTTTTGAGGTCTGTAATTAACTTGTTGGGAGTTCCATCTCAGGACTTCCTTAAAACGAAAGAGTGGGGTATATATGCAGGATAGAAAAGTCCTCGTCACTGGCGCTGCCGGCTTCATCGGGGCGTTTCTGGTGAAGCGGCTGCTCGAAACCACCGACGACGCGATCATCGGTCTGGACAACGTGAACAGCTACTACGACCCTGGCATCAAGGAGGCTCGCCTGCGAATGCTGGCGGAGGTGGACAAGGCGGGGCGTTTCGCCTTCGTGCGCGGCGACCTGTGCGATGCCGCGTTGATAGAGCGCCTGTTCGCTGAGAACGGCTTCGACGTTGTGGTGAACTTGGCCGCCCAGGCGGGTGTGCGGTATTCCATTGAGAACCCGAGGGCTTACATCGACTCGAACCTGATTGGATTCTTTAACATTTTGGAAGGATGCCGTCATCACCCGGTGAAGCACCTGGTGTACGCGAGTTCGAGTTCGGTTTATGGCGGCAACGAGAAGGTTCCCTTCAGCGAGGAGGACCGCGTAGACTCCCCCGTGAGTTTGTATGCTGCCACCAAGAAGAGCAATGAACTCATGGCCGCGGCCTACTCCAAGCTTTACTCCATCCCAGCCACGGGCCTGCGCTTCTTTACGGTGTATGGGCCCATGGGAAGGCCCGACATGGCATACTTCGGCTTCACCGAGAAGTTGCGTCGTGGCGATACGATTAAGATTTTCAACATGGGCGATTGTAAGCGCGACTTTACGTACGTGGACGATATTGTGGAGGGCGTGCGCAGGGTCATGGACGGCGCTCCTGAGGTCAAGATCGGTGTTGATGGTTTGCCAATGGCCGCTCATCGCGTGTATAACATCGGCAATTCGAATCCCGAGAACTTGCTGATCTTCGTTGATACGCTGCAGCGTGTGCTGGTTGAGGAGGGCGTGCTCCCCGCCGATTACGATTTCGAGGCGCATAAGCAGCTCGTTCCTATGCAGCCTGGTGACGTGCCTGTAACCTATGCGGATACTGGCGCCTTGGAGCGCGATTTTGGTTACAAACCCGCAACGCCGCTCGAGGACGGTCTTCGTGAATTCGCGAAGTGGTATCGCGAGTTCTACGGGAATTAGCTGGGTGATAGCAATGTCGAATGTATACAGCAGTGACCGTATTCGCTTTGGGGGGGGGTCTATTCTCTCAAACCATGCTTTGAGGTTTGTTTGGCTACTTCGAAAGTGCCAGAATTCGCACAATCCTTTATGGCATCTTTTTCGAAAGAGGATGGCTTGCAAATATGGTCTCGAGATCGCGCCTGCCACCTCGATTGGCGAAGGCTTGTATCTGGGTCACGCTTTTGGCATTACGGTAAACCCGAATGCCGTTATCGGTCGCAACTGCAATATGCACAAAGGTGTGACAATTGGTCGGGAAAACCGCGGCAAACGAAAAGGTGCGCCTGTTCTTGGCGATTGCGTTTGGCTTGGTGTCAACTCAACTATTGTTGGTGGCGTTCGTTTAGGCAACGACGTTCTCGTTGCACCGAACACTTATGTTAACTGCGACGTACCAAGCCATTCGATTGTGATTGGGCACCCATGCAAAATCATTTCTCGAGATGGGGCAACAGACGAATATATAAACAACAGGGTCTGAATAATAAAATCGGTTTTACATGTCTTATCCAGGATAGAGGGGGGGGGGATCGTCTTCGCTAATTACAGCGAGTTAGCGACTCAGTGAGCTTTGGCGCGCTCTGATGCGAGCGGAAGGTGAAGCAAACTGGAACGGGTAGTAGATTCACAGAAGCTATATGCAACGTGAGTGTCAAAGATAGCGCGTCTTAACGCATAACCCTGCATTCCTCCTTTCACCGACTGGCAAAACGATTTACACCTAATTGTCGACATTACCCACGCGATTTATCTTTGCCCCCGCATCGATCTCGCTAAACTAATAACTGTCGCTACCAGGGCATTTTCTGGTGCACATTCTATTGGCTCCTGCGAAGATCGGAGCGGGTATGTTTGCCGCCGAGTCCCACGCCAGCCGTCATCACATCGCGATCGCTGCCATGGCCTGCCTATGCGTTTTGCTGGGCGGGCCTTCCTATGCCGCGGGCGCGGAGAGCCTGTTCATCGCGGGCGCGACGTACTGCGAGCCGGGCGTGTCGGGCCCCGGCTGGGCCTGGACCGATGCCGGCCACCTGGAGCTTGACGGCTACGCGGGCGACGCCATCGGCGCCGACGGCGACCTGGTCGTGACGCTTGCCGGGCGCAACTCGGTGACCGAGTCGCATGCGCCCGATGCGGACATCGCGCAGTGCGGCATGGAGGTGTGGGGCAGCCTGACGCTTCGCGGCACCGGGTCCCTGGCGGCATCGGGCTCGCAGTGCGC
>URQD01000057.1:0-11511 GCA_900549905.1 uncultured Collinsella sp. | reverse complement strand
GGACTTGCAGCGACGGACCTCGGGACGCTCTTACACCACGTCTGCGCGCGCCACCATTTCGACTTGCCATCTGGTCTTATTAGTCCAAAATTGCTGCGACCAAATCGGTAACAGTACTCATATTTAATGTTATTTGACCAGCAGGTCTCCCCGCCTTAGCAAATCTAAGGCAAAACGGGCTCCAGACCGCTGAATCATGCCACATAGGGCACGTCCGCAGTCCGGAACCCGGTCAAAGTTAAGTTATTTCGCTGTGTTAGGCCAAAACGTCCGACAGGATCTCGATCAGACTGTCCACGTCGGCTTCCTCGCAGACGAGCGGCGGCAAGAAACGCAGCGTATGGGCACCCGTAGCGTTAATCACGGCACCAGCCCCCAATGCACGGGCCACAACGTCGTGTGCATCACCCACAGTATCGTCCAGATCGCAGCCGAGCATCAAGCCGCGGCCACGCACCTCGGTCACGTTCGGCAGCTTGGCGAGCTTTGCCTCCATATAGGCGCCTACCTTGGCAACATGGTCGGCATAATCGCCGTGCACGAGCGCGGAGAGCGTCGCGGCACACGCCGCGATGGCCAAGCAGCTACCGCCAAAGGTCGAGCCGTGGTCGCCCGGCTTAAACACGTCGGCAATCTCCTTCTTTGCCACGACGGCACCCATGGGCACGCCATCAGCAATGCCCTTGGCAAGGCTCATGATGTCGGGTTCCACGCCATAGGTTTGGAATGCAAACGGCTTGCCGGAGCGGAAGATGCCGCACTGGACCTCGTCGGCGATAAGCACGGCGCCCACTTCGTGTGCCAGGTCGTGCGCTGCCGCCATAAACTCCTCGGTCATGGGGTGCACGCCGCTCTCACCCTGGATCGGCTCGAGCATCACGGCACAAATTTCGCTCCCCAGCTGCTTAAAGATCGCACGCAGTTCATCGATATCGTTGGGCGTGCAGGCCACAAAGCCACCCGGCAGCGGGCGGAAACTATCCTGCAGCCAATCCTGCATGGTGGCGGCAATGGTCTCGAGCGTACGGCCGTGGAAGCCGCCGCGCATGCACACGATAGTGTTGCCGCCGTTACCGGCACGTTTGGCGTACAGGCGCGCGAGCTTCATCGAGCCCTCGTTGGCCTCAGCGCCGGAGTTGGCAAAGAAGGTCTCCCAAACCTGCTCATCCGCAGCCGGGGCACCAAGAGCAGCTGCCGTGGTCTCATCGCCGGCGGCAATGGCATCGGCAAGCACGCGCGCACCATCTACGTCGTCGTTAGCAAGCTTGGACAGCAGCGCCGCGACCTGTCCGCGCTGCTCAATGTAGAAGTAATTGGAGACATGCATGAGCTTTTTGGTCTGTGCCTCGAGCGCCGAGAGCACGGCCGGGTCACCATGACCTAGGCTGCACACGCCGATGCCGGCAAGAAAGTCGAGGTACTCACGGCCATCGTCGCCGGTGAGCTTCATGCCGTGACCCTCGACAAACTCGACCGGAGAGCGGCCAAAGGTATGCATAACGTAATTGGATTCAAGCGATTGCTGAGCTGCAAGTGACATGGAATGCCTTTCGTTGAGCGCCGGACGGCGCAGGCCTATGGGTGCAGGAATTGGGCGGCTGCGGTCAGCTAGACCGTCTGGAGCTTCTCGACCTCGTCGAGGTTCTCGGCCAGACGCGCCGCAAAGGTCGAAAGCGGATGCGGATGCGTATCGAACTCGTAAGCCGTCTCGGTGGAGTGGATCACGGTACCGACGCCGGCGTCGGTCAGCAGCTCCAGCAGCAGCGAATGCGGCGTGGTACCGTTGATGATGTGAGCGCGAAATACGCCTCCGGCAAGCGCATCGACGGCAGCACGCAGCTTGGGAATCATGCCCTTATCGACCTCGCCGCCGTAGAGCATCTCGTTAACCTCGTCGAGCGTCAGGTTGGAAATGAGCGAATCCTTGTCGCTAAAGTCCTTGTACAGGCCGTCGACATCGGTCAAAAAGATCACCTTATGCGCATGGAGCGCCGCCGCAACGGCACCGGCGGCGGTATCGGCGTTGATGTTGAAGAAACCGCCGTCCTCCCCCGCCGCGACGGTAGCGATGACGGGGATGTACTCGCTATCGAGTAAGCGCTCGATATAGTCGGTGTTAACGTGCGTCACTTTGCCCACGCGACCGAGCTCGGGGTCGAGCGGCTCGGCGATGAGCGTGCCAGCATCGCTGCCCGACACGCCCACGGCCAGGTTGCCGTGGTGGTTGATGGCGACAACCAGCTCCTGGTTAACCTTGCCGCCCAGCACCTCGCGCACGATATCCATAGTCGCCGGCGTGGTCACGCGCTGGCCGTTCTTAAACTCGACGGGGATGTCATAGTGGCTCAGCGCCTCGTTGATAGCCTTGCCGCCGCCATGCACGATAACGGGGCGCATGCCGATGATCTTAAGCAGGACGATGTCGCTCATCACGTCGCGACGCAGCTGCTCGTCGACCATGGCGGCTCCGCCATATTTGATAACAACCGTCTTGCCGGTCAGGTTCTTAATCCACGGCAGCGCTTCGAACAGCAGCTGCGCGGTTGCTTCGTTGGATTCGCTCGAACGACAATCGCGTGCGAATTTCATAGTCTGCCTCGTCTTTCGTATCGTTATCGCGCCGTGCTCCGCTGTCCGCAATCGCGGCAAGATGCGCAGCGTGCCTGGAATCTAGGAACGGTAGTCGCCGTTGATGGAGATGTACTCATGCGTGAGGTCGCAGGTCCACACGGTCGTTGCCGCGTCGCCTGCGCCCAGGTCGGCCGAGATCACGATCTCGGGCGCCTCAAAACGTCGTAGAGCCTCGTCCTCGTCAAAGGGAACAGTCAGACCGTCGCGACAGACAGGCATGCCCATCATGTCGATGGAAACGTCTTCCTGATTAAACTTCACGCCGCACTTGCCAAGCGCCATGGCAACGCGGCCCCAGTTGCAGTCGTGGCCGGCGATGCAGGTCTTAACGAGCGGCGAGTTGGCAACGGCACGGGCGGCGATATCGGCCTCCTCGTCGTTAGCGGCGCCGGTAACGTTGACCGTAACAAGCTTGGATGCGCCCTCACCATCGGCGGCGATATTGCGCGCCAGGCTCTCGCACACCTCGTGCACGGCAAATGCCAACTCGTCAAAGGCATTGGAGCCCTCAACGATAGGCTCGGCATCTGCGGCAGCGGCGCCGGAGGCAAGCATGATGCAGGTGTCGTTGGTCGAGGTGTCGGAATCGACCGTTACCTTGTTAAAGGTCTGCTTGACGGTCGAGAGCAGCAGGGCATGAAGTGCCGCAGGCTCGACGGGGGCATCGGTGGTGATAACTGCGATCATGGTGGCCATGTTGGGCATGATCATACCCGAGCCCTTGCACATTCCGCCTACCGTATAGACATTGCCCGCATGACCCGCAGCCTCACTGACGTAGGATACGGCGTACTCCTTGGAGTGCGTGTCGGTCGTCATGATGGCGCGAGCGGCATCGGCGCCACCGTGGGCGGAGAGCGCCTCGTAGGCAGCAGGAATGGCGGTCTCAAACGTGTCGATCGACAGAATCTGGCCAATCACACCCGTGGAGGCAACCAGAATCTGCTGGGGCTCGCAGCCGATGACCTGCGAGGCGATGTTGCACGTCTCGCGCGCGCAGGCAAGGCCCGTCTCGCCCGTGGCGGCGTTGGCATTGCCAGAGTTGACCGAAATGCCGGCGATGATACCGTACCCCTTGTCGGTACCGCCCAGGTTGGCACGGCTCACCTGCACGGGCGCCGCGCAAAAGCGATTGGTGGTAAACACGCCAGCACCGGGACAGGGTTTATCGGGCACGACGAGCGCGTAATCCAGACGCTCGGGGTTCTTGCGGAACCCAGCGTGGATGCCTGCAGCCTTAAAACCAGCCGCAGCCGTAACGCCACCCTCGACGGCGCGAATCTTGATATCAAACAGCTCGGTATTCATCGTCTTTATGACTCCTTATGTCAAACAAAAAACGGACATCGGTTGGTGCGCCATGCCAGTCGTGATCATGAGACCAGCTTAAGAGTGGCGCCCCACTCGATGCCCGACTACCAAATCGTTAACAATCGAATGTGCTACACCGGGCACGCCACTGTGGGCAAGCCTCGTCGCTCGTCAAAGCCAAAGACGATATTGGCGCACTGGACTGCTTGGCCCGCAGCGCCCTTGCACAGATTGTCGATGGCGCCCGTCGCCACCAGCACGCCCGCGCGCTTGTTGAGCGCGAGGCCGATCTGGGCGGCGTTGGTGCCGACGACCGAAGCCGTCTTGGGCTGCTGACCGGCATCGAGTACGCGTACGAAGGTGCGACCGGCGTAGAACTGCTTGTAATGGTCGACAACGTCCTCAAGGGTCAAGGTATCGATAGCCTGCGGCGTAAGCGGCAGCGTCACCGTGGAGAGCAGACCACGCTTGAGCGGTGCCAGGTGCGGGGTAAAGACGACGCGATCGGTCAGGCCAAGGATTTGCTCAATCTCGGGCGTGTGGCGATGCTTGCCCACGCCGTAGGCCTCCAAGTTCTCGTCGGCGCTGCAAAAATGGGTGCGGGCGTTGCAGGACTTACCGGCGCCCGTCACGCCGCTAATGGCATCGACAATCACGGGACCGTTCTCGGCCACCCAGCCGACGCGCACGGCGGGCGCGGCGGCAAGGCTCGTTGCGGTGGGATAGCAACCGGCGCAGGCGACCAGCACGGGTTTGCCGTCGGCATAGTCGGATGCGGCGGTCTCCAAGTCTTGGCAGAACAGCTCGGGCAGACCGAAGGCACGGGTCTTGAGCAGCTCGGGGCTCGTATGCTCGGCGGCAAACCATGTCTCAAAGACGGACGCGTCGTTCAGACGGTAGTCGGCCGAAAGATCAAAGCAGGAGACGCCCGATGCAAGCAGCGCGGGCACCTGTGCCATGGCAGCCGTGTGCGGCACGGCAAGAAAAACCGCATCGCAGCTCTTGAGCTCGGGGGCGTCATGCGTGGTGAAAACCAGATCGCTCACACCAGCAAAGCTCGGATACACCGCGGACAGCGGCTGGCCGGCATCGGCGTTGGACGTAATGGCAACAAGTTCAAACTCGGGATGACCGAGGACGAGGCGAATGAGCTCGGCTCCGGCATATCCAGCCGCGCCGACGATTCCAACCTTCAAAGACATATCAGACTCCTTGTCTGCGATTTATGCACCGATGCGCATTTCGCAGCGGTCGTTATGAAGTGGGTTGAAACTTTAGCACCAAAAGATGCATGATTACGTAAATGGCTTGCATATTCATGCATTGAAACATTCCCGACACATTCGCTTGAAGGAATTGACAAATGGAGCGGGCCCCGTATTGACCGGCGCCCCTAACGGCGCCGGGCAATACGGGGCCCGCCCATGCGAAAACCAAGTTGTTAGGATGAGCCAGCTGGCTAGAGCTCGACCGGCACCCATTCGTCGTGATTGCAGATAAAAGCCTCGGGATCCTCGACGCTAAAGAAGACGAGCGTGGGGTCGTTAGGCCCCTCATAGTGCTCGCCCAGGTGCTCTAGATGCTTCCACCCGGCTTCGCGTATTTCGCCTAAAGCCCGGTCATCCAAGCCGGCACGCCCGCGCAAGATAAGCCAGCCATGGCCCGGCCACCAACTCGTGGCCTCAAAGCGCTGGTTTTGCAGCAGCTCTTGCCACACATCTTTGGTGCGCGCTGTTACAAACCACAGCTTGCCATCCTGGATCTGCGCAAACGAAAACGGACGCACATGAGGCTGTCCGTCAACGCTCGTCGCCAAATACCATGCCGGCACCGACGTCAGATACTCCAACACCGTATTCAATCCGTCCACGGTTCCTCCTGCCGCTAGCTCATTTGACTGGTTGGTAAACGTTAGAGCTCCAGGCGCTCCTCGCTGCCGTCGATATCACAGAAGCGCGCGGCAATGTTGCGGACCGAAAAGAAAGCAAGGCGGCCGTCGTTGGCACTCTCGTGTTCCTCGCCGATGCCCACCATGTGCTTAAAACCCGCTTGACGCACCTTGTCGCTCGCAACCGCGTCGTCCTCAAGTGCGGCCTCGCCGGTCAACACGATCCAACATTCCCCCGGCTTCCAGCCCGAGAGCTCAAACTTGGGATTCGCACTCAGCTCCGCCCACACATCCTTGTCGCGCGACGTGCAAAACCACAGCTTACCGTCATCGACCATGGCAAACGAAAACGGCCTCACGCGAGGCTGATGCCCGTCGGTCACATCGGTCGTGGCCAGATACCACGCCGGAATGCGCCTGAGATACGAACAGGCGCGCTCAAGCTGAGCCGTGCGGTCGTTGTCGGTCATAGGGGCCCCTTTCTTGCGCTCGAATCGCGCCTAAACAAGTTGAAGGTTGACGACGATGACACACGCAAGCAGCAGCATCGTCACAACCGCAGCCAGCGCATCCCCGCGGCGAAATGCAAGTGCATGCAGACGCGTGCGGCCCTGCTCGCCGTGATAGCAGCGTGCATCCATGGCGGCAGACAACGTCTCGGCATGACGGAACACGCCCGTGAACAGTGGAATCGCCACACTGCCGAGCATACGCACGCCGCCGAGCGGGCCACCCGTTACGCGTGCGCCGCGGCTTGCCTGCGCGTCCGCCGTCTGCTTCATCTCGGTGGCAAACTGCGGCATAAAGCGCAACGCGATGCCCATGATCATGCCGAGCTCATGCGCAGGGAGCCCCACGCGCGCAAACGGTGCGAGCAGGCGCTCAAAGCCCGCGGTGAGGTCGAGCGTAGGCGTGGTGAGCGTAATGGCGCTCATGCCGGCCATCATCAAGGTCAGGCGGCACGCCATAAAGACGGCGGAATGCAGCGAGCCCTCGCTTATCTGCAAAAAGCCGAGCTGCCACAGGATGCGCCCACTCTGATCGGTAAACAAGTTGAGCACCGCGACCACGACGACAATCGCCAGCAATGGTGCCATCGATGATAGGACCCGGCGCAACGGCACCCGGGACACGGTATAGATCAGGACAACGAAGATTGCGACCGGGGCCAGTCCGCGGAAGCTGCTGACCGTGAGCGTCGTGATCAGAAACACAAAGCCCAAGAGCAACTTAGTTCGCGGGTCCAGGCGGTGGATCGCACTATCGCCGGGATAGTAGCTGCCAAACGAAAACGCCTCCATTAGCAGCCCTCCTCTCGCGCAACCGTCTTGGATTTAGCAATGTCCGCGACGTTAGAAGGACCGCCCGCGCGACCGATTAGCAGGTCCACCAACTCGTCTGCCAGCGACTCAACCGTATAGAGGCCGTCAAAGCGCAGCGGCACGCCCGCTTCCGCGAGCGCCAACGCCATGCGCTGGGCGGCGGGAACGCCCAAGCCGATCGACTTGAGCTCATCCGCATGCGCAAAAACCTGAGCGGGCGTGCCCTCGGCAAACACCGCGCCCTCGTTCATCACGACAATACGGTCGCAGCAATTGGCCAGGTCATCCATACTATGCGAACCCATGACAACGGTCAGGCCATCGCGGTGAAGTCGACCGATAAGCTCAAGGAAATCCCTGCGCGCAGCCGGATCGAGCCCCGCCATGGGTTCATCGAGCACCAGGACCTCGGGCTCCATGGCGAGCACGCCGGCGAATGCCACACGCCGTTGCTGACCGCCCGAAAGCTCAAAGGGACTCTTGTCGCCGACCGTGGAAAGATCGAGGCCCACGCGCGAGAGTGATGACTCGACACGACGGTCGACTTCATCTTGCGGCAAGCCAAGGTTGTGCGGACCAAACGCCACATCCTGCGCCACGGTTTCGGCAAACAGCTGACGCTCAGGATACTGAAATACCACGCCGACCTTGGCCTTAACCGCAGCGGCGTCTTTCTTGTTTGATAGGTCGAGCCCCAGCGCGCGAACGGATCCCTCCTGGGGGCGAATCAAACCGTTGAGATGCTGGACCAGCGTCGACTTACCCGAACCGGTATGACCTGCCAAGCCCAGGAACTCGCCGCGACGCACCGTCAGCGATACATCGCGCAGCGCCCACGGACTGCTGGGGTCGTTTCCCCAGAGAGCCTGTTTGCTCGATTTGCCCGCAGTGACCGAGCGCTTATGCCAGCGGCGGCGCTCGCGCGGACTGAGCGAATAACTGTACGAAACATGGGATAGCTCTATGACGGGCTCCGACGCTGCTGTTCCATCGTTTGCAGAGGATGCGTTGTCGAGCATACGAGGATCGGACTCAAAGGGCCGCCCCACGATGTCTACCCCACTCCGCTCGGCATAAGCCTGCGCAATCTCGGCGACCATATCCGCCTCACGCACCTGCGCGCAAACGGGTACGCCCTTCGCACGAAGTGCCCTACCTAGACAGCACGACGCCGGCATATCCAAGTTGAGCTGCGCAAGTTCGTCCGCCCGCGTCAAGATTTCCTCGGGCGTACCGAGCATGGCAACGCGCCCCGCCCGAAACACCGCGACACGATCGGCCTCGGCGGCCTCTTCCATAAAGTGCGTAATCATCACGATGGTCATGCCGCGAGCGTGCAACACGCGGCAAACCTTCATGAGGCCCTTGCGTCCACGCGGATCGAGCATCGAGGAAGCCTCGTCCAAGATGAGCGCGCGCGGTTCCATGGCGAGCACGCCGGCAAGCGCCACGCGTTGCTTTTGGCCACCCGAGAGCGCGTGGGTCTCGTGGCGCTCAAAGCCCACCAGGCCCACGCCCTTCAGCGCCTCGCGTACGCGCTGCGCAATTTGCGCCGATGGCACGCCAAGGTTTTCGGGACCGAACGCAACGTCATCTTCGACAAGCGTTGCCACCAGCTGGTCGTCGGGATTCTGGAACACCATGCCTGCGGTCGAACGAATGTCGTAGACCAGCTCGGGATCGGACGCATCCATACCGTTGATACGTACCGTGCCCGCATCGGGCTGCAGCAGCGCATTCAGATGCTTGGCAAACGTCGACTTGCCCGACCCATTGCCACCGAGGATGCAGAAAAACTCCCCGTCCTCGATGTTCAGATCGACGCCGTCGAGTGCCGGTACGGCACCGTCATAGCTAAAGGAAACGCCCCGACACTCAATCATGCGCGGCCTTTGACCTGGTCCTTCTTGGGCGTAATGAGATTAGAGACCGCCTTGTAAACCGCCAGCGTCAACACCGAGTTGAGCACGGTCTTGATGAGGTTGAACGGCAGCACGGCAGGAATCATGAGCGGGGCGATCACATCGACCGAGCCATACCAGAACCAAACACCAATGGTAAGGTTTGCGACCATAGACAACGCCGTAGCGGCAATGACGCCGAGCGCTAG
Organism: uncultured Collinsella sp.; assembly: GCA_900549905.1. GTDB lineage: Bacteria > Actinomycetota > Coriobacteriia > Coriobacteriales > Coriobacteriaceae > Collinsella. The sequence continues at coordinate 2,249 of URQD01000057.1, read as the reverse complement.
GCCAATCACGGCACCCTTATAGGTATGCATCTTCTGGTAGACGATAGCCGCGGGCAGAATATAACCCAGCGTAGCCACCAGGTTCATAAGCGCACCGACCCAGTCACCCGTGGTGAGCGCATGGATAACGATCGCCATGGCGGCAACAGCAGTGCCGGCGCCAGGGCCATACGCAAAACCGCACACCATCGCCGGTACCAGCGACGGGTCATACGTCAAAAACGGCGCCGAAGGAAGGATGGGCAGCTGCACATACATAAACAGGGCGCCCAAGGCGCACATCAGCGCCATGGTAACGAGCTGTTTGGTGCTCCACCTATTCGTGTTCTCAAAATGGATATGCTGCGACTGTTCAGACATAAGATCACCTGCCTCTTTCATCCGGACTCTAACCGTTGGTACTGGGATCTCACCAGTTCAGCCGGCATGCGAACCAACGCACACACGGGTCGCGGACTCATCGGCTCGGTCGCAGACGCCTCGCCTACGCCACGGCACCCCTTTGGCACCGCCCGATTTACCGCCAGTGGGGAATTTCACCCCGCCCTGAAACAGCAATTGCAAGTGTAGCACGAGCAATCGTTCGTGCAAGTATGCCAAGGGTAATTTGTGGCGGGGATCAGTTGCCGCAGCAGCCGCGTTCCCCACCCATCCCAAAGTAGCGCGCCTTTCGCGGCAAAGCCGCGAAACAGCGACCGGGACACGTATTCCCAACAACCAAGTCCTCCGCCCACGCCGACCTCAAGGCCGTAAACGCAGGGAATCCGGGGGCGTGACGGGGTTTCTCTCCGGAACATTCCGCAGGACGCAAAGAGGCTCCGCAGCGCGAAGCGCGATGCGGAGCCTCTTTGCATGTCCGAGGACGTTCCGGAGAGAAGCCCCCGTCACGCCCCCGGATTCCCGGTGGGAGTTCTAGACCTTGTCGGCCTTAGTACATACCGCCGCCCTGCTGACCAGCGGTAGCAGCAGCGATAGCGTCCTCAAGCTGAGTGTTTTTGGGCACATCGGAGACGGTGGCCTCGGTGATGAGGATCAGGCTGGCGACAGAAGCAGCATTCTGCAGGGTGACGCGGCTGACCTTGACGGGGTCGAGGACGCCCATCTCGATCATGTCGCCCCACTCGCCGTTGGCAGAGTTGAGACCCTGGCCGGCGGGCAGCTCGGCAACCTTGTCGACCACGACAGCGCCCTCAAAGCCAGCGTTCTTGGCGATAGTAGCGACCGGAGCGGTCAGAGCCTTCTTGACGATATCGACGCCGATCTTCTCCTCGGGGTCGTCGATCTCGACAGCATCGAGCGCAGGAGCAGCGTCCATGAAGGCGACGCCGCCACCGGCGACAATGCCCTCCTCGACAGCAGCGCGGGTAGCCTGCAGGGCATCCTCAACGCGGTGCTTGATCTCCTTGAGCTCGGACTCGGTAGCAGCGCCGACCTTGATGACGGCAACGCCACCGGAGAGCTTGGCCAGGCGCTCCTGAAGCTTCTCACGGTCGAAGTCAGAGGTGGTGTTCTCCATCTCGCCCTTGATCTGAGCGATGCGGGCGTCGATGGCCTCCTTGGAGCCGGCGCCGCCGACGACGACGGTGTTGTCCTTGGAGATAGTGACGGACTTAGCGGTACCGAGCATATCGGCGGTGATGTCAGCGACCTTCACGCCCAGCTCGTCCAGAGCAGCCTGGCCACCGGTGAGGACGGCGATGTCCTCCAGGATGCGCTTGCGGCGATCGCCGTAGCCCGGGGCCTTGACGGCGCAGACGTTGAGAGCGCCACGGATCTTGTTGAGGACCAGGGTCGGCAGAGCCTCGCCGTCGATGTCCTCAGCGATGATGAGCAGGCCACGGCCGGCGCGCTGGACAGCCTCGAGAACAGGCATGATGTCCTGAACGCTGGAAATCTTCTGGTCGGTGATGAGGATGTACGGATCCTTCATCACGGCCTCCATGCGGTCGTTGTCCGTGACGAAGTAAGCGGAGACATAGCCCTTGTCGAACTGCATGCCCTCGACGGTGTCGATGGTGATGTCGAACGTCTGGGAATCCTCGACGGTGATGACGCCGTCCTTGCCCACGACCTCCATGGCCTCGGCGATCTTCTCGCCAACCTCGGGGTCACCAGCGGAGATGGTGCCGACGGAAGCGATCTGCTCCTTGGTCTCGACCGGCTTGGCCTGCTTCTTCATCTCGGCGACGGCGGCGTTTACAGCCTTGTCGATGCCGCGACGGATGGCCAGCGGGTTGGCACCGGCGGCG
>URQD01000056.1:0-11741 GCA_900549905.1 uncultured Collinsella sp. | reverse complement strand
CCGACCTCTTTGGCGGCAGCGTCAACAACGAGTTCACCAAGATCGTCCAGACGCGCCCCAACACGCACCTGGTGACCAATATGAACCTGCCGCTCCTTATTCAGCTGCTGTTCGTGCCCGATTCCACCCCGATCGATGGGGCCATTCGTCAGATCGTCGAGGCGGACGACACCAAGGTCAAGTATGTCAACGACCTGCTGGGGCAGGCCGAACTCGATGAGTTTTAATCGTTAGGAGCATATCATGATTCAGATGATTCGCGTGGACTATCGACTGCTTCACGGCCAGGTTGCCGTTAGCTGGACCTCGGCTCTGGGTGCCGACTGCATCCTGTTAGTAAGCGACACGGTCCTCAACGACAAGCTTCGTCTGCAGGCCCTGTCCCTTGCAAAGCCCGAAGGATGCAAGGTCGTCGTCAAAAACACCGAGGATGCCATCAAGGCGCTCCAGAGCGGTGTGACCGACAAGTACAAGCTCTTCGTGGTTTGCGAGACGATCCAACAGGCCGGCGCCGTCGCCAAGGCGATGGGCGTCAAGAAGATCAACCTCGGCAATGTGGCCTTTAGCGAGGATGCCCGCCAGGTCTCGACGAGCGTATTCCTTACGCCCGAGAACGAGGCCTACGTGAAGGAGCTACTCGGCGAGGGCTATGAGCTGTTCATTCAGATGATTCCGGCGGATGCGAAGACTGACGCCGCAAAGGTCATCGGTTAGGGGCTGTCATGGTTATCAAGACGATCCTGATTTTCCTGATTGCCCTTTTGGGCTATTCCGAGTGGCTGACCGGTACGAGTTACCTTCAGCGCCCCATTGTGCTCGGACCGTTGGTCGGCCTTGTCATGGGCGATGTGGTGACCGGCACCATTATGGGTGCCACGATGGAGCTTGCCATGGTCGGTGCCATCTCGGTCGGTGCGTATAACCCGCCCGATACGATTTCCGGAACCATTCTGGGCGTGTCGCTTGCCATGCAGGCCGGCGCGGACGCTTCGGCGGCCCTGACCCTGGGCATTCCCATCGCAACGATCGTCCTGGCGCTCGATACGGCCCTGGGCCAGCCGGTCATGCTGCTGCTGGTGCACCGTATCGACAAAAACGTCGAGGACGGAGACACCAAGGCCATCACGCGCAACATGCTCATCGCCGGTTACGCGCAGAGCTGGTGCGGCCTGCTGATCATTCCCCTGGCATTCTTCTTTGGCGCCGATGCTGTTGCCAGCCTGCTCAACATCATCCCCGATTTCGTTCAGACCGGCATGGATGTCGCCGCCGCCTTCTTGCCCGCACTCGGCTTTGCGATGCTGGCGCAGATGATTATGAACAAAACAGTGGCTCCGTTCTTCTTCGCTGGCTTCTTCCTCGTCGCCTACTTTGGCATTAGCACGACGGGCGTGGCGATCTTTGCCGCGATTATCGTCGTCGCGATGACGGTTTTGGGTGACAAGAAAAAGGCGGAGCAGCCCGCAGTGGCAACCGAGGATCCTGCGATTGGGAGTGGGTTCGATGAGTTTTAAGTTTGAGTCTTCTTACGACGGGCTGATTTCCCGCGCAGACCTTAAGAAGCTGTTCTGGCGCTCGATTCCCTATGAGCATTCCTGGAACTACGAGCGTATGGGCCATATCGGCTTTATGTGGGCCCTTATGCCGATCCTTCGCAAGCTGTATCCGCAGGATGCGGACTTTAAGGCCGCACTCAAGCGCCATATGGAGCTCTATAACGTCACGCCGTATATCTCGACGCTCCCCATGTCCATTGCTGCCGCAATGGAAGAAGTCAACGCCACCGAAGATAACTTTGACACGAGCGCGATCTCTAATGTCAAGCTTGCTTTGATGGGACCGCTGTCCGGCGTGGGCGATGCCTTCTACTGGGGTACGCTGCGAATTTTGGCAACGGGTGTCGGCACGTCGCTGGCGCTGCAGGGCTCTATTCTTGGCCCGATTTTGTTCCTGCTCGTGTTCAACGTCCCCCACTACATCATCCGTTACCTGCTGACGTTTGTGGGATATCGCTTTGGCTCGGACATGATCAGCAAGGTCCAGGAATCGGGCATTATGGACACGATCGTCAAGATGGCCTCTATCATGGGCGCCATGGTGATCGGCGCTATGACCATGGAGATGGTCACCGTGGACATTCCGCTCATGGTCGGCGCGGGCGATGGCGCTCAGACGCTCGCCGAGCTGCTCAACGGAATCTTCCCGGGCTTTGTCACGATGGGGCTGTTTGGAATTGTCTATCTCATGCTCAAGAAGAAGATGAATCCGCTGCTCATCATGCTCGTGATTCTACTCGTGAGTATCGCCGGCGCGTTCTTTGGAGTGCTTGGTGTTCAGTAGGGCATCCGTCATAATTAAAACAATGTAAGAGGGGGCGTCGCGCACATTGTGCTGCGGCGCCCTTTTGCCGAAAGGTGGACAAGATGGAGTATCCGCAGCTTGCCGTCATGAATATCAGCCATCGTTATTTTGACCTTGAGGAATTCTTTTCCTCGGCAGCGGCCTCGGGCTACACGTGTTGCGAGCTTTGGACCGGGGCGATGCATCTGTATGTCGATTGCCATGGATACGATTCGATCGAGCGGGTGCGGGAGCTGTCACAGCGGTATGGGGTTCGGATTGTGGGGCTTTGTCCCGAACAGAACAACCCCAAGCCGTGGAATATCGCGGCGCGCGGGAATGAAGCGCCTACCCGCACGCTCGCGTACTTTAAGAACGTTGTGGATATCGCGGCGGAACTTGGAGCCGAGCAGGTCATGGTCTCGAGCGGCTGGGCATTTTTGAACGAGCCGATCGAGGACGCGTGGGGTCGCAGTGCCTCGATGCTGCGTGCGATTGCCGAGCATGCGGGAGAACGCGGCGTGCGACTGGTGCTCGAGGCTCTACAACCGGTTGAGTCGATAATCGTGAACTCGGCGGCCGACACGAAGCGCATGATTGAGGCAGTTGACCATCCGGCACTTAAGGCGTGTCTGGATATGGGCGCCATGGCGGTGGCGGGGGATACCATCGACGATTATTTTGATCTGCTTGGCGATGATGTCGCCCACGTGCATTTTGTCGATGTTGCGGCAGATGGCACGACGCATCTTGCCTGGGGTGACGGCGACCGCGATATGCGCGCCGACCTGGATAGGCTGGTGGCGCGCGGCTATCGCGGAGTTGTTTCGGCCGAGACCTATGACGGGCGCTATTTTGCCGACCCCGCAGCTGCCGATGCGCAGGTAATGGCAGAGTATCGTCGTGCGATTGGCGCCTAGGTGGGGTCGGGCTGCGGCAGCCTACCCTATGTTTCCAGATGAATACGGTGTGAGCGGCTGCGACGGATTTTCCCCGCAAACACTCTAGTATGCTAAAGTACCCAGAAGACCGGCGGAGCTATGCCGGTCTTCTGCTCTATATGAAACACAGCATGAGGAGGCTCACCAGATGACGGCCACACCGTGGGGATTCCGGGACATATTGCCCGAGGAGGCTCAGGCGCGCGAGGAGATTGCGCTGACGGTGAAGGGCTGCTTCAGGGAGCATCATTACCTTCCGGTCGAGACGCCGCTGCTCGAGGACAAGGGTTCGCTCGAGGAAGGCGGCCGCATTGCGGACACGCCGTTTAAGCTCTTTGATGACGACGGTCGCCTGCTGGTGGTCCGTCCCGACAACACATTGCCGATCGTGCGTCTGGTTTCGACCCGCATGCGCGCGGCCGACCTGCCCCTACGCCTTCGCTACGAGGCGCCGGTGGTTCGTGAGTACCAGCGCAATGCCGGCGGCTCGCGCCAGTTTACACAGCTGGGCTTTGAGCTTATCGGTGCGGGCGACACCGCGGGCGATGTCGAGATTGTCTCGCTCGTGGCCGAGGCCGTGCGCAAGCTGGCGCTGCCCGATGCGCGCATTATCGCAGGTAGCGTGCGTCCGTTTAAGGAGCTGCTCGCGGCGTGCGAGGATCGCGAGCTGGCTGCCGAGGCCCTGCGCTGCGTGCACGCCAACGACTTTGTGGGCCTCGATGCCCGCGTGGCGGCAAGCGCCGAGTCCGATGCCGTCAAGGTTGCCATTAGCGAGCTGCCGCGCTTGCACGGCGGCGCCGAGGTACTCGACCGCGTCGATGTGCTTCTGGCGGCGGCGGGCATTGTCGCGCCGCTCACGCGTGAGCTGCGTGCTCTGGTCGAGGGCCTGGCTCCCGGGGACGTCCAGGTGCTGTCGTTCGACTTCTCCATCATGAACTCTTTCGATTACTACACGGGCCTGGTCTTTAAGGCCTATGCCGGCGGCCTGCCTGACCCGGTCGGTTCGGGCGGCCGCTACGACTCCATCTTTACCGGCGCATTTGGCGACGGCATCGAGGTGCCGGCGGCGGGTTTCGCCTTTTCGCTCGAGCGTCTGGAGGCCGCGCGCACCTCGGCCGAGGACGCCGCCCCCGATGGCGATCACGCCGCGGGCCGTGGCGCCGAGGGCCCGCTACGCATCGCCGTGCCCAAGGGCTCGCTTAAGGCCGACACGCTCGACGTGCTCGAGGCCGCGGGCTTGGATGTCTCGGAGCTGCGCGATCCCGGTCGTCACCTCATTGTGCGCGGCCGCGACACGCGTGCCGGCGAGGGCACGGTCGGCGATATCGAGTTTGTCATCGTACGCCCTAGCGATGCGCCTGCCTTTGTGGGCTGCGGCGGTGCCGATTGCGGCATCTGCGGTTGGGACTCGCTCATCGAGGCCGACCTCAACTTGCTGCAGCTGGTCGATCTGGGCTACGGCCTGTGCACCTTTATCGAGGCGGAGCCTGCTTGGCGCGCCGGTCAGGCCGAGCGCAACTATGCCCGCCGCGGTTCGCTTCGCGTGGCAACCAAGTACCCGCGCATCGCGAGTGCCTGGTATGCCGAGCGCGGCGTGAACGCCGACATTGTTTCGCTGCACGGCAACATCGAGCTGGGCCCCATCGTCGGCATGACCGATTGCATCGTGGATATTACCGCCACGGGCGCCACGCTGCGCGACAACGACCTGGTCATCACCGGCCGTATCATGGACTGCACGGCCCGCTTCTTTGTCAATCCGGGTGCCGCGCGCCTGGACCCGCGCGTGCGCAACCTGGCCGATCGCCTGGCGGCGGCCGTGAAGGACAAGCATTTTGAGCCCGTCGCGGGCTCGGCACAATAGCGCGAGCACGCACGGGCGCCCCAACGTCTGGGCCGCGGGCCGATTGGTGCCGCTGCCCGGTCTCTCGTTTTTCGATTCCAACCTCGACCGATAGGGGATACCGATATGAAGACCATCAAGCTTGCTCCCGGTGAGCGCCTCGTTACCAATCAGCTCAACCGCAAGGGTGTGCTGCCGCAAAACATCGTCGACGCCGCCCGCGATATCGTGGCCAACGTGCGTGCCAACGGCGATGCTGCGGTGCGCGATTACTGCCAGCGTTTTGACGGTGTTGAGCTGCAGAGCTTCCGTCTGCCGCAAGAGCAGATCGATGCTGCGCTCGAAGGCCTCGACCCGGCCTTTGTCGCCGCGTTGGAGAAAGCTGCACGCCAGATCCGCGAGTTCCACCAGCGCGAGGTCGAGCAGAGCTGGTTTACCACGCGTGCAGACGGCACGATGCTCGGCGTTAAGGTGACCCCGCTTGCCGCTGCCGGCATCTACGTGCCGGGCGGTCGTGCGCAGTATCCCTCTACCGTGCTCATGAACGCCATTCCCGCTAAGGTGGCCGGCGTTGAGCGCGTGGTCATGGTGACGCCGCCGCAAAAAGATGGTCTGATTAGCCCGTATACGCTCGCGGCCGCCAAGCTCGGCGGCGTGGACGAAATCTATATGGTGGGCGGCGCTCAGGCCGTGGCCGCGCTGGCGTACGGTACCGAGACCATTCTGCGCGTCGACAAGATCACCGGCCCGGGCAACGCCTTTGTTGCCGCCGCCAAGCAGATTGTGTCGGGCGATGTGGGAATCGATATGGTTGCCGGTCCCTCCGAGGTCTGCGTGCTGGCCGACGCCACGGCCAAGCCCATGGTGGTTGCGGCCGACCTGATGGCGCAGGCCGAGCACGATCCGCTGGCAGCTTGCTATCTGGTGACCTGCGACGAGCAGTTTGCGCGCGAGGTCGAGGCGGGTATCGATATCTTGGTCGCGCAGTCCCCGCGCGCCGAGATCACGCGCGCCTCGCTCGATAACGAGGGCATCATCGTGGTGGCCGACGACATGGCTGCCGCCGTCGAGGCGGTGAACACCGTGGCGCCCGAGCACCTGGAGCTGCATTGCAAGGACGCGATGGGCCTGCTCGGCGGCATTCGCAACGCCGGCGCCATCTTTGTGGGCGCTTGGAGCTCCGAGCCGCTCGGCGATTACGTCGCCGGCCCCAACCACACGCTGCCGACCGGCGGCACGGCCATGTTCTCCAACCCGCTTTCGGTCGAAGAGTTCGTTAAGCGCTCGAGCGTCATTTGCTATACGCCCGAAGGTCTGCTCTCCGACGCTCCTGCTACGCAGCGTCTGGCCGAGGCCGAGGGCCTGTGGGCACACGCGCTTTCCGCCGCTCTGCGTCGCCGTGTGCTGGAGCGGGGCGAGGATGCCGTGAGTGCCGAGTCGCTGGCCGCGGCCGACCTGACTAAGGTTGCCTGGCCGGGCGACGCCGTGGCGACGGTCGCCGACGGCGTCGACCTGACGGCGGCTGCGGGCGCGGATGGCGCCGGTGTGACCGGTGGGGAGGCCTAATATGGCCGAACTCACGCCGCGCATGAAGGAGCTCGTCCAGCCCTATCTGGCAGGCATCGAGCCCTACGATCCCAACTTTACGCCCACGCGCATCAACCTTTCGGCAAACGAGAACACCTATCCCGTGCCGGCCGGCGTGCGCGAGGCGGTTGATGCGGCGCTTGCCGCCACGCCGCTCAACCGCTATCCCGACCCCATGTCCAACGACCTGCGCGACGAGCTTGCCGCTTGGCATGGCGTGACGCGCGAGAATATCTGCGTGGGCAACGGCGGTGACGAGCTGCTCTATAACTGCCTGCTGGCGTTTGGCGGCGCGGGGAGGACCCTGCTCAACTGCCCGCCGTGCTTTAGCGAGTATGCGTTCTTTGCGTCTCTGTGCCAGACTGAAGTGCACGATGTGTGGCGCGACCCGGCGACCTTTGAGCTCGACCAAGCGGCTGTGCTCGCAGCGGCGCCCGAGTGCAACCTGGCAATCGTGACCTCGCCCAATAATCCCACGGGCGATGTGGTGCCGCTCGACTTTGTCGCGGCCCTGTGCGATGCATGCCCCGGCATGGTGATGGTCGACGAGGCCTATGTTGAGTTTGCCGACGATTCGTTTGGCGCGGCAACCACGGCGCAAGGCCTTATCGTCGAGCATCCCAACCTGGTGATTCTGCACACGCTGTCCAAGGCGTTCGGCGCCGCCGGCACGCGTCTGGGCTATGTGATCGCGGCGCCCGAGGTCATCGATGTGTTCGCGGCGATTCGCCAGATCTATTCGGTCAATGTGCTGAGCCAGGCCGCAGCGCTTGCCTGCGTGCGTGCCCGCGATGCGTATGCACCCGTGGTGGCGCGAGTTACATCCGAGCGCGAGCGCGAGTTGTGCGCCCTGCGCGCAATGGCTGCCGAGGGCATGCCCGTGGAGGCATGGCCGAGCGCGGCGAATTTTGTGCTCGTGCGCACGCCGCATGCCACGCGCGTGCGCGAGCGTCTGCGCGACGAGTATTCAATTTTGGTGCGCGACTTTAGCTACGCGCCGGGGCTCGCGGACTGCCTGCGCATTACCGTGGGCACCCCGCAGGAAAACGACGAGGTGCTGGACGCGTTTGCCGCGCTGGTGAAGGAGGAGATGTAGATGGACCGCTATGCCGAGGTAACCCGCAAGACGGGCGAGACCGACATTGTCGTCAAGCTCGACCTGGATGGATCCGGTGTGTGCGATATCTCGACCGGCGTACCGTTTTTCGACCACATGCTCAACGCCTTTGGCCGTCATGGCCTGTTCGATCTGACGGTGCACGCGGTGGGCGACGTGGAGGTCGATGCGCACCACACCGTCGAGGACACGGGTATTGTGCTGGGCGAGGCGTTTTGCCAGGCTCTGGGCGACAAGGCGGGCATTACGCGCTTTGCCGACGCGGCGATCGCCATGGACGAGACGCTTGTGATGGCTGCTGTTGATATTTCGGGCCGCGGGCAGGCCTACTGCGAGCTGCCCGTGCCGACCGAGCGCGTGGGCAGCTTCGATACCGAGCTGGCGGTCGAGTTCTTCTACGCCTTCGCGCGCGATGCCAAGCTCACGCTGCATGTGCGCGAGCTGGCGGGCGGCAACTCGCATCACATTATCGAGGCCGCCTTTAAGGCCGTGGGCCGCACGATGCGCCACGCCTGCGAGCTCGATCCCCGCGTGCAGGGCATCCCTAGCACCAAGGGCTCACTGTAACCGCTACAAAGGCAGAAACCACCACGAAGGTGCCTGTCCGCTTTGTGGTGGTTTTCGGACAAGATGAGGAGGAGGGGTCGCGTGGGCGAACCGAAGATCGTGGTGGTCGACTACCACAAGGGCAACTTGTCCAGCGTCGTGCGCTTGCGCGCGCCGGTGCCGCCGCCTGCACGTCGGACGATCCGGAGCAGATTCGCAACGCTGACGGCCTGGTCATCCCGGGCGTGGGCGCGTTCTATGACGCGATCGCCTTTATGCACCAGAGCGGCGAGGCGGACGCGGTGCTCGACGCCGTCGCCGCCGGAACTCCGCTGCTCGGCATCTGCCTGGGCCTTCAGCTGTTTTTTGAGCGCGGCAACGAGGGCGTGCCTGCGAACGAGGACGCGGACGCGGACGGCGACGCCTCCGGGCAGGCCGGTGCCCCCTGGGTCGATGGCCTGGGCATCATGCGCGGTTCGTGTACGCGCTTGGAATCGAGTCGTCTGAAGGTGCCGCACGTGGGCTGGGACCAGGTGCACATGACGCCCGCCGGTGCTGCCGACCCGCTGCTCGCCGGTTTTGCCGAGGGCGCCAACATGTACTTCACCCACAGCTACGCGGTGACCGACGACGCCGATGCCGCTGATGTTTTGGCGCGCACGCACTACACGCGGAGTTTCCCGTGCATCGTGCGTCGCGGCAACGTGTGGGGCTGCCAGTTCCATCCCGAGAAATCCTCTGCGCTGGGTCAGCGCATCCTTAAGAACTTCGTCAACATCGTCGAGGAGGCCGGCCGATGATCCTGTTTCCCGCAATCGATCTGATCGGCGGCAAGGTTGTGCGCCTGGAGCGCGGTGACCGCAGCCGCTGCAAGGTGTATTCCGACGACCCCGTGGCCGTTGCCCGCTCGTTTGCCGAGCAGGGCGCAAGCTGGGTGCACGTCGTCGACCTGTCCGCTGCCTTTGGCGAGGACGAGGACGCGTGCGCGGCCAACTCGGCGGCGATTAAGGCTATCTGCTGCGTCGACGGCCTGTCCGTGGACGTGGGCGGCGGCGTCCGTTCGCTCGCGCGCATCGATGAGCTGGCAGGCTATGGTGCTCGCCGCATTGCGCTGGGCACCGTGCTGGTGACTGAGCCGGGTTTTGCCGAGGTGGCGGCCCAAGGCTTTGGCGAGCTGCTGGTGGCTGACATTGCCGCCCGTGACGGCCAGGTCAAGGTGAACGGTTGGCGCGATGGTGCGGGTGTGGCGCTCGACGACGCCGTGGCGCAGCTTTCCGAGCTGGGCTTTAAGCATCTGGTGTATACCGACATCGCGCGCGATGGCATGCAGACGGGCATCGATGTGGCGGCGTATCGCCATGTGGCCGAGGTCGCGGGATTTCCCGTCGTGGCTTCGGGCGGCATCTCGACGCTCGACGATATCCGCGCGCTGGCCGCGGTAGGCGAGGGCGCGATTGAAGGTGCCATCACCGGCCGTGCGCTCTACGAGGGCAACTTTACGCTGGTGCAGGCGTTGGCCGCTGCCCGAGGGAAGGAGTAGCCCATGCTTACCAAGCGCGTGATTCCCTGTCTAGACGTCAAGGACGGCCGCGTGGTCAAGGGCGTCAACTTTGTGAGCCTGCGCGATGCTGGCGACCCGGTGGAGCTGGCGCGCGCCTACGACCGCGAGGGTGCAGACGAGGTCGTCTTCCTGGACATTACCGCGACGAGCGACAATCGCGCGACGACCATCGAGATGGCGGCGCACGCGGCCGAGGAGCTCGCTATTCCCTATACCGTGGGCGGCGGTTTCCGCGACTTGGCGGGCATGCGAACCATGGTTGCCGCCGGTGCCGACAAGGTGTCGCTTAACTCTGCCGCCGTGCGCGATCCGTCGTTGATCAGCCAGGCCGCCGCGGCGTTTGGCAGCCAGGCCGTGGTCGTGGCGATTGATGCCAAGCGCGTGGGCCTGCCCGGTCAGCCGGATGCCGACAAGTGGGAGGTCTTCACGGCGGGCGGTCGCAACGCCACGGGTATCGATGCGGTGGCGTGGGCCGAGGAAGCGGCTCGTCGCGGCGCCGGTGAGATCTTGCTCACCAGCATGGATCGCGACGGCACCAAGGCTGGTTTTGACCTGGCACTCACCCGCGCCGTGGCGCGCGCGGTGCCAATCCCCGTCATCGCGAGCGGCGGCGTGGGCACGCTCGAGCATTTCGCCGAGGGCGTGATCGAGGGCGAGGCCGATGCCGTGCTGGCGGCCAGCGTCTTTCACTTTGGAACTTTCAGCATTCGCCAGGTGAAGGAGTATATGGCCAGCCAAGGCATCCCTGTGAGGCTGGACTTCTAGTGCTGCGGCTTGCCCAGGCACCGCATCTTGCCGCTCAAACCGTCGCTCGCGTACCAAAGTACGCGTCGCTCCTCTTTCGCGGCAACCTGCGGCACCTGGACAACCCTCGCCGACCTGTGGGATTTCGTTTGTTACTTGGGAGAAATGATGACTGAGGTAATAAATGCTACCGAGCTTAAATACGACGCCCGCGGGCTGATTCCTTGCGTGGTTCAGCAGCATGACACCGGTGAGGTGCTTATGGTTGCTTGGATGAACGAGGAATCGGTGGGGCTGACGCTCAAGACCGGGACCACGTGGTTTTGGAGTCGCAGCCGTCAGGAGCTCTGGAACAAGGGCGCGACGAGTGGCAACATGCAGGAGGTCAAGGAGCTCTGGGCCGACTGCGATAGCGATACGCTGCTGGTCAAGGTGGACTCACCGGGCCCGGCCTGCCATACCGGCAACCGTACCTGCTTCTTTAAGCGCGTGGAAGGGGGAGTGCGATGAAAGTCGTGACGCCGTTCGAGGTCGCCGAATGCAACACCGAGCTCCTCCGCGCGGGCGTACCATGCCGCGTGCACCTGACTGATGCCTGCGGGGCGCAGTCGCTTTGGCTCGAGGCCGAGAAGGAAAGGCTCGATGAGGCCCATGCCGTCATCGTCGAGTTCTTTGAGAAAAAGGGCGCAAAGCCTCGGTTCGATGAGGCCGGTACCTACTTTACGCTGCAGTAACGAGAGGAAATAACCATGGGAGTCAGAACAGCTAACGTGCAGCCGGGAAACATCGGTGAGACGCTGACGGGACTGGCCGAGGTGATTCACAGTCGTCGCGACGCATCGCCGCAGGAGAGCTATACCGCGCGTCTGCTGACCGACGTCGAGGACGAGCTTCTCAAGAAGCTTGCCGAGGAGGCGAGCGAGGTGATCATGGCCTGCAAGGATAACGACCACGATCACATCCGCTACGAGGCCGGCGACCTGATCTACCACCTGCTCGTGACGCTCGAGCGCTACGGCATCACCCTCGACGAACTGGCCGGCGAACTCAACGCCCGCCGCC
>URQD01000055.1:0-12075 GCA_900549905.1 uncultured Collinsella sp. | reverse complement strand
CTGCGGCTGCCACGGCCACCACGACCACGAAGGCCATGAGGGCTGCGGCTGCCACTAACGGCACGGCACCGCGAGCTCGGGACGCGAAGCCGAACGCAACCCAACAATCAACGCCAACAACAAAGGCCACCCGGTAGCTTCCGAGTGGCCTTTGCCATATCAAGCTGGAATTACAGCTCTATTTCTTATTACGCATCTGCGCTTCCATCTGGCGCAGCAGCTCCATATCGGACTTGGGACCGCCCGTACCTAGGCCGCCCATGCCGCCCAGACCCATAGCGTCCAGGCCAGGGATATTGGGCATGCGCATCTTCTTGCCCTTCTTTCCCTTTTTGCCCTTTTTGCCGCCGGCCTGCGCCTGATTGGCCATCGTGCGCATGCGGCCCATCATCTTATTCATCTCGCCCCACTGCTTCATAAGGCTGTTGACCTCGGTGGGGGTTACGCCGGCACCCTTGGCAATGCGGGCGCGGCGCTGGCCGTTGATGATGGAGGGACGCAGGCGCTCCTCCTTGGTCATCGACATGATGATGGCCTCGTTCTTATCGAAGATGCCCTCGTCCAGGTTGCCGCCCATCTGGTTGAGTGCACGCTGACCACCGGGGAGCATGCCCAGGATACCCTTCATACCGCCCATCTTTTTGACGGCTTTCATCTGGTCGAGCATGTCGTTCATGGTAAAGCCCTCGCGCAGCATGCGCTCGGCAGCCTCGAGCTGCTCTGCATCGGCGGCCTCCTGGGCCTTCTCGATGATGCCGACGACATCGCCCATGCCCAAGATGCGCTTGGCCATGCGATCGGGATAGAAGGGCTCAAGCGAATCGGGTTTCTCGCCCATGCTCACGAACTTGATGGGCTTGCCGGTCACCTGACGTACCGAAAGTGCGCCACCGCCACGGGCGTCACCGTCGAGCTTGGAGATGATCACGCCGTCAAAGTCGGTGCGATCGGCAAAGGTCGAGACGACGTTGACGATGTCCTGGCCGGTCATGGCGTCGACGACCATCAGCACCTGGTCGGGCTTGACGGCCTTCTTGATGTCAACGGCCTCCTGCATCATCTGCTCGTCGATCTGAAGACGACCGGCGGTATCGACGATGACCACGTCACGCAGGTGGTCGACGGCCTCCTGGATGGCACCCTTGGCAATGTCGACCGGGTGCGCACCGTCGCCGCGGAAGACCGGTACGCCAATCTCGCCACCGAGCGTGGCCAGCTGGTCGGCAGCGGCGGGACGGTAGACGTCGCACGCTGCGAGCAACGGCGAGCGGCCCTGCTTCTTGAGCAGGTAGGCAAGCTTTACGGCTGCCGTGGTCTTACCGGAGCCCTGCAGGCCCACGAGCATAATGACATTGGGAATGCGGTTGCTAAAGACGAGCTTGCTCTCGGTTGAGCCGAGCATCTCGGTGAGCTCGTCGAGCACGATCTTGACGACGTTTTGCGCCGGCGACAACGACTCCATGACCTCGGCGGTCATGCAGCGCTCCTTGGTCTTGGCAACGAACTCCTTGACGACCTTAAAGTTAACGTCGGCCTCGAGCAGCGCCATGCGAATGTCGCGCATGGCCGAAGTAATATCGGCCTCGGTCAGCTTACCCTTGCCGCGCAGGCGGTCAAATGTGTCGTTGAGGCGATCGCTCAGGGAATCAAACACTAGTCACTCCTTAATTGGACTCGCCCACCAGGGCGCGGCAGAAATCTTTTGCATTAAACTCCTGCAGGTCATCGACCTGCTCGCCGACGCCGATGCGCAGGATCGGGAGCTTGAGCTTCTCGGCCACGGCCATGGCGATACCGCCCTTAGCCGTGCCGTCGAGCTTAGTCATGATAATACCGTCCAGGCCCAGCGCCTCGTTAAACTCGAGCGCCTGGTTCAGACCGTTCTGGCCAGTGGCGGCATCGATCACAAGCACGACCGAGACCGGCATGGGACCGGAGGCCATATTGGCGGCGCGCTTACGGGTCACATTGACCACCTTGGCAAGCTCGCGCATGAGCTCGGGGCTCGTGTGCAGACGACCGGCGGTATCAATGAGCACCAGGTCGCTGCCGCGCTTATCGGCCTCGTCGAGCACGTCATAGCACACGCTCGCCGGATCAGAGCCGCGGTCACGCTTGATAACCGGTACGCCGGCACGCTGACCCCACACATCAAGCTGCTCGATGGCGGCAGCGCGGAAAGTGTCGGCCGAACCGATCACCACGTTCTTGCCGCGGGCGGCCATGGCGCTCGCAATCTTGCCGACCGTGGTGGTCTTGCCGGCACCGTTGATGCCGACAAACAGCACGCAGCTCGGCGTATCGGAAAACGGGTCGCGCTCAACAGGCACAAAATGGCCCTCGAGCTGCTCGGCCAGGGCGCGACGAAGCTGCGGGGCGGTCTTGAGGTTCTTCTTGGCGGCGGCGTCACGCAGGTCATCGGAGACCTGAATGGCGACCTCGGCGCCCATGTCACCCATGACAAGGGTGTCCTCAAGATCCTCCCAAAAATCCTCGTCGACCTCGCCGCCAAAGTAGAAGACCTCGTTGAGGGCCTCGCGGCTGCGCTCAAGTCCGCGCGAGAGTGCGTCAAAGAATCCCATTATGCATTCACGACCTTTCCAGTTTCGCGATCGAGTTTTTGCGAGACGACGCGACTGACGCCGTCGGCTTGCATCGAGACGCCGTAGAGGACGTCAGCATCCTCCATAGTACGGCGCTGATGCGAGATTACCAAGAGCTGCGTATCGGAACGCAGCACATCGAGGGCGCCGATGAGCTTGGACAGGTTGGCGTCGTCGAGCGCAGCCTCGACCTCGTCCAGCACATAGAACGGCACCGTGCGCGTACGGTATACGGCAAAGAGCAGGGCGAGCGCCGTCAGGCTCTTCTCGCCGCCCGACATGAGCATCATCTTGGTGATGCGCTTGCCGCGCGGTTGGGCCACGACCTCGATACCCGTCTCGGCCGGGTGCTCGGGGTCGGTCATCTCCAGATGAGCCTGGCCGCCCGGGAAGAGCATGGCGAAGATCTCGCGGAAGTTCGCATCAACCTTCTCAAACGTCACCAGGAACGCCTTGCGCATCTTGCGGTCGATGGCCACCGTGATCTTGGTGAGCGCCTTGCGCGCGCTCTCCAGATCGGCAAGTTGCTCCTCGATGTAATCGGCACGGCGCTTGAGCTGCTCGTACTCCTCCATGGCGACTTGGTTCACAGGGCCCAGGTTGTTGATCTGGCGCACGAGCTGGTTGAGCTCGCGCTCGGCGGCGTCGCGGTCGGTAGGCGCAGGAAGCATGAGCGCTTCCTCGAGCACCGTGGTGCCATCGGCGGTGATGGCCTTGATGGCAGCCTCGACCTGTACCTCGAGCTTGCCGCGCGCCACCTTGAACTCATTTTGCGTCGTGGCGGCAACATCGACCCGCTCTTTGGCGCGGGCGACCTCGGTCTTGGCGTCCTCGATGGTCTTCTTGAGCGAGGCCGAGTCCGCCTCCTCGAGCGACGCCTGGTCGCGCAGGCGCGCAGCCCAATCCGACGCGCGCTCCAGCAGGGCCGAATAGCGCTCGTGCATGGGGTCGACACGCAGGCGCAGGAGCTCGAGCGAGCGCGAGGCCTGGCGCGTTCCGCGGATACGGCGGTCGATGCCCTCCAGGCGATGCTCCAGATCGGGCACGCGGCCCTTCAGCGAACGAAGGCGCTCGCTGGTCTGGGCCAGGCGAACCTTGGCGTCGGCGAGTTTGCCGGCTGCCTCGGAATCGTCGCGGCGCACGCGATCGAGCTCGTCGTTGGCCTCGGCAATCTGCAAGCCTAAGTCGCTCGCCTGCGCACGGGCCTCGTCACGCGAACGGGTAAGTTCGTCCACGCGCGGACGCGCGGCGCGAACGGCCTCAGCGGCCTGCTCGCGACGCTTGGAAATCCGCACCCGCTCGACCTCGGCATTGTTGGCGCTTTGCTCCAGGCGGCCGATCTCGGAGAGCAGCGAGCGGCGCTCGCCCTCAAGACGGGCGATCTCGCCAGCGGCATCGCCCTCGGCGGCACGGGCCTCCTCGACGGCGACGTTGGCCTCAACGACTTGGTCCGACACATGCTCAAACACGGCAGCCAGATCGGGCTCCAGGCCCTCCAGCTCGCGGATAAGACGTTTGCGCTCCAAAGCGCCCGAAGCCTCGCCGGCATCGAGCCCCACACGCACCAGGCCACCACAGCTCACGCGGGCGCCATCGGGCGTCACGTAGGTCACACCGTCAACGACGGGCGCGGCCAGTGCGGCAGCCAAATCATCGACCACGTAATAGCCGCCGAGCAGTGCCTCGACAACCGGACCATAACCGGCGCGCACGGACAGGCGATCGACCAGACGCGAACCGGCAGCGCTCTCGGCGGCAGCAGAGCCGCTCACGCCGCGCGCCATCAGCAGCGCCTCGCCCGAGGCCTTCTTCTGGTCCAGGGCAGCGCGACCGGCGCGCTCGAGTGCGGCAGCGTTATCGAACAACAGGGCATCGATATCGCCGGCGAGCAGCTGCTCAACCAGGCCCTCAAGCTCACGCGGTGCCTCGAGCACATCACCCAGACGGCCCGAAACATCGTCGCCCAGCGCGCCCACCAGACGGCTTACGAGCGGCGAGCTGTCTGCCATGCGGGCATCGAGCTTCTTTTGGCTGGCAAGCTCCGAGCGTACCTCGGACAGCTTGTTGCGCGCCTCGCCCTCGCGGGCACGCAGGTCCTTGAGGGCAGCGCGTGCCGTCTCGGTGGCCTCGCGCGCATCGCTCTGGGCCTGACGAGCCGCCTCAAGGGCGCTCTCAAGCTCCTCGGCACGGTCGCGGCGGCTCTCAAGCGATGCCGTGACCTCCTCGAGCTGTTCATCAATCTGCTCCAGGCGCGAGGCATACATGTTGTCCTCGACCTCGGCATTGGAAAGCGAATCCTTCACCTTGGCGAGCTCGAGCGCGGCGTTATCGGCCACACGCTGCACATCGCGCTGCTCGCGCATGAACTGCGAAATCTGCGCATCAAGCGCCACGCGGCGCTCGTGAAGCTCGGCGGCGGCAGGACCAGCGGCGTCGACGTCCTCCTGGGCCTGCATATGCGCGCCGGTCACTTCCTCAAGCTGGGCACGCGCATCCTCGAGCTCCTCGACTACGCGACGGCGCTGATGCTCGGAGCTCGAGATCTGGCCGCGCATGTCGGACAGGCGCGACACCATGTTGTGGCCCTTTTCCTCGAGCAGGCGCATGTCAGAATTAATGCGGCCGACCACATCTTGCATGTGCCGGCGCTGCTCGCCCAAGTCGCCCACAAACAGGCCCTTTTCTTCGAGCATGACCTGGAGCTTCTCGAGCTCGCGCTCTTTCTCACCCAGACGGTACTGCGCAAGCTCCAGCTCGGCGGCGCCCTCCTTAGAGCGGCTCTCCAGGTCGTTCCACTGCGATTGCAGCGAACGCAGCTCGTCGACGGCCAGCATCTGCGTAAGCTCGTTCGCGCGCGAGGACAGCTCTTTGTACTTGCGCGCGCGATCGACCTGACGCTCCAGCGGCCGCAGCTGACGGGCGATCTCCTTATTGATGTCGCGGGCACGGGTTAGGTGCTCGTCCATCGACTTGATCTTTTTGAGCGCACGCTCCTTGCGGCGCTTGTGCTTGGAGATGCCGGCGGCCTCCTCAATGAGGGCGCGGCGCTCCTCGGGGCGGCTCTGCAAAATGGCATCGAGCTTGCCCTGGCTGATGATGGAATGCGTATCCTTGCCCAGGCCAGAATCGTGCAGGATGTCCTGGATGTCCATCAGGCGGCACGGGCTCGAGTTGATGAGGTACTCACTTTCGCCCGAGCGGTACATGCGGCGGGTGATAGCCACCTCGTCAAAGTCGACAGGCAGCATATGGTCCGAGTTATCGAGCACCAGCGTGACCTCGGCCACACCCACCGGCTTGCGCGCTGACGAGCCCGAGAAGATGACATCCTCCATGGCCTGGCCGCGCAGCTGCTTGGCGCTCTGCTCGCCCAGGACCCACAGAATCGAGTCAGAGATGTTCGATTTTCCCGAGCCGTTGGGACCGACAATGACGGTCAGGCCCGGCTCAAACGTCATATGGGCGCGGTCGGCAAACGACTTGAACCCTTTGAGCGTGAGGGACTTGAGATACACGGTTCCTCGCTTAAACAGGCTTCTTGTTGAGAATCACGCCGTTGGTGGTGTAGCCCATGCGGTCAAGTGCCTCGAGTGCAGCGGCTCCCTCGGCTTCCTTCTTTGAGGAGCCGGAGCCGCGACCCTGGCGAATACCATCAATCAACACCACGGCGGTAAAGGTGGGCGCATGCGCCGGGCCCTCGGAGCCAACGAGCTTATACGCCGGGGGTTCGTGACCGTCGGCTTGCACGCACTCCTGCAAGAACGATTTGGGGTTCGCGGGGTGCTCGGCACGCTCGGAGGCCAGGTGCGGTTTGAGCGTACGATGGATAAAGTCCGCCGCAACATCCCAGCCGGCATCCAAGTACAGCGCACCCACGAGCGACTCGTAGACGTTCTCGAGCGCCGAGTGCAGGCCGCGCGCGCCGGTACCGGTCTCGGAGGCACCAAAGATGATGATGTCGTCGATGCCCAGCTCATGCGACACCTCGGATAGCGTAGCGCCCGAGACAAGCGACACCTTCAGGCGCGTGAGCTTGCCCTCGTCAAACTCGGGATAGGACTCAAAGAGCGAACGGGCGACGACGGCGCCCAAAATGGAATCGCCCAAGAACTCAAGGCGCTCATAGCTGGCAGAAACCGGCTGGCCCTCGACTGCCGAGGGATGCGTAAGCGCCGCGCGCAGAAGCACCTTATTATTGAACTCGTGGCCCAGAATTTCCTGGGCACGCGTAAGTCGTTCAGACAAAGCCAAGACCTAGGCCTCCCTGGCGTTTTCGATCGCGTCGACGGCGTCGGCGACAGAGTTGAGCGAGAGCAAAGTCTCGTCATCGATCTCGAGGTTGAACTCGTCCTCGATAGCCGTAACCAGCTGCAGGCGCTCGAGCGAGTTGGCATCGAGATCGTCAAAGGTGGTCTCATCGCTAATTTCGGCAACATCGACGCCCAGAACGTCAGCAGCGACCTCGGCGATCTTGTCGAAGATTTCGGAGCGGTCCATAGCGCTTCCTCTCATAGTGCATGAATACCAAAAGAATGGTACCGCCCGGGCGGTACCAAGACACGGTTCTGATTCTACCCCACGAAGCAGGCCGCGAGGCACATAACAGCGCTCTAACTCGCTCTTACAAAACGATGCCGTCCATGGAGTTGGCGACATTCTCGACCAGCCCGGCGCGCACGGCTTCGGCCGCCGCAAGCGTACCGTTTTTAACAGCTTCGACCGAGGTGGCGCCATGGCCGATCAGAACCACGCCGCGCAGGCCCAAAAGAATCGCGCCGCCCTTGGCGTCGCCAGAGAGCTTGGCCTTTATCTCACGCATCTGCTTTTTAATGAGCAGCGCGGCTATCTTGGTGCCAAGCGAAGACATAAAGACGCCCTTGAGCTCCTGCAACAAAAACTTGGCAGCGCCCTCGGTGGCCTTGAGCGCAATGTTGCCCGACATGCCGTCGGCCACGACGACATCGAAGTGGCCCGAGGTAAGGTCGGTACCCTCGCAGTTGCCCACAAAGCCGGGAACGGCAGCCTTCATGGCCGGGAAGCAGGACTTGGTAAAGTTGGAGCCCTTCTCGTCCTCGGTGCCGTTAGCAAGCAGGCCCACGCGGGGATGCTCGATACCCAAAACGACGCGGGCATAGGCGGCGCCCATCTGGGCAAAGCGCACCATATCGTCCACCTCGACATCGGGGTTGGCGCCCATATCGCACAGCACCGTCAGGCCGCCGGCGCGATTGGGCAGTGCATTGGTCAGACAGGGGCGCACCGGCTGCTTCTTGCCTTCGGCCTGATACCTAAACGGCGTCACATAGGCGGTAGCGGCAGCGGTCATGGCACCGGTCGAACCGGCAGAGAAGAACGCGTCAGCATTGCCCTTCTTGATAGCGCGGCACGACAGCACGATCGAAGACTTGCGTTTGGTCATCACGGCGCGAATGGGATCGTCATCCATGGCGATAACGTCGGGTGCCTCAAGGGCCTCAACACGTGCGTGGGAAGCAGCAAAGGGATTGACGATTTCGGCGGGGCCAGCTGCCAAGACCTCGATATCGGGATCGACGGCAAGTGCAGCCTCGATACCATCGAGAACAACCTGAGGTTTCTCGTCTCCACCCACAACGTCTACACAAACGCGAACGTTACTCATATACATGCTCCTTATACAAAAATGGCCGACTCATTGAGCCGGCCATTGTGGTTCCATTTGGAACGGCATCGCATCCAGAGTATACCGTTACTCGGTAACGATAACCTCACGGTCCTTGTAGAAACCGCAGCTGGGGCACACGTGGTGCGGAAGCTTGACAGCGCCGCAACGGGGGCACGTGGACTGAGCCGCAGCCGAGATCTTCATGTTGGCGGAACGACGGGTGTGAGTGCGGATACGACCCTGCTTTTGTTTAGGTACGGGCATAGTGACCTTCCTTATGAACTATCCAGTGTGGCGATTACGCGCAAGTAGTGATACTACCACAGTTTTACTCATCGAGCTTGAGATTCTTCAATGCTGCAAATGGATTTTCCGTGGCAGCGGCCCATTCTGCCTCTGCCTGGGCGGCGCAATCGCATTGCTCGACGTTGAGATTGCAACCGCAAGTGGGGCACAGGCCGCGGCAATCGGGCTTGCACAGAACGACAAACGGCGTGTCCATGACGACCGCGTCGTTGATGGGCTCACCCAGATCGACGATGCGGTCCTCACCCAGGAGCTCGTAGCCGTCCTCGTAGGCCTCGGGATCCTCGGGCTCCTCGAAGAGGTAGAACTCCTCGATCTCGCCGGCGATATCAAACGAGGCAGACTCCAGGCAACGGTCGCACTCGCCGGTGGCGTGCGCGCGGACCATGCCCGTGAGCAAGACACCGGTACCGGCATTGGTAAAGACAACGTCGTAGTCGATGCCGTCCTGTAGCTGGTACTCCTTCTCGCCCACCGTGTAGGTGGCAACATCGACCTTGCCGGTCAGCGGATACGAATCTCCAGGAAACTCGAGCTGCTCGGAAAGATCGACGGTAACGCTCGGGAACTCAGCCATTACCACTGACCATTCTGTTGAGCGGCACCCTCGTTGAGCTGCTGACGGCAACGGGTAACGGTGCCAGTCAGGCTCTTGAGGTTCTCCTCCAGATGCGTAAAGACCTGCTCTGCATAGTCCTCGGCAGCATAACGCGTCTCGCGCTCGTACTGCTGGGCACGATCGCGGATGTCGTCGGCCTGCTGCTGGGCTAAGCGGACGATCTCCTGCTCACCGGCAATGGTGAGGGCCTGCTGCTGAGCGTCGGCGATGATGGAATCGGCCTGGGCGGCGGCGGAAGCCATAAGCTCCTCGCGCTCCTTAAGGATACGGCGGGACTTCTGCCACTCCTCGGGATAGCTCATGCGGATCTCGTCGAGGATGTTGAAGAACACGTCGGCGTCGATGACCTTGAACTGAGCGTTCTTGCCGAAAGGCGGCTTGGCTTCCTCGATCAGCCCTTCGAGCTCATCGACCAAGCTGACGATCCTATCGCCAGGAAAATTCTCGCCCGGCATCCGGTCTCCTTTCATAGGTAACATATCATCGTGCTAGTTTACCACATGCCACCAGGCAATAAAAAACGTCACGAAAAGCGATGTCTGAGCGCTTCGACCACGTTGGGCGGGACAAACGTCGATACATCGCTGCCGAGTGAGGCGATCTGGCGAACGACCGAGCTCGAGATATAGCCGTACTGCGGCGCACTCATGACAAAGATGGACTCCAGCTCGTTATCCAAGCGATAGTTGAGATCTGCCTGCTGCAGCTCGTACTCAAAGTCGGTCATGGCGCGCAGGCCCTTGACCACGGCCCCCGCCCCCTGCTCGCGAGCGAAGTCGACCAAGAGGCCGGTAAAGGGCAGGACCTCGACGCCGTCGATATCACCGAGCGCCTCGCGGGCCAGCGCCACGCGCTCATCGAGCATAAACGTGGTACCCACACCGTTTTTACCCTGCGACTCGGCAACAGCGACGATCACGCTGGGAAAGATGCGGCGGGCGCGGCGGATGACGTCGATATGGCCAAACGTGATGGGATCGAAGGTGCCCGGGACGATCACGCGGTTGATGGTGTCATTCATGGTCGTCCTCCTGAAACGTCGTGGCATCGTTGTTGTGAGCATCGGTGCCAGCGCAATCTTCCTCACCATCGTCATCGCCGACCCAACGAAGCAGGTCGACCGAGGTAATGCCGTAGCGCTTCTCGCGCACGATCTCAAAGCCTGCCGGATGCGCGCCCGCATCGGCGGCGGCATGCTCAAACAGGGCATAAGCGCCAGGTGCAAGCAGACCCTGCTGAGCCAGCTTCTGCAGCAGCTCCTCGACCGGCTCGGCACCAAAAGCATAGGGCGGGTCGAGCAGGACCAGATCAAAGGGGCCGCCCGGCACACGACCGCGCGAGGCACTCGCCAGCATGTCGCCCGCTATCACGCGCCAACGCGCACGGTCACGGCAGAGCGACTCGATATTCTTGGTAATGAGCCGCGCGGCATTCCGATCGATCTCGAACGTCGTGAGCGAGCGGGCACCACGTGAGAGCATCTCTAACCCTAAGGCACCGGAGCCGCCAAAGGCGTCCAGCACGCGGACCTCGTCCAGATCGAAGTCGAATGCCGACATGACCATAGATGCGCATGCCTCGCGCACGCGATCGGTCGTGGGGCGGGTGACATCGCGACCACGGGGCTCCTCGATCTTACGACCGCGCCATTCGCCGCCGATGATTCTCATCCTCCGCTGACCTCCTTAAAAATGTGTCGATATCGCATGGCGACCGCATCGCGCAGGGGGCGCGTCGCCACGGAGTCAAGGTTGCAAGCATACCGCAAGAGCTCAACCGCGTCCAAATGGGCCCACTCGATCAGCTCCTCGTCGGCATCCAGGTCGACAAAGCGCAGGGTCACTCCGCCATGCTGGCGGTACCCCAGGATTTCGCCCTCGTGGCGCAGACGCAGGTCCATCTGGGCGAGCGTAAAGCCATCCGAGGTTTTTTCGAGCGATTGCAGGCGATCTTGTGCTGCCGAAGCGCCGCCGTTGCCCTTGGAGTGCGTCATGACCAGGCACGTGCCCGACACGCTGCCACGGCCCACGCGACCGCGCAGCTGGTGCAGCGCCGCCAAACCAAAGCGCTCGCCGTTCTCGATGACCATGACGGTGGCGTTAGGCACGTCGACGCCCACCTCGACCACCGTAGTCGAGACGAGCACGTCAATCTCGCCACGCTTAAAGGCATCGATAACCTGGTCCTTCTCCCCCGCTGGCATGCGGCCGTGAAGGCGCTCGATGGCAAGACCCGGCAACGCCAGACGCAGGCGATCGAGCTCGGTCGCCGTATCGTGCAGCGGCACGGGGACCGTCACGCGGCCCTCGTCGTCGCGGACGATACCGGGCACGTCCTCCAGATCATCGGCCGAGTCACTCGGCTCCACGAGCGGGCAAATCACGTAGGCCTGCTGACCCTTTTCATGCGCCTCGCGGATGGCGCCATAGGCAAGGTCGCGACTCGACTCGGTAAGCACGCGTGTCGTCACGCCAGCGCCAGGGACGGGCCGATGGCGGATGATACTCGTGTCCAGATCGCCGTAGACCGAAAGCGCCAGCGTACGCGGGATGGGCGTTGCCGTCATAACGAGCAGATCGGCACCGGGGCCCTTCGCGCGCAAGGCATTGCGTTGGCCGACGCCAAACCGGTGCTGCTCATCGATGACTACGAGCGACAGATACTTAAACGCCACGTTATCCGAAAGGACCGCATGGGTTCCAAAGAGGACGTCGAGCTCTCCGGATTCCAGCTGTGCATGGATGCGCTCGCGCTCTGCGGCCGGCGTGGCACCCGTCAGAAGCGCCCAAGACATGCCGGCCTGCGAGAGCAGAGGGCCGGTCTTATCGGCATATTGACGCGCCAGCACGCCCGTGGGCGCCATAACGCAGGCCTGTGTGCCGCTATCGGCAGCCACAGCCAGC
>URQD01000054.1:0-12447 GCA_900549905.1 uncultured Collinsella sp. | reverse complement strand
CCCCCAGCCTTGTGCGTGTAAAGCACCTGCGCTAACCGTTGCGCCAATCGCCCGTGCGGAGAGAGTATAGCAAAACAATCGCCTCATTCACCTCATATCCATTAAAGGTAACCGACGCGTGTCACAGCGGAGCTGATTCAGTTGAGATTGCCTGAACATTCCGCCCCTCTTTACGCCCTCGGGTATACTCAAAAGCTACTGATTCGATTTGATACCCAGCAACAGCAGAGGGGATAGTATATGTGCGGTTTTGTCGGTTTTGTCGGTGGGACGGATAACCAATCCGAGGTGCTCACCAAGATGATGGACCGCATCGTCCATCGTGGTCCCGACATGGGCGGCCAGTTTATCGACGGCCGCGTTGCCCTCGGCTTCCGCCGCTTGTCGATCCTCGACCTGACCGAGGCCGGCGCTCAGCCCATGGCCAATGAGGACGGTAGCGTCGTCATTGTCTTCAACGGCGAGATCTACAACTTCCAAGAACTCCGTTCCGAGCTCGAGGCCAAGGGCTATAAGTTCCACTGTGGAGCCGACACCGAGAGCCTCCTGCACGGCTACGAGGAGTGGGGCGAGGCCGTACTCGATCGCCTGCGCGGCATGTACGCCTTCGTCATCTGGGACAAGAAGAAGAACAAGCTTTTTGGCGCCCGCGACATCTTTGGCATCAAGCCGCTCTACTACTATCCCATGGCCGATGCGGGCGACGGCGCGCCGGGCGTGCTCTTTGGCTCCGAAATCAAGAGCTTCCTGGACTACCCGCACTTCCACAAGGCGGTCAACAAAAAGGCCCTGCGTCCGTACATGACGCTGCAGTATTCGGCAACCGAGGAGACCTTCTTCGAGGGTGTCTACAAGCTGCCGCCGGCGCACTACTTTACCGTCGATATCCCGACCGGCAAGATGAACATCGAGCGCTACTGGGATTGCGATTACTCTGCCGTCGAGAAGCCGTTCGAGGAGTACGTCGACGAGCTGGATGAGGTCGTGCACGAGAGCGTCGAGGCCCATCGCATCGCCGACGTCAAGGTCGCGTCGTTCCTCTCCGGTGGCGTCGACTCCAGCTATATTGCCGCTTGCCTCATGCCCGACAAGACCTTCTCGGTGGGCTTTGACTACAAGAACTTTAACGAGACCAACTATGCCAAGGAGCTTTCCGATAAGCTCGGCGTCGAGAATGTCCGCAAGATGATTACCGCTGACGAGTTCTTCGGTGCGCTCGAGGACATCCAGTATCACATGGACGAGCCGCAGTCCAACCTGTCTTCCGTGCCGCTGTGGTTCTTGGCCGAGATGGCCCGCAAGGACGTCACCGTCGTGCTTTCGGGCGAAGGCGCCGACGAGCTCTTTGGCGGCTACGCCTACTACGAGGACACGGTCCCGGTCCGCAAGTACAAAAAGATGGTGCCGCTGCCCATCCGTCGCGCGCTCGGTAACCTGGCGTTGCATATGCCGTACTTCAAGGGACATAACTTCCTGGTCAAGGGTGCCGAGATCCCCGAGAAGTCGTTCCTGGGACAGGCTCTGGTATGGCCGGAGCGCGAGGTCGACAGCGTGCTCAAGCCCGAGTACAACACCGGCGATGGCGCCTTCGAGCTTGCCGCTCCCATCTATGCGCGCGTGAAGGGTCAGCCCGAGCTGGTCAAGAAGCAGTACCTGGACATGAACATGTGGCTTCCGGGCGACATTCTGCTCAAGGCCGACAAGATGTGCATGGCGCACTCGCTGGAGCTGCGCGTGCCCTTCCTGGACCGCAAAGTCATGGAGTTCGCCGAGCACATTCCCGACCGCTACCGCATCAACGAGAACGGCAACAAACAGGTACTCCGCCACGCTGCCAACAAGTCGCTGCCCGATGAGTGGGCCACCCGTCCCAAGGTGGGCTTCCCGGTGCCGATTGTCTACTGGCTGCGCGAGCAAAAGTGGTACGACTATGTCAAGGAGTACTTCACCGCGCCGTGGGCAAGCGAGTTCTTCGATACCGACGAGCTCATGCACCTGCTCGATCTGCACTTTGCGGGCAAGGGCGATTTCCAGCGCAAGATCTATACGCCGCTCGTGTTCCTGGTGTGGTACAAGCGCTTCTTTATCGACGAGGACCAGCCCGCTGTTCAGGCTGCCTAGCCTCGGCTTACGAACGCCTGCGCGTAACGGCTCCTCCGGGAGCCGTTTTTGCGTGGGTGCGTTTCAGTTACTATAAAAACCGTCCCTGCCAAATGGCTGAGAAAGGTGAAAGATGCACCATTCGGATTCCGCGACCGTGACCACGGTCGATACGCTTGCCAAGCTTCTCGATGTGTGCGGTAAGCTGCGCGCATCAGAGCAGGTTGACGAGCGTGCCGTGACCGGCTGCTCGTTTGATTCGCGCGCGGTCTCGGCAGGTGACGTGTTCTTTTGCAAAGGTGCTGCCTTTAAGCCCGCGTTTTTGAGCATGGCGCTCGATGCGGGCGCCGTCGCATTTGTGTGCGAGGAGTCGCTGGTCGAGTCTCTGGAGCCGCTGGCGCAGGAGAGCGGTGCTGCGATGCTGGTTGTTGATAGCGTTCGCACGGCCATGGCCCTGTTGCCGCCGGAGGTCTACGACCGTCCCGACCACGATGTCAAGATCGTGGGCATCACCGGTACCAAGGGAAAGACCACGGCCGCTTTTATGCTTCAGTCCATCATCAAGGCAGCGGGCGAGTCCTGCGGCATGATCGGCTCGGTGAGTACCGACGATGGCATCGAGTGCTACGAGAGCACCAATACTACGCCCGAGGCCCCCGAGGTCTGGCGCCATATCGCCAACTGCCGCACGTCAGGTCGCCAGTCCATGGTCATGGAGGTCTCGAGCCAGGCGCTCAAGTACCAACGCGTCGAGAATCTGCCGTTTGACGTGGCGTGCTTCCTCAACATCGGCCGTGACCACATCTCGCCGATCGAACACCCCACGTTTGAGGATTATTTTGAGAGCAAACTCAGGATCTTTGACCAGGCGAAGACCGCCGTGGTGAATCTGGGCACCGAAGAGGTTGACCGTGTGTTGGAGGCAGCGTCGACGGCCGAGCGCTTGGTGACCGTTGGCGTCGAGCATCCCGAGGCAAGCCTGTGGGCGAGCGATGTGCGCATGGTCGGCTTTAACATCGAGTTTAACCTGCATGGCCTGTGTGCCGACGAGTCCGAGGCGGGGGAGAAGGTCCTGCTGTGCATCGCGGGCGACTTTAACGTGGAAAACGCGCTGGTCGCTATCGCCGCTGCGCGCGAGATCGGCATCGGTATCGAGGCTATCAAGAAGGGCCTCTCCAAACTGCGTGTACCGGGCCGTATGGAGGTCGTGGAGTCGAAGGACGGCCGCGTGATCTGCGTCGTTGACTATGCGCACAACCAGCTTTCGTTCCGTTCGCTTTTCTCGTCGGTCAAGCGCGCGTTTCCCGCTAGCCCAGTCATTGCAGTGTTTGGCGCTGCCGGCGGCAAGGCGCAGGAGCGCCGCGAGCAGCTTCCGCGCGAGGCCGCACCATATTCCGACCTGATGATCTTTGCCAACGAGGACCCGGCTCACGAGGACCCGATGAAGGTCTGTCGCGAGCTTGCCGAGCATGTTCCCGACGATACGCCGAACAAGATCATCCTCGACCGCGAAGCCGCTGTGCATGCGGCGTTCAAGGCGGCGCGCGAGGAGTACGTCAACCCCGATGCTCCCACCATTGTCTTGCTGCTGGCAAAGGGTGACGAGGAGCTCATGCACGTGGGCGACGAGTTCGTGCCCATCGAGAGCGACCTTTCGCTGGCCAATCGCCTGATCGATGTTACCCAGTTTGACTAATGAACCATGATGGCGGCGGCGCCCTGAGTGCGCTGTCGCCATAAGCGTGTTCCCTCAATCAAAACATGCCGTCCAAGTCCAAACCCTTCTACGTAAACGGAGTAACCATGTCCCACAACACCCTGCCGACCGTTGCCGAGCTTTCGGGCGAGATGCGCGAGCGCTTGGCCAAGGTCAAGTACGTCTTTACCGACCTGGATGCCACGATGCTCGCGCCCGGCTCGTGCGTGCTGCGCGACAACGACGGTAACCCCTCGACCAAACTCGTCGAGGCCGTCGTGGCACTTGCCCGCGCTGGCATTCAGGTGGTTCCCACCTCGGGCCGCAACCGTACCATGATCCACGAGGACGCGCGCGTGCTCGGCCTCAACTCCTACATTGGTGAGATGGGCGGCCTGGTCATGTACGACCTCAAAGCCAACGATTGGGAGTATCTGACCGGCGACATGCCCTACGACCCATCTTGCGGTCTCACGCCGCACCAGGTGATCGAGCAGACTGGCGTGTGCGAGAAGATCCTCGCCCGCTGGCCGCACAAGATCGAGTATCACAACGACATGTCGACCGGCTACAAGTACCGCGAGGTTACCGTCGGCATGCGCGGCGACATCCCCGATGACGAGGCGCAGGCCATTCTCGACGAGGCCGGCTGTGGCCTGGTGTGGGCCTGTAACGGTCACCTGACGCATCTGTCCAAGCCGACGACGCTCGAGCTCGATCGCGTCGAGGACGGTCGCGCATTCAACATCAACCCCGCGGGCCTCAACAAAGGCGTCGCCATTGCGCGCTTCTGCGAGCACCTGGGGATCGAGCGCGAGGAGACGCTCGCGCTCGGCGATTCCGAGTCCGACTTCTACATGGCCGATCACGTGGGCACGTTCTGCCTGGTCGAGAATGGCCTGACGAGCGCCGGCGCGCCCGAGTTCCTGGCTGCTTGCGAGAACGCTTTCGTTACGCGTGGCAAAATTGTCGACGGTTGGGCGGCGACGGCAGAGCTGCTGGTCGCGGCGCGTTCGTAGCGCGCCGCCGCCGCACTTGGACATGTCTTTTCGAGAGAGGCTGGTGAGGTAATGTCCGATATCGAGAATCCGGCAGGCGACACGCGCCCGATTGGCGTGTTCGATTCTGGTTTGGGCGGTCTGACGGTTGCGCGCGCCATCGCGACGGCGCTGCCGCACGAGTCCGTCTACTACTTTGGCGACACCAAGCGCTGCCCCTACGGCACGCGTACCGAGGATGAGGTGCGCTCGTTTGCGTTGCAGGCGGGCCGTTGGCTGTCGAAGCACGACGTCAAGATTATGGTCATCGCCTGCAACACGGCGACAGCTGCGGCCTTGCGTCTGGCCCAGCAGGTGCTCGACGTTCCCGTGATCGGCGTGATCTCGCCGGGTGCCCGTGCGGCAATCAACAGCACCCGTTCGCGTCGCGTGGGCGTGCTCGCCACCAACCTCACCATTCGCTCGGGCGCCTACACGCGCGCCATTCAGGATCTAGATGCCGGCGTCGACGTATACGGCTGCCCCGCCTCGAGCTTTGTCGAGGTTGTCGAACACGAGCTCGCCTCGGGTGCGCATCTGCAAGAGCAGTGGCTTGAGAACGAGGACATCTTCGATACGCCTGCCGTGCGTGCGCTGGTGGGTGCCACGGTTGAGCCACTGCGCGACCACGGTATCGATACCGTGGTGCTCGGCTGTACGCATTTTCCGCTGTTGGTGGGACCTATCCGCCATGCGCTGGGGCCTGGGGTACGCGTCGTAAGTTCCGCCGAGGAGACCACGCGCGAGCTGACCGATATCCTCATGCGCCGCGAGCAGCTGGCGGGCGACGCCGCTGAGCCGCAGCATCGTTTTGCCACGACGGCCGATAACATTGCCGAGTTTGCGGTGGCGGGCAGCTTTATCTTTGGTCAGCCGCTCAAGAGCATTGAACATATCGATATCGACGAACTGAAATAGATATAAGGTCACCGACCAAAGACCCACCTTCACCTTTTGCCGAAAGGATCTTTCTATGGAGTACATGCAGGTCAACCGCGCCAACGGCCGCGCCGCCAACGAGTTGCGTCCCGTTAAGCTCACCCGTGGCGTCATGAAGCACGCCCACGGTTCGTGCCTGGCCGAGTTCGGCGATACGCGCGTGCTGTGCGCTGCCACCATCGAGGAGGGCGTGCCGGGCTGGCGCAAGGGCGCCAAGGCCGGTTGGGTAACGGCGGAGTACGCCATGCTGCCGGCGTCGACCGGCAAGCGCTGCAAGCGCGAGCACGCCAACCGCAAGGGCCGCTCCATGGAGATTGAGCGCCTCATTGGCCGCAGCCTGCGTACCGTCGTCAACATGAAGGCGCTCGGCGAGTACACCGTCACCGTCGACTGCGACGTGATCCAGGCCGATGGCGGTACGCGTACGGCGAGCATTACCGGCGCCTGGGTGGCGCTGCACGACGCCCTCGCCATGTGGGTCGAGGCGGGCAAAATCGAGCGCATCCCGCTTACCGGCCAGGTGGCCGCCATCTCCATGGGCGTTGTCGACGGCAATACGCTGCTTGACCTCGATTATTCCGAGGACAGCCATGCCGAAGTCGACATGAACCTCGTCGCCACCGACACCGGTGAGATGATCGAGCTCCAGGGCACCGGCGAGCAGGCGCCCTTTGACCGTAAGCGCCTCAACGCCCTGCTCGACCTGGGCGACAAAGGCATCGCCGAGCTCATCGAGCTTCAGCGCCAAGCCATCGCCTAACCTGCCAAAAAGGGATGTTAATTTTGGTAGGTTTTATCTGGGAAAACGTCGAAGTATAAGGTTTCTGTCGCCAGGGAGGGGAGAGGGCTCGAGGCCAGTTTCCCTTGGGCGGCATTGCTATAGAGACAAGGAGGCCAGTCATGGCACTAGAGAAGATCGACATCGACACCCTCGACCCGGCGGCGACCATTGTCGTGGCAACGGGCAACGCCCATAAGCTCACCGAGATCGAGGCCATTTTAGGCAAGGTCATGCCCGAGGTTCGCTTTGTGGCGCTCGGCCAGCTGGGCGATTTTGAGGACCCCGAGGAAAACGGCACGACGTTTTTGGAGAACGCCATCATCAAGGCGCAGGCTGCCGTCGAAGAGACGGGGCTCATGGCCATCGCCGACGATTCGGGCCTGGTCGTCGACGCGCTGGACGGTGAGCCCGGTGTGTATAGCGCGCGCTACGCGGGCGTTCACGGCGACGATGCCGCCAACAATGCCAAGCTGCTCGTGAATCTGGAAGGCGTGGCAGACGAGGACCGCACCGCGCGCTTTATGAGCGTCGTTGCGCTCATCGATACGGACGGCCTGGTCACCTATGGCGAGGGCGCCTGTGAGGGCGTTATCGCGCACGAGGGCCGCGGCGATCACGGCTTTGGCTACGACCCGCTGTTCCTGCCGGTCGATACGCCGGGCAAGACTATGGCCGAGCTCACGGCGGACGAGAAGAACGCCATCAGCCATCGATTCCATGCGCTCGAGCACCTATCCGCCAAACTGACGGGCGAGGAGTAGGCCGTGCGTGCGGTGGTTCAGCGCGTGCTCAACGCCGGCGTGACGGTCGACGGCGAGTACGTGGGCAAAATTGGGCGTGGCTATCTGGTGCTGTTGGGCGTGGGCCACGGCGACACGCGCGCCGAGGCTGATAAGCTGTGGGGCAAGCTCCGCGGCTTGCGCATTAACGAGGACGAGAACGGCAAGACCAACCTGGCACTTGCCGATGTCGACGGCGAGGTTCTCGTAGTGTCGCAGTTCACGCTGTTCGCCGATTGCCGTCACGGCCGCCGCCCATCGTTTACCGATGCCGGCGCCCCGATGTTGCCAACGAGCTCTACGAGTACTTCTTGACGCTCGTTCGCAAAGATGTCGAACACGTGGCGCACGGCATCTTTGGCGCCGATATGAAAGTCGACTTGGTCAACGACGGTCCGTTCACCATCGTCCTCGATACCGACAATCTGTAAGTAGCCAAATTAGCTACTTGCGTATGGCGGCAGCAGGGTGCTATAGTATTAGAGTTTTGTCTATCTTAGGGGTATTATCCCCTTTTTGAATTGCACCTTCTGGAGGCCCTGTTCATGGAAGAGATGGAAGTCAATCACGTCGACGACATCCACGAGAAGCTGACCGATATGGTGGGCGATCGCGTTAAGGTGAAGGCCAACATGGGCCGCACCCGCGTCGTCGAGCGCATGGGCACCATCAAGAGCGTCCACCCCGCCGTCTTTATCGTCGAGGTTGACGAACGTCGCGGGCGCAAGTCGCGTCAGTCCTACCAGTATATCGATGTCCTCACCGGTCAGGTCGAGCTGTTCGACCCCGAGAGCGGCGAGCATATCTTTACCCCGCTCGGCAATCAGCTCGAGGAGCACTAGCGGTGACCGATCGGTCCCTGACTCTTTCCGCGCCGGCAAAGATTAACCTCTACTTGGGGGTTCATACCGAGCGCGATGACCGCGGCTACCACAGGGTCGATTCCCTGATGGCAGCTGTCGGTCTTTCCGATGCCGTGACGGTTACGCCGGCACAGGCGCTGACCGTCCAGACGGTTCCGGCATCAGATTTTCCCATGCAAAAGAATACGGCGTATCGGGCTGCGGTTGCTATGGCCGAGCATTATGGTCGCGAGGCAAGCATCTGCGTGACGATTGAGAAGCGCATTCCATTGTGCGCCGGCTTGGGCGGTCCCTCGACGGATGCGGCCGCGGTCATTGTCGCCTTGGCGGAGCTCTGGGGAATTGATCGCTCCGACCCCGCGCTCGACGACATTGCGCGGGGCATTGGTGCTGACGTCCCGTTCTTTTTGCACGCGAGCCCTTCGTTCTACGTAGGTGGGGGAGACGTGCTGGCAACTGAGTATCCCGTGCTGCCCGCAACACCCGTCGTGTTGGTCAAGCCGCGCGAGGCAAGCGTTTCGACAATTGAAGCCTATCGACGTTTTGACGAGGCCCCGGTGCCTGCGGACAAGCCCGGCGCGATAGCTTCTGCCTTGCGTGCCGGTGATGCCGAGACGGCATATGCACTCATCCATAACAACCTGGGCG
Source organism: uncultured Collinsella sp. (assembly GCA_900549905.1). GTDB lineage: Bacteria > Actinomycetota > Coriobacteriia > Coriobacteriales > Coriobacteriaceae > Collinsella. The sequence continues at coordinate 3,604 of URQD01000054.1, read as the reverse complement.
TCATTTCCGCACAGATGGAGCCGCAGATTCAAACGGTTCTCGATTGGCTGCGTAAACAGGACGGCACGGTTGCTGTAGATGTGTGTGGATCGGGCGCCTGCTCGTTTGCCATTTGCGACACCGCCGCCACGGTCGAAAGGCTTGCCGACGCTGCCCTGCAAAACGGCTGGTGGTCCTGCGCGACGGAGCTCATTCCCAACACGGTTCGCATCGAAGTGCCAAAGAAGTAAAAATTTCTCTAGCACGCGACGGAAATCTTTGTTACTATAGTCGAGCTAACGGGTTGTGGCTCAGTTTGGTAGAGCACTGCGTTCGGGACGCAGGGGTCGCTGGTTCAAATCCAGTCAACCCGACCAGAGCATGAGGAGGGACCGCTTCTTGCGGTCCCTTTTTTTAGCTATTGTTGTGATACCGCGATACCCGCGGTATACTCATTCGAGCTTGTCTCGCTGTATTGTGGAGGTCTACATGTTTGGACTGAGGGCTCCTGAGCTCATCATTATTCTCGTCGTTGTCCTGATTATCTTCGGGCCCAAGAACCTGCCGAAGCTCGGCAAGTCCCTCGGCTCTACCGTCAAGAATATCCGCGAGGGTATGGAGGGCGACGATAAGGCCGAGACCAAGCAGGCCGAGGAGGTCGTGGTCGAGCAGTCCGAGGAGGACAAGGAGATCGCTGAGCTCGAGGCCAAGCTCGCTGCTGCCAAGAAGAAGCAGGCAGAGGACAGCGACGCGGACGCAGAGTAGTCCCATCCCTTTGGGGTGAGCACCTGACCGGCTTGCCCGCAGGCTAGCCGGTCTTTTTCGTTTTGTTGACAGTTGATTGTTTGATCAGAGTTGGGGAGATATCCGTATGGACGCAAGCCAGATCGTACTGACCGCTGAGGGCCGCCAGAAGCTCGTCGAGGAGCTCGCTTGGCGTGAGGGCGATTACGCCAAGGAGATCGTCGAGGACATCAAGGAAGCCCGCGCGTTCGGCGACCTTTCGGAGAACTCCGAGTACGACGCCGCTAAGGACAAGCAGGCCCAGAACGCCGCTCGTATTGCCGAGATCCAGGCCATCCTTGCCAACGCTCAGGTTGCTGCCACCACAGGTGATCTGACCGTCTCCATCGGTTCCACCGTTTCTCTGATTGATCCCAACGGTGAGGTCATGGAAGTCACGCTCGTCGGTACCACCGAGACCAACTCGCTCGAGCACAAGATTTCCAACGAGTCTCCGGTCGGCCACGCCATCATCGGTCACGGCGAGGGCGACTCCGTCGAGGTCGTTACGCCTTCCGGCAAGACCCGCGTCTACACCATCGCCAAGATTGCACGCTAGACCACGGTCCCGCGTAAAGGTATGTTTTCGCTCCCTGGGACCGAATCCTGGGGAGCGTTTTAGTTTGAGGAGCTAACTTATGGCAGAGAACCAGAACGCCGCAGATCAGGCATCGACGCTCAACGACGAGCGCGCCACCCGCCTGGCCAAGCGCGCCGCCCTGTTCGAGGCGGGCCAGAACCCCTATCCCGAGCACTCTGAGCTTGAGGACTACGTTGCCGATATCGAGGCTAAGTACGCCGAGCTTGCCGATGGCGAGGACACCGAGGACGTCGTGAAGATCGCCGGCCGTGTGGTCGCCAAGCGCGGTCAGGGCAAGATCATGTTCATCGTCGTGCGCGATGCGACTGCCGAGATTCAGCTGTTCTGCCGAATCAACGACATGGACGAGGCTGCCTGGAATACGCTCAAGTCCCTCGACCTGGGCGACATCCTGGGCGCGACCGGCGTGGTCGTGCGCACCCAGCGCGGCCAGCTTTCCGTTGCCCCTAAGAGCGCGACCCTGCTTGCCAAGGCCGTTCGTCCGCTGCCCGAGAAGTTCCACGGTCTTTCCGACAAGGAGACCCGCTATCGCCAGCGCTATGTCGACCTGATCGCCAACGACGACGTTCGCGAGACGTTCCGTAAGCGTTCGCAGATTCTCTCCACCTTCCGTCGCTTTATGGAGTCCGACGGCTACATGGAGGTCGAGACCCCCATCCTGCAGACCATCCAGGGCGGCGCTACTGCCAAGCCGTTCATCACGCACTTCAACGCGCTCGATCAGGAGTGCTACCTGCGTATTGCCACCGAGCTGCACCTCAAGCGCTGCATCGTCGGTGGTTTTGAGCGCGTGTTCGAGATCGGCCGTATCTTCCGTAACGAGGGCATGGACCTTACCCACAACCCCGAGTTCACCACGATGGAGGCCTACCGTGCCTTCTCCGACCTCGAGGGCATGAAGGCGCTCGCCCAGGGTGTCATTAAGGCGGCTAACAAGGCCATCGGCAATCCCGAGGTCATCGAGTACCAGGGCCAGACCATCGACCTTTCTGGTGAGTGGGCCAGCCGTCCCATGACCGACATCGTCTCCGACGTGCTCGGCAAGCAGGTCACCATCGACACGCCGGTCGAGGAGCTTGCTGCCGCCGCACGCGAGAAGGGCCTGGAGATTAAGCCCGAGTGGACCGCCGGCAAGATTATCGCCGAGATCTACGATGAGCTGGGCGAGGACACCATCGTCAACCCCACGTTCGTGTGCGATTACCCCATCGAGGTCAGCCCGCTTGCCAAGCGCTTTGAGGACGACCCTCGCCTGACGCACCGCTTTGAGCTGGTTATTGCCGGTCACGAGTACGCCAACGCATTCTCTGAGCTCAACGACCCGGTCGACCAGGCCGAGCGCTTTGCCGCCCAGATGGCCGAGAAGGCTGGCGGCGACGACGAGGCCATGGAGTACGACGAGGATTACGTGCGCGCCCTCGAGTACGGTATGCCTCCCGCGGGCGGCATCGGCATCGGTATCGACCGCGTGGTCATGCTGCTCACCAACCAGGCTTCCATCCGCGACGTGCTACTGTTCCCGCACATGAAGCCCGAGAAGGGTTTCCAGTCCGGTGCCGCTGCTGCCAAGGCTGCCGAGGCCGGCAACACCGCGAGCCCCTTCGTCAAGCCGCTCAAGCCCACGGTTGATTATTCCAAGATTGCCGTCGAGCCGCTGTTTGAGGAGTTCGTCGACTTTGATACCTTCTCCAAGAGCGACTTCCGCGCCGTGAAGGTCAAGGCGTGCGAGGCCGTCAAGAAGTCCAAGAAGCTGCTGAACTTTACGCTCGACGACGGCACTGGCACCGACCGCACCATCCTCTCCGGCATTCACGGTTATTATGAGCCCGAGGACCTGGTCGGCAAGACTCTGCTCGCCATCACCAACCTGCCTCCGCGCAAGATGATGGGTATTCCCAGCTGCGGCATGCTCATCAGCGCTATCCACGAGGAGGAGGGCGAGGAGCGTCTCAATCTGATCCAGCTCGACGCTTCCATCCCCGCCGGCGCAAAGATGTACTAACTAGTTACGCGGTTCTACGAACCGCGTAACGGCTCGACGCTGCGCGGGCCGCATTTGGACAATCTGACGCTCAACTTCAAGGGCGCGACCAGAAGGTCAGCGCCCTTTCGTTTCACGTCACCTTGTCTCAAATGCGACCCGCTCGCTGACGTCGCCAATACATCGGCGTTGCCTTGGCCGTCAATAGTCATTGGGTGTTCCTATAGTTTTGTCAACCTTCGACGCTACTCCCGGTAGGG